>KE354199.1 GCA_000415505.1 Streptomyces afghaniensis 772
GGCTGTTCTGAAGGCCTGTTCGTACATGAAGAGGGGCAGCGTCTGGCTCTTGCCGCCCGGGCCGCCCCTGGTCATCACCCAGATCAGCCCGAAGACCGACAGGGTCTGGAGGGTGTTGAGCATCAGGTTCGTGGCGATGGAGCGGCGGATCATGGGGAGGGTGATGTGCCACATGCGGCGCAGGCCCCGGCCCCGTCGACCTCGGCGGCCTCGGTGATCTCCTGGGGGATCTCGTTCAGCGCGGCCGAGTAGACCAGCATCGAGAAGGCCGTGCCCCTCCAGACGTTGGCGAAGGACACCGCCAGGATCGGGAGGGTGAACAGCCAGTTCTGGGAGGGCAGGTGGAGCCAGTCCAGGATGCCGTTCAGAGTGCCCTCGCGGCGGAAGAAGGCGTAGAGGAGGAAACCGGCGACGACCTCCGGCAGGACCCAGGCCGTGACGACGATGCCGCCGGTGAGCGTGCGGACCGGTTTCGACGCGCGCTGCATCAGCGCCGCCAGGGCGAGGCCGAGCGTGTTCTGCCCGATGAGGGACGACAGGACCGTGAACACCAGCGTCAGCCATACGGCGTTGCGGAACGCCTCGTCCCCGAAGGCCCGGGTGAAGTTCTCGAAGCCGACGAACGAGTCCTCGGCCTGGCCGGTGAGCTGGAGGTCGGTGAAGGCGATGGAGACGCAGTAGGCGATCGGGCCGGCGAGGAAGAGGAGCAGGAGGACGACGGCGGGCGTGAGGGGGAGGGCCCGGACCAGTGGGCCCGGCCGACGCGGGGGGCGGCGGGGAGCCGTGGGGCCGGGCGTCTTTCCGAGGTCGGTGTGCGGTGCTGTGGTGGTCATCGGGCGTCCCCGTCGCCTATCGCTCGACGACCTGGTCGTCCGTGGCGTCCTTCAAGGCTTCCACGTAGTTCTTCGTAGCCTCGTCCACCGACGTGTCGCCCGTCGTCACGCCCTCCATGGCCTCCTGGATGGCCGTCGAGACCTTCGGGTAGGCCGGGTAGGCGGGGCGGTAGTGGGTGTGCCGCACCAGGTCGGTGAAGAACTTGGTGCCGGGCTGGGCGGTGGCGTACCCGGGGTCCTTCGCCACGTCCTCGCGGACCGCGATGCCGGAGTTGGCGACGTACCACTTCTGCGCGTTGGCCTTGGTCTGCATCGTCTTGATGAACTCGAAGGCCAGGTCCGGGTTGCCGGCCTTGGCCGGGATCGACCAGGTCCAGCCGCCGGACATGCTCACCTTGCCGGGCGCCTGGCCGTTCTGGGTCGGCATGGCGGCCAGGCCCAGCTTCTTCGACCACTCGGGCCACTCGTGGCCGCTGCCGGGCAGCCAGTCCTGGGGCAGCCAGGAGCCGTCGAGGGCGATGCCGAGCCTGCCCTTCGGGAGCCACTCGCCGCGGACCCGGGTCATGACGTTCGGGTCGAGCGCGTCGGAGACGTCCGGGCCCAGCTTCTCCTTGTAGACGGTCTCGACGAAGGAGAGTGCGTCCTTGAAGCCCTGGCCGCCGGCGATCCACTTCTTCGCGTTCTTGTCGTAGAGGGGGTCCGTGCTGCCGTCGTTCGTGCCGTAGAGCAGCATCTCGAAGGTCTGCATGGTGGCCGCCTCGCCGACCGGCTTGCCCGTGTAGACGTTGAGCGGGATGACGCCGGGGACCTTCTGTTTGATGGTGCGGGCCGCGGTCAGGACGTCCTTCCAGGTCTTCGGCTGCCAGTCGGCGGGGAGGCCGGCCTTGGCGAAGACGTCCTTGTCGAACCAGAGTCCGCGGGTGTCGGTGCCGTCGGGGACGCCGTACGTCTTGCCGTCCTCGCCCTTGGCGGCCGCCTTCGCCGTGTCGATGAACCGGTTCCAGTCCGGCCACTTGGCGAGGTAGGGGTCAAGGGGCTTGAGGTAGCCGCTGGTGATGTCCGAGTTGATGAGGAACGTGTCCTCGTAGACCAGGTCGGGTGCCGTCTTGGGGGAGCGGAGCATCTGCTGGAGCTTGGTGTAGTACTCCGAGTCCGGGGCCTTGATCGGGACGAGCTCGACCTTCTTGCCCGGGTGGGCCTTCTCGAACTGCTTCTTGATGTCCGCCAGATAGGTGTCCATCACCTTGATGGAGTTGTCCGTGGACTGTTTGAAGGAGACCTTCACGGTGTCGGGGTCGCTGCCGGAGCTGCTGCCGCAGGCAGTGAGCGTGGCTGCGACGAAGACGGCAGGGAGTAAGGCGGCGGTGGGGCGCACGGGCATGACCTCCTGCGGGCTCACTTCGTTGTGGCGCGGGGATGGCTGCCCGGTGAACGTAGGTTGAGTGGTCTAGTCAGGTCAATGCGTCTGCGGCGGATTGGGCTTCGGCGGCTTCTTCGGTGGCGTCGGCACGAGCGAAGGCTTCGGCGGCGTCGAGCCAGGCCGTCCGGGCTTCGACGGGATGGCCGGCGGCCTCATGAGCGCGAGCGAGGGCCCAGAGGGCCGTGCCTTCGTGGTACCAGGCACCGAACTCACGGTGTCTCACCCGGGAGTTGCCGTAGGCGTCCATGGCTTCCGGCAAACGGCCCGCGTCCATCAGAGCGTTGCCGAGGTTGTGCCACGCCATACCTGCGCGGTTGCGGTCCTCGACGGCTTCATACAGGTCGCGGGCGTGGGTGTAGGCATCAATGGCCTCTTCCACTCTGCCCGCTTCGTGCAGCGCGATGCCGAGATGGTTCCATGAGTTGCCCTCGTTACGACGGTCCCCGGCCGCCCGGCGCAGATCCAGGACCCGAATGTTCGCGTCGATAGCCTCCTCAAAACGACCCGCGACGGTCAGGGCAAGACCAAGGCCGTCCCACGCGTTGGCCACACGCCTGTCGTCTCCCACGGCCTGGAGCAGAGCGAGACAGTGTCTGTGTGCGGCGATCGCCTCTTCCGGCTTGTCGACCTCACGCAGTGCCATGGCCAGTCTGTCCCAGGCATCGATCTCACCGACGACGTCTCCCGCACGGTGGGCGGCTTCCTGAGCGATGCGCGCGAGACCGGACCATTCATCGTAGTAGCGCCGCCAGTCGAAGTACCTGGTCAGGCGTACGGTCAACTTCACCGCGAGGCTCGCGTGCCGCCCCTCACGTGCCCACTGTGCCGCCCCCACCAGGCCTGTCCGTTCCCCGTCGAGCCATGCCAGTGCCTCCGCCACGTCCGCGAACCGCTCCGGTTCCGGCATGCCCGGCAGCCAGTTCAGCCGGTCGTCCGCCGCAGTCGTCCACCGGTGGTAGAACTCCAGGATCCGCTCCCGCGCGGCCTCCCCCTCCGCCCGCAGATCCGCATCCCCCGCCACCACGCTCGCCCCGAAGGCCCGCACCAGGTCGTGCAACCGCCACCGCACATCTCCACCGGTCGGCACCGGCGTCACAAGGTGCGAGGTAGCAAGCTCCTCCAGCAGACCGGCCGTCTGTTCGAGCCCGAGTCCGGCCAACGCCCCGGCCGCCTCACCACTGACCTCGGCCGTAGGAGCGAGGCACACCAACCGCAGCAACCTCGCCGGCTCCGGCGCCAGTTGTCCGTACGCCACCTCGAAGACGGGCCGGACCCCCAAAGCCCCCGCCCGATCCTCGGCCTCCCGCAACTCGCCCACGAGCGAGGCGATGCTCCGGTACCGGCGTTTGCGCAGCATGCCGACAGCGATCCGCAACGCAAGCGGATGGAGACCGCACAGGATGACAAGCTCGGCAACGGCATCCGGCTCACGGGCGGCCCGGTCGTCACTCCCGTCGCTCAACCGCAACGACCGGTCGATCAGCTCGGCCGCCGCCTCCGGCTTGAGCACGTCGAGGTCGAACAGCCGCGCGTCCAGGTCGGTCAGCCGATCCCGAGACGTGATCAGCACCCGGTGGTGATCCGTCCCGGGCACGAGCGGGGAGACCTGCTCCGGATCCGACGCGTTGTCGAGGATCAGCAGCATCGACCGGCGCTCCTCGGCCAGCAGCCGCCGATACAGCGCGTACTGAGCGTTCGCCGTCTGCGGCAGATCCGAGCTCCGCACCCCCATCCCGTCCAACAGCGTGAGCAGCGCCTGATCAGCCGTCACGGGGTCCTTGTCGTATCCCCGGAAGTCGACGAACAACGTGCCACCGGGAAACCACCCCTCCGCGACCGCCCGGTGCGCCGCGTACAACGCCAACGCGGTCTTCCCGATGCCCCCCAGCCCGGACACCGCGCAGATCACCACCGGCAGGTCGGAACCCGCCGACGGGTCCAGCACCGGCATCAGCCGGGCCAGGTCCTCGTCCCGTCCCGTGAACGCCGCGGGTACTCCCGGGAGCGCGGCCGTCGCCACCGGCACCGGACCATGAACGGGTCCCGGCCCCGAGCTACTGCCGTTCCCCGTCCCGTCGCCCCATCTGCTTGGCGATGACGGGCCCGTGGA
Source organism: Streptomyces afghaniensis 772 (assembly GCA_000415505.1). Taxonomy (GTDB): domain Bacteria; phylum Actinomycetota; class Actinomycetes; order Streptomycetales; family Streptomycetaceae; genus Streptomyces; species Streptomyces afghaniensis. The sequence continues at coordinate 4,364 of KE354199.1, forward strand.
AGGTGCTCCCCCGGAAGTCGAGGTGGTCCCCTCCGTGCGCCGGCCCGCGATGGGGGCCCTCCTCAGGGTCGTCGAAGCCGCCGGAAACCGACGCCCGCCCCCCGACCGGCCGCAGCTCCCGCAGTACCGCCACCACCGCCGCGGCCGCACTCGCCGCGGCCCTCGGCTGCCGGCCCTCCGCGTCCACGCGGGACTTGTCCCCGTCAGCCCGATCGCTGATCCCCCGGATCACCAGCGCATCCCCACCGGCGAGATGCACCGCACTCACGACCCCCGAGCCCTCCATCTCCATGGCGGCCGCGTCGTTGTAATGCCTCCGCAGATGCTCGGCCAGCCCGGACTCCACAGCCGCCAGTACCACATCCCCCGCCGCGACCGGCTTCAGATGCGCCCGCGGATCGTCCCGCAAGGCGTCCCGCGCCGCCGCGGCCAACCGGTGCGAGGCCCGCCACGCTTCCGGCCGTACGAGGAAGCCCTCCGGTGTCTCCTTTCCGCCGTGGACCGCGTACACCTTGGTCGCCACCACCACGTCACCCAGCGCGATGTCGCTCTTCAACCCCCCGGCGACTCCCACGAAGAAGACGGCCTCGGGCTCCAGCCACGACATCACACGCTCGGTCAGCGCCGCGGCCGTCAGGTTCCCCTCGCCCATCTCGACCAGTGCCACCGACCACGGCGTACCGGGCAACCGCCCCACCTCCGCCCGGGTTCCCCGGCGATGCTCCCGCTTCCGCAGGTCCGTGAGGTGAGCCCGTACGGCCGCGTACTCCAGTGACAACGCGGTCAGCACCGCGACTGTGGGTTTTGTGTCAGGCACCCCTTTAAGGTACGTCCAAGTGACCTGCACCACGCCTGTATTGGCACCGAACGAGGAGCGCCCGGGGGGACGAGGAAGTGTCAGACCGAGACGACATCACCGTCGGCCAACTACTCCTCGCCGAGTATCAGACCGTGAAGGACGAGCAGAAGGCGCGGATCGGCTTCCGCGACAACCTGCTGTACGTCACCCTCGGGGTGGTCGCCGCCGTCATCGCGGCCACGGCCCAGGCCAAGCAACCCTCGATGCTGCTGGCGTTGCCGCCGGTGGGCGTCGTCCTGGGGTGGACCTACCTCGTCAACGACGAGAAGATCTCGGCGATCGGCTACTACGTCCGGGACGATCTGGGCCCCCGGTTGGCTGAACTCGCCGCGCACGGTGGCTTCGCGACCTTCGGATGGGAGGCGTACCACCGGAGTGACACCCGGCGCCGGTCCCGCAAGGCGATTCAGACCGTGGTCGACCTGACGGCATTCTGCGCGATACCGCTGGCGGCGCTGGTCGTCTTCTGGGCGAGCGGGGACGCAGGCGGGTTGCTCGTCGTGCTGTCGGTGCTGGAGGCGCTTGCCGTGGCGGGGCTCGGAGTGCAGGTCGTGATGTACACGAGGTCTGCGCGCACGCACCGCTGACGCTCCCTACTTGTGTTCGCTCCGCACCCACCGATAGACCAGCTCCGGCCTCCCCACCTGCCCGTAAACCGGCTTCCGCTCGGCGCTCGTCGCGTCCACGAGGTGTTCCAGGTAACGACGGGCCGTGATGCGGGAGATGCCCACGGTCTCCGCCACACCGGCGGCCGTGAGGCCCTCCGCGCTGTCGCGCAGGGCCACGGTCACCCGCTCCAGCGTCGGTGCGCTCAGTCCCTTGGGCAGGGCGGCCGGGCCGGGCGCGCGCAGGGCCGCCAGCGCCCGGTCGACCTCGTCCTGGCCGCTCGCCTCGCCGACCGCGGCATGGAACTCCGCGTACCGCACGAGGCGGTCCCGCAGGGTCGCGAAGGTGAACGGCTTCAGGACGTACTGCACGACTCCGAGGGAGACGCCCTCGCGCACGACCGCCAGATCGCGCGCCGACGTCACCGCGATCACGTCCGCCTGGTGTCCGGCCGCCCGGAGGGACCGCGCGAGGTGCAGTCCGTGCACGTCCGGCAGGTGCAGGTCGAGCAGGAGCAGGTCGACGGGCGTGCGCTCCAGGGCCCGGCGTGCCTCCGCGCCCGTGTGCGCCTTGCCCACCGCCACGAAGCCGGGGACCCGGCCGACGTACATCACGTGCGCGTCGGCGGCGACCGGGTCGTCCTCCACGACCAGGACACGGATGTCCCTCTCGGGCGTGCTGTCGCTCGTCATGCGTTGCCTCCAGCGCCTCTGGACACCGAGGTCCTGGATGTCACGCCCTCGGCCACCGCCCCCGACTCCCGCAGCGGCAGCCGTACCTCGAACTCCGCCCCGCCCCCGTCGGCCCCCGCCACCGACAGCGTCCCCTCGTGCCGCTGGACAGCCTGCCGTACCAAGGCCAGCCCCAGCCCCCGGCCGCCCGGCCCAGCCGGCTTGGTCGAGAAGCCGCGCTGGAAGACGGCCTCGGCGTGCTCCGGGTCCACGCCCGGGCCCGTGTCCGAGACCCGCAGTACCAACTCCGGGGCGTCATCGAGGGCCTCGGGGTCCTCGGTGTCCTGGGTGTACGCCGCCACCGTCACCCGCGCCCGCGTGCTGCCCTGTGCCGCGTCCACGGCGTTGTCGATCAGGTTGCCCAGGATGGTCACCAGGTCCCTCGACGGGAGGGACTCCGGCAGCAGGCCGTCGTCCAGGCTGCTGTCCTCCGACACCATCAGCTCCACGCCCCGCTCGTTCGCCTGGGCCGTCTTGCCCAGCAGCAGTGCCGCCAGCACCGGCTCGCTCACCGCTGCCACGACCTGGTCGGTCAGTGCCTGTGCCAGTTCCAGTTCGGCCGTCGCGAACTCCACCGCCTCCTCCGCCCGGCCGAGCTCGATCAGCGAGACGACCGTGTGCAGCCGGTTCGCCGCCTCGTGCGCCTGCGAGCGCAGCGCCTGCGTGAAGCCCCGCTCGGAGTCCAACTCGCCCATCAGTGACTGGAGTTCGGTGACATCGCGCAGGGTGACGACCGTACCGCGCCGCTCACCGCCCGACACCGGAGAGGTGTTGATCACCAGGACCCGCGACGCCGTCAGATGCACCTCGTCCACCCGCGGCTCCGACGCCAGCAGCGCGCCCGTCAGCGGGGCGGGCAGCCCCAGCTCTGCCACCGACCTGCCCACCACGTCCCCGGCCACGCCGAGCAGCTCCCGCCCTCCGTCGTTGATCAGCGCCACACGGTACTGCCCGTCCAGCATCAGCAGCCCCTCGCGTACGGCGTGCAGGGCGGCCTGGTGGTAGTCGTGCATCCGGCTGAGCTGGGCCGCGTTCATGCCGTGGGTGTGGCGGCGCAGCCGGGCGTTGACGACATAGGTGCCGACGGCGCCCAGGGCCAGCGCGCCGGCCGCGACGCCGAGCAGGGCCGTCAGCTGGTCCTGCACCCGCTGGGTGATCTCCTCGACCCGGATGCCCGCGCTGACCAGGCCGACGATCTCCTTGCCGTCCTGGATCGGGGTGACCGCGCGGACCGAGGGGCCGAGCGTGCCGGTGTAGGTCTCGTCGAAGGTCTCGCCCTTCAGGGCCTTCGCGGTGTGGCCCCGGAAGGGCTGGCCGATCTGGTCCGGGTCGGGGTGCGTCCAGCGGATGCCCCGCGGGTTCATGATCGTTATGAAGTCGACCTCGGTGTCCCGCATGACCTTCAGCGCGTACGGCTGGAGCTCGGCGGTCGGGTCGGAGGTGCGGGCCGCCTCCAGCACGGAAGGGGAGTCGGCGACGGAGCGCGCCACCGCCCTGGCCTGGCGCCGCGCCGCCTCTTCGGCCTGGCTGCGGTCGCTGACGTAAGTGAACAGCGCGTATCCGGCCACGACGACCGCGATCAGGACGGCCTGCATGGCGAAGAGCTGGCCCGCCAGACTGCGGGGACCGGGTACGGAGAAGCGCATGCCGTCAGTCTGCCTCGTGGCTGATTGTGAACTAAATGAACGGAAGGGTGACCGCGCTCACAGAGCAGGACATAGTCACGGCATTCCCCAATACGCATCTCCGGGAGTTCCCCGCTCCCTGTCCCGGACGTGAGCCGCACGCCGGTGATGCCGACGACGTCGTCAAGGAGGGCCGCCGTGACCAGCGCAGCCGATACGGCACCTGCCGCACGCAAACCCAAGCGGGACCGCACGCACTATCTCTACATCGCGGTGATCATCGCGGTCGCCGCCGGTATCGCGGTGGGTCTGGCCGCGCCGGACTTCGCGGTCGGGCTGAAGCCGATCGGCACGGGCTTCGTGAACCTGATCAAGATGATGATCTCGCCGATCATCTTCTGCACGATCGTGCTGGGCATCGGATCGGTGCGGAAGGCCGCCAAGGTCGGTGCCGTCGGCGGTATCGCCCTGGTCTACTTCACGATCATGTCGCTGGTCGCGCTGGGCATCGGCCTGGTCGTCGGCAACATCCTGGAGCCGGGCACCGGCCTCGCTGTGACCGACGCGATCAAGGACGCCGGCCACGCCCAGATCGACCCCGAGGCCGGCAAGAGCACCACCGAGTTCCTGCTCGGCATCATCCCGACCACGATCGTCTCCGCCTTCACCAACGAGTCGGTCCTCCAGACCCTGCTGATCGCCCTGCTCGCCGGCTTCGCGCTCCAGGGCATGGGCTCGGCCGGCCAGCCGATCCTGCGCGGTATCGAGCACATCCAGCGGCTCGTCTTCCGCATCCTGGCCATGGTGATGTGGGCCGCCCCGATCGGTGCCTTCGGCGCCATCGCGGCCGTCACCGGCTCGGCGGGCGTGGACGCGCTCAAGAGCCTCGCCGTGCTGATGCTCGGCTTCTACGTGACCTGCTTCCTCTTCGTCTTCATCGTGCTCGGCATCCTGCTGCGCGTGATCTCCGGACTGAACATCCTCACGCTGTTCAAGTACCTGGGCCGTGAGTTCCTGCTGATCCTCTCGACGTCCTCGTCCGAGTCCGCGCTGCCGCGGCTCATCGCGAAGATGGAGCACCTGGGCGTCAGCAAGCCGGTGGTCGGCATCACCGTCCCGACCGGCTACTCCTTCAACCTCGACGGCACCATGATCTACATGACCATGGCGTCCCTGTTCATCGCCGACGCGATGGGCACGCCGATGTCGATCGGCGAGCAGATCCCGCTGCTGCTCTTCCTGCTGGTCGCCTCCAAGGGCGCCGCCGGTGTCACCGGCGCCGGCCTCGCGACCCTGGCCGGTGGTCTGCAATCGCACAAGCCGGCCCTGGTGGACGGCATCGGCCTCATCGTCGGCATCGACCGCTTCATGAGCGAGGCCCGCGCGCTGACCAACTTCGCCGGCAACGCCGTGGCCACCGTGCTGATCGGCACCTGGACGAAGGAGATCGACAAGGAGCGGGTCGACCAGGTCCTCGCCGGTCACTTGCCCTTCGACGAGAAGACGCTGCTGGACGACGCGCACGGCGGCCCGGCCGACGACCAGGCCGAGGTGCCCGAGCAGGGCGGCGAGAAGGAGCTGGCGAAGGCCTGACGGCCGCGCGTCGCGCCCCGCGAGACTCCGGGCGGCTGAGTGTCCCCCCGTCGCTCAGCCGCCCGGTCCGTAAGCAGACAAGATCAACGCAGGCAAGATCAACGCAGACAAGATCAGTCGTTCAGCTTCGCCACCAGTTCGGTGGCTTTCGAGGCGGGCACGCCCGCCGCGGTCAGCACTGTGACCGCGGCGCAGCGGCCCGCCTCTCGCGCTGCCACGAGCCCGTCGTTCACGGCCTCCATCAGCGCGACCAGCATCTGCTCGTGCACGTAGGCCAGGGCCGGCGCCGGCAGCGGTGAGCTGAAGACGCCCTCGTCGAGGCCGCGCCGGAGCACCCCGGTCGCGGCCTCCCGGACGGGGGCGAGCCGCTCCCGGATGCCCTGCATGGTGACCGTGCGCTGGGCGAGCGCGATCAGCAGCCGGTAGCGGTCGGCCAGCTCCCACACCGCCAGCACCGAGCGGGCCACGGACTCCGCCGGGTCCTCCACGCCCTCCCGGCCCGCCGCGTGCGCGGCCGACAGGGCCTGAACCGCCTCGTCGACGAGGGTGCTGATCAGTGCCTCGCGGTTCGGGAAGTGCCCGTACACCGTCCGCCGTACGACGCCCGCGGCGCGTGCGATCTGGTCCATGGACGCGTCGGGGTCGCGCAGCAGCTCGGCCAGGGCGACGTCGAGGATGCGGCGCCGGTTGGCGTCGGCGCGGCTGGTGTGACCGGAAGGCATGGCAGCCATTCTGCACGCCCCTCACACGGGGCTCGCCTCCTTCATTTGCACAGTGGTGTGCAACAAGCGTACATTGCACATGACTGAGCAATTGCACACTGCTGTGCAATCCATGTCGCGCACCACCTGTCGCGAACGTCCGAGGAAGGCGACCCCTGCCATGCGACTCGTCATGACCGAACCGGCCGAGAGGATGGACCGCCCCTACGCACGCCGCTGGTGGGCGCTCCTCGTGCTCTGCCTCAGCCTGCTGATCATCGTGATGGCGAACACCGCCCTCACCGTCGCCGCGCCCGCCATGACCGAGGACCTCGGCCTGTCCAGCGCCGACCTCCAGTGGGTCATCGACGGCTACACCGTCCCGTACGCCGCGCTGATGCTGCTCCTCGGCGCCATAGGCGACAAGTACAGCCGCCGGGGCGCGCTCGTCCTCGGGCTGGTCGTCTTCGGCGGCGGTGCCGTCTCCGGCTACCTCGCCGGCAGCGCCACGGCGGTGATCGCGGCGCGTGCCGTGATGGGCGCCGGCGCCGCGATGATCATGCCCGCCACGCTGTCCCTGCTCGCGGCGACCTTCCCGCGCGCCGAACGCGCCAAGGCCATCACCCTGTGGACCNCACGGCCGGACTCGCCATCGCGGCCGGACCGCTGGTCGCCGGGGCGCTGCTGGAGCACCACGGCTGGTCGTCGACGTTCCTCATCAACGTGCCCATCGCCGCCCTGGCAATCGTCGGCGCGCTCGTCCTCGTGCCGCCGTCCAGGTCCGGCCACCAGGGCCGTATCGACTACGGCGGCGGACTGCTGTCGGTGGTGTGGATCGGCGCGCTCGTCTACATGATCATCGAGGGCCCGCACTTCGGCTGGGGCGTCAAGGCGGTCGGGGCGGCGGTCGTCGCGGGCGCCGGGCTCGTGGCCTTCGTGCTCTGGGAGCTGCGCCACCCGCGTCCCGTCCTCGACGTGCGCCGCTTCACCGACCGCCGCTTCGCGGGCTCCAACCTCGCCGTCGCCCTGTTCTTCCTGGCCGTCTTCGGTGCCTTCTACTACCTGACCCAGCACCTCCAGTTCGTCCTCGGCTACGACGCCCTGGACACGGGCCTGCGCATGCTGCCGCTGGCCGGTGCCGTCTTCGTGGGCTCCGCCCTCACCGGCTACCTCACCCCGCGGGTCGGCATGAAGTGGACCGTGACGGCCGGCATGGTCGGCGGTACGGCGGCCCTGGCGCTGCTCACCCGGGTCGACTCCGGCTCGTCGTACGGCGACTTCGTCGCGCCCCTCATCGTGCTCGGCCTCGCGATCGGGCTGGCGCTGTCGCCCTGCACGGACGCGATCATGGGGGCGTTCCCGGAGTCCCAGCTGGGCGTCGGCGGCGCGGTGAACGACACGTCGCTGGAGCTCGGCGGGTCGCTCGGCATCGCCATCCTCGGCTCGCTGCTCGCGACGTCGTACTCCGGCCACCTCGCGGACGCGACGGCCGGCGGCAAGCTCCCCGCCTCCTCGCTGGAGACGGCCCAGGACTCCGTCGGGGCCGGGTACGCCGTCGCCCGGGGCATCGGTGACAAGGCGCGCCAGCTGGCCGAACAGGCGGCGCACACGAGCGACCCTCAGCAGGCGGAGCGGCTCAAGGCGCAGGCCGGGCAACTCGCCGGTGGTGCACGGCAGATGGCCGATGCGGTGGGTTCCTCGTTCGCCGACGCCGTCGCGCACACCAGTCTGGTCGGGGCCGTGATCCTGGGTGTCGGGACGGTCGTGGTGGCGCTGCTGCTGCCCGGCAGGGGGAAGACCGCGGACGAGCCCGCCGAGGACAAGGAGCTGGAGTCCGCCGGGGCGCGCTAGACGCGGACCGGCTCGGCGGCCTCGTCCAGGCGGGCCTGCTCCTCCTTGGTGAGCAGCAGGTCCGCCGCGGCCGCCGAGTCCCTCGCCGTCTCCGGCCGGCTCGCCCCCGGGATCGGGACGACGGCGGGGGAGCGCGCCAGCAGCCAGGCCAGGCCGACCTGCTGGGGGCTGACACCGCGGGCTTCCGCCACCTCGTGGAAGGCGGCCAGGCGTTCCCTGCCCTCGGTGCGCGACGGGCCGTCCAGGGAGCTGCGGGCCAGCCCGCCCAGCGGGCTCCACGGCAGGAACGCCAGCCCCAGTTCCGCACACAGCCGCAGCTCCGGCTCGCTGTCCCGGACGGCGGGGGAGTACCGGTTCTGCACCGACACCAGCTTCTCGCCGAGGATCTCCCGCGCCCGGCGGATCCGGCCCGCGTCCGCGTTGGACACCCCGGCCAGCCGGATCGTGCCCGCGTCGAGCAGCTCGCGCAGGGCGCCGACCGACTCCTCGAAGGGCACCTCGGGGTCCGGCTTGTGGAGTTGGTAGAGGCCGATCGCCTCCACACCGAGGCGCTCGCGGGAGGCCTCGGCGGCGGCCTTGAGGTGGCGCGGGGAGCCGTTCACCGTCCAGTCGCCGCCGGCCGGGCGGCCACGGCCGCCCTTCGTCGCCACCAGCACGCCGGAGGTGTCACCGCCGTACGTGGCCAGCGCGCGGGCCAGCAGACGTTCGTTGTGGCCGGGCTCCGCGCCCGGCAGATGGTACGAGTCGGCCGTGTCGAGGAGGGTCACGCCCGCGTCGAGCGCGGCGTGCACGGTGGCCAGCGCGCGCTTCTCGTCCGGGCGGCCCTCGATGGACAGCGGCATCGCGCCGAGCCCGACCGCGCTCACCTTCAGCCCGCCGAGTGTCCTGTAGCGCATGTCAGTCGCCCTTCCCGAGCGTCTCGGCGACGGCACGCGGCAGCCACTGCCGGGCGTCGGTGAAGGTGAAGCCGAGCCGGGCGGCCCGGGCGTTGTCCATGCCGTAGGAGCGGCGGAAGGAGAACGGGGAGACCTCGCCGACCTCGACGGACCGGAACACGGCCCGGCCGCCCGGGACGTGCGCGGCCACGGCCTCGCACAACTCCTCGGTGGTCAGCGTCCCGTGGGAGGCGGCGTTCACCGGCCCGGTGAAGTCCTCGCCCGCCGCCCAGGCGAGGAACCGGGCGATCTCCTCGACGTGGACGTAGGTGGCCGGCCGGTTCACCACCGGCACGGCGATCGGCTCGCCGGTGCGCATCCGCTCGGCGTAGTGGGCCAGCCGCCCGGTGAAGTCGTCGTTCCCGCCCAGCACATGGGCCACCCGCACCGCCGTGTACGACAACGCCGGGCCGTCGGCTGCGAGGACCGCCTCGGCCTGCCGCTTGCCCTCCCCGTAGTTGGCCTCCAGGAACGCCGGGTCGTCCCAGGGCAGCCGGAGGTCCACGGTGACCGTGGCCGGGTCGACGGCCTCCTCGCGTACGAGGGCGGGGGAGTCCTCGTACTCGTACACCTCGACCGTGGAGGTCATCACATAGCGGCGGGTGCGGCCGGAGAAGACACGGCGGGCGAGTGCCGCCTGGCGCGGGGTGTAGCAGACCTGGTCGACGACGACGTCGAAGACGCGCGAGCCGAGCGCACCCGTCAGGGACCGCTCGTCGTCCCGGTCGGCGACCACGTGCTCCACTCCCGCAGGCGGCGGGGAGGACCCCCGGTTCAGCACCGTGACGTGGTGCCCGTCGGCGAGCAGCCGTGCGAGCAGACGCTTTCCGACATAACGGTTCCCGCCGATGACCAGGACTTCCAGGGCCTTTTCCATGACCATAATTCTCCTGGCGCACATGCCCGCATTGAAGGGGGAACCATGGGAGTTCAGGCCGCTACGCCGAAAGAACCACGGCATCCGCGCACCGTCGCCGACGAAACCTCGGTGGCCTTCGACGCGCTGGACCGGCAGATCCTCCAGCTGCTCCAGACCGACGGCCGGATCAAGCTCAGCGAGCTGGGCCGCCGGGTCCGGCTCAGCCCGGCGGCGGTCACCGAGCGGGTGCGGCGACTGGAGGCGGCGGGCGTGATCAGCGGCTACGGCGCCCACGTCGTGCCGGCCCGGCTCGGCTACGGCATCCAGGCGTTCATCAGGGTCGACCCGCACGGCGGCTACAACCTCAAGCACCCCAGGACCCTGGAGCTGATCGAGCGGCCCGAGATCACCGAGGTGCACCACGTGGTCGGGGAGGACTGCTGGATCCTCAAGGCCGCCGTCCGGGACACCGTTCACCTGGAAGAGGTGCTGGAGGCGGTCTCCGCGCTGGGCCGCACCACGACGTCGATCGTGCTGACCTCGCCGGTGGAGCGCAAGCCGCTGTTGCCTTGACGTCGGCGTCAAGGACTACGTTCGTGCGTATGCGAATCGGCGAGCTGGCCGCACGGGCCGGGACCACGACGCGGACGCTGCGGTACTACGAGTCGCGGGGGCTGCTGCCCGCGCGGCGTGAGGGCAACGGATACCGGACGTACGACGAGTGCGACCTGAAGCTGCTGGAGCAGATCAGGACGCTGCAGGACTTCGGGTTCGACCTGGAGGAGACGCGGCCCTTCGTGGAGTGCCTGCGCGCCGGGCACCCCGAGGGCGACACCTGTCCGGCGTCGCTCGCGGTCTACCGGCGCAAGCTGGACGAACTCGACTCCCTGATCGGTCAGCTGACGAGCGTGCGGAAGACGGTCGCCCGGCAGCTGGCGCGGGCCGAGCTGGTCGCCGAGGCGGAGGTTCCGGGGGGTCCGGAGCCACAGTGCGAACTGGGGAGGCACACATGGTGACGGATGTGACGGACGCGGATTTCGAGGCGGAGGTGATCGGCGCCGACCTGCCGGTGCTGGTGGAGTTCACCGCCGACTGGTGCCCGCCCTGCAAGCAGATGGGGCCGGTCCTGAAGGCCCTCGCCGCCGAGGAGGGCGACCGGCTGAAGGTGGTGCAGCTCGACGTGGACTCCAACCCGGAGATGACGAAGGCCAACAAGGTGCTGTCGATGCCGACGTTCATGGTCTTCCGCGGCGGTGAGCCCGTGAAGGCGATGGTGGGCGCCCGGGCGAAGCGGCGGCTGCTGGAGGAACTGGCCGACGTGCTGTAGAGGGCGGGCTCGGCGGCCCGGAAACGAGGAAATCCCCCGAGCAATTGCGCTCGGGGGATTTCCTTGCGTATATTTGTTCATTCGTGACTTCAAGTCGATTGAAGTCATAGTGAAGTTCAGTGAGCACAGTATATCCGGGCGGGAGCGGAATTGTCAAACACCGAATTTCCGGACGATGAATTGCGGCAGGAGCAGGAATTCATCGACGGGTTGTACGCGCGCGTGGACGCGCTGCGCGGCGACGCCGAGACCTCCGTCACGGACGCGCTCGCGCAGGGCAACACCCCCATGCAGGCCAGACTGGAGCGGGACATCCTCGTCGCCGAGCGATCCGGGCTGCTCGCCGCGCTGAACGCGGTGGACGGTTCCCTGTGCTTCGGCCGGATCGACCTCACCTCGGGCGTGACCCACCACATCGGCCGCATCGGCCTGCGCACCGACGACGCCGAGCGCACACCGGTCCTGATCGACTGGCGTGCCGACGTCGCCCGCCCCTTCTACCTGGCCACCGGCCACACCCCGATGGGGCTGAGGCGCCGGCGGCACATCGCCACCGACGGCCGCCGGGTCACCCACCTGCACGACGAGATCCTCGACCTCGGCGACGAGACCCGCACCGGCCACGAGGACCCGACGGGCGACGCCGTGCTGCTCGCCGCGCTCAACTCCGCGCGCACCGGCCGGATGAGCGACATCGTGCAGACCATCCAGGCCGACCAGGACCGCATCATCCGCGCCCCGCACCGCGGCGTGCTCGTGGTGGAGGGCGGCCCGGGCACCGGCAAGACGGCCGTCGCCCTGCACCGCGCCGCGTATCTGCTGTACGAGCACCGGGAACTGCTCGCCAAGCGGGCGGTGCTGATCGTCGGGCCCAACCCGGCGTTCCTCGGCTACATCGGCGAGGTGCTGCCCTCCCTCGGCGAGACCGGTGTGCTCCTCGCGACCGTCGGCGAGCTGTTCCCCGGGGTCAAGGCGACCGCCACCGACACGCCCGAGGCCGCGGCCGTGAAGGGCCGCGCCGAGATGGCCGACGTCCTCGCCGAGGTCGTGCGCAGCCGGCAGGCGCTGCCCGACCCGGTGATCACGATCGAGCACGAGCGCGAGGTGCTCATGCTGGACGACGGCCTCGTCGGCGTCGCCCGCGAGCGCACCCGCGCCGCGAAGCTGCCGCACAACGCGTCCCGCGAGCACTTCGAGGGGCACATCCTCAACACCCTCACCGAGCTGTACGCCGAGCGGATCGGCACCGACCCCTTCGACGGGTCCAGCCTGCTCGACCCCAGCGACATCACCCAGATCCGCGACGATCTCGCCGAGAACCCCGAGGTCTGGGCCGCGATCGACCAGCTGTGGCCGCTGCTGACCCCGCAGCGGCTCGTCGCCGACTTCCTCGCCGCGGCCGAGGAGTTCCTGCCCGCCGAGGACGCCGCCGCCGTGCGCCGCCCGGTGACCCGGCGCTGGACCGTCGCGGACGTGCCGCTGCTCGACGAGGCCGCCGAACTGCTCGGCGAGGACGACCGGCTGGCCCGCGAGCGCGCGCAGCGCGAGCGGGAGCGGCAGATCGCCTACGCGCAGGGCGTGCTGGACGTGTCCTACGCGTCCCGGACCTACGAGTTCGAGGACAAGGAGGAGGACGACCCCGAGTCCTCCGAGGTGCTGTCCGCGCACGACATCATCGACGCCGAGCGGTTCGCCGAACGGCACGAGGAGGACGACCACCGCAGCGCCGCCGAGCGCGCCGCCGCCGACCGCACCTGGGCGTTCGGACACATCATCGTCGACGAGGCGCAGGAGCTGTCGCCGATGGCGTGGCGGTTGCTGATGCGGCGCAGCCCGACCCGCTCGATGACCCTGGTCGGCGACCCGGCCCAGACCGCGGAGGCGGCCGGGGTCGGTTCCTGGTCGGGCATCCTCTCGCCGTACGTCGAGGACCGCTGGGAGCACACCCGCCTCGGCGTCAACTACCGCACCCCTGCCGAGATCATGGACGTGGCCGCGGCCGTGGTGCGCGCCGAGCACCCGGAGTTCGAGCCGCCGAGCTCGGTCCGCTCCACGGGCGTACGCCCCTGGGCACGCGCCACCGATGACCTTGCGGGCGCTGTCGCCAAGGCTGTGGAGGAGCTCACCCCGGACGAGGGGCGGCTCGCGGTGATCGCCCCGCGCGACCTGCACCGTGGCCTCGCGGCCCGGCTGGACCGCGTGACGGCGGGCGCCGAACCCGACCTCACGCAGTCGGTCGTCCTCCTCGACCCGCGCCAGGCCAAGGGCCTGGAGTTCGACTCCGTCCTCGTGGTCGAGCCCGCCCGGTACGGCACCAGCGACCTGTACGTGGCCCTGACCCGGGCCACGCAGCGGCTCGGCGTGCTGCACACCGGGGAGCTGCCGCAGGCGCTGGCGGAGGCCTTCGCGTAGCCGAGCGGATGCCGTGCCCGGCCACTGCCGGCCGGGCACGGCATCCCCTCAGTGCAGGAACGATTTCGGATCCCGCCAGGCGTGCCACAGTCCGGCCCCGAGCGGTACGACCGTCAGGGCGAAGAAGACCCAGAACAGGAACTCGGCCCCGGGCGTGAGGTTGTAGACGGTGCCGTCCTCCCACACGCAGTAGGCACGCGGCGGGAACGGGGTGGAGACTCCTGACACCTCTCCGCTTCCGATGACGCCCTCCCGGAACGGCTCTCTGGGGCAGGGGGCGGTCTCGGGGAACAGGACGGGATCGTCCGCCGCCATGATGAACACCCAGGTGGCGGCAGCGAGCGGCACGGTCCAGAAGGTCGAGGTCCGCACCCACAGCGGCAGCAGCGGGTGCGTCAGCAGCCCGCGCAGCGCCACCCAGCCGACGACGAGCCCGGCGAAGACCGGCAGCAGCGTCACGACACCACCGCGGACCTGCGGGCGCGCAGTTCGGTCGCGTACCCGGCGCCGATGGCGAGCAGGGCGGCGGACAGGGCGAAGGCGGCGGACGCGCCGTTCATCCACGCGTAGGCGGAGTCACTGGAGTAGACGCTGCCGTCGTCGCGGACGCAGTCGAAGCGGAGCGGGAGGTAGGAGGAGCGGTGATGGGAGAGGCCTTCGACCGTGCCTTCGTCGAAACCGTCGACGCAGGCCGGGGCCGGGACGGAACTCGCCCCTTCGCCGAACTCCGACTCGGACATCAGGACGGCGAAGAACCCGAGGGAGTACACGGCCGCGGCCGCCCACGCGGCCGTTGCCGCCGCCCGGCGCATCAGGTGCGGCGCCCACGGCTCGGGCCGCCCGGGGAACGCCATCGCGACGACCCCCGCCGCGGCGACGAGGGCGCCGACGGCGCAGGCCGCCGAGACACCGAGACCCACCAGCACGGGCCTCAGCCCCTTCCGGTCCGTGAGGTGAGCGACGTGGCACGCATGCGGCCACCTCACCAGGCCCGGCCCGGACCGGCTGTGACGGAAGCCACCCCTCCCGTCACAGCGGTGTCACAGGCCGCCTACGCCGGGCGCAACCACACCGTCGACAGCGGCGGCAGGGTCAGCCGGATGCTCGCCGGGCGGCCGTGCCAGGGCTGGGCCTCCGGCTTGACCGGGTCGGGGTTGGTGACGTCGCTGCCGCCGTACCGGGCGGCGTCGGTGTTGACGGCCTCGTGCCAGGCCGGGACGTCCTCGGGCACGCCCAGGCGGTAGTCCTGGCGGACGACCGGCGCGAAGTTCGACACCGACAGGATCGGAGTGCCCTCCGGGTCCAGCCGCAGGAACGCCAGGACGTTGTCGTCGGCGGCGTCCCCGACCACCCACTCGAAACCGGCCGGGTCCGTGTCCAGCCGCCACAGCGCCGGAGTCGCGCGGTAGACGGTGTTGAGGTCGCGGACCAGGTCGCGCACGCCCCGGTGCTCGGGCTCGGCGCCGTAGCCCGGATCCAGGAGCCACCAGTCGGGGCCGTGCGCCTCGGACCACTCGGCGCCCTGGGCGAACTCCTGCCCCATGAACAGCAGCTGCTTGCCGGGGTGGGCCCACATGAAGCCGAGGTACGCCCGGTGGTTGGCGCGCTGCTGCCACCAGTCGCCCGGCATCTTCGACACCAGGGAGCCCTTGCCGTGCACCACCTCGTCGTGGGAGATCGGCAGGACGTAGTTCTCGCTGTACGCGTACACCATCGAGAACGTCATCTCGTGGTGGTGGTACTTGCGGTACACCGGCTCGTGGCTCATGTACTCCAGCGAGTCGTGCATCCAGCCCATGTTCCACTTCAGCCCGAACCCGAGCCCGCCGAAGCCGCTCGGGCCCTTGTGGTGGGTGGCCCGGGTGACGCCGTCCCAGGCGGTCGACTCCTCGGCGATCGTGACCACACCGGGCACCCTGCGGTACACCGTCGCGTTCATCTCCTGGAGGAACGCCACCGCGTCCAGGTTCTCCCGGCCGCCGTGCTCGTTGGGCGTCCACTGGCCCGGCTCGCGCGAGTAGTCGAGGTAGAGCATCGACGCCACCGCGTCCACGCGCAGCCCGTCGATGTGGAACTCCTCGCACCAGTACAGGGCGTTCGCGACGAGGAAGTTGCGCACCTCGTTGCGCCCGTAGTCGAACTCCAGCGTGCCCCAGTCGGGGTGCGCGGCCCGCAGCGGATCGGCGTGCTCGTACAGGGGCCGGCCGTCGAACTCGGCCAGCGCCCAGTCGTCGCGCGGGAAGTGCGCGGGCACCCAGTCCATGAGAACGCCGACGCCCGCTTGGTGCAGCTTGTCGACCAGGTACCGGAAGTCGTCGGGCGTGCCCAGCCGGGCCGTCGGCGCGTAGAAGCCGGTGACCTGGTAGCCCCAGGAGCCGCCGAAGGGATGCTCGGCGACCGGCATCAGCTCGACGTGCGTGAAGCCCAGGTTCTTCACGTACCCCGGGAGCTGCTCGGCCAGTTGACGGTACGTCAGTCCCGGCCGCCAGGACGGCAGATGCACCTCGTACACCGAGAAGGGCGCCTCGTGCGCCGGGGCTTCGGCGCGCCGGTCCAGCCACGCGGCGTCGCCCCACTCGTACTCCGAGGACGTGATGACCGACGAGGTCGCGGGCGGCACCTCCGTGCGCCGGGCCATCGGGTCGGCACGCATCGTCTTCGAACCGTCGGGGCGGGTGATCTCGAACTTGTACAGCTCGCCCTCGCCGATGTCCGGCAGGAACAGCTCCCACACGCCCGACGAGCCGAGCGACCGCATGACGTGGGCGGTGCCGTCCCAGAAGTTGAAGGTGCCGGCCACGCGCACGCCGAGCGCGTTCGGCGCCCACACCGAGAACCGGGTGCCGGTCACGCCCTGGTGGGTCATCGGGTGCGCACCCAGCGCCGTCCACAGCTCCTCGTGCCGGCCCTCGCCGATCAGGTGCAGGTCGAGGTCGCCCAGTGTGGGCAGGAAACGGTAGGCGTCCTCGGTGTCCAGGACCGTCCCCTCGTACTCCACGAGCAGCCGGTACTCCGGGACCTCCCGCAGCGGCAGCAGTCCGGAGAAGAACCCCTCCCCGTCGTCGTCCAGCTCCGCCCGCACCTCCCCGGCGACGACGGTCACCGACAGGGCGTACGGCCGGAACGCCCGGAACGCGACCCCGCCGGGCACGGGGTGGGCGCCGAGCACGGAGTGCGGGTCGTGATGCGTGCCGTTGAGCAGCCGGTCCCGGTCGGCCGCGCCGACAGCGGGCGAGACGCCGAGCTCCATCTCCGGCGGGACGGTCTGGGCGGGGGCGGAGGTGGCTTTGCCGGCGCCGGTTTTCCTGGCGGTGGCCTTCTTGGCGGGAGCCTTCTTCGTGGGGGTTTTCTTCGCGGCGGCCCTCTTCGCGGGAGGCTTGGCCGCGGTGGTCCCGGTGGCAGCGGCCTTGGTGGCGGTGGCCTTGGTGGCGGTGGCCTTGGTGGCGGTGGACTTGGTGGCGGTGGACTTGGTGGCCGCCGCCTTCGCCGTCGTGGCCTTCTTGGCGACCGCCTTCTTGGCTGTCGCCTTCTTGGCAACCGCCTTCGTGGTCGTCGCCTTGGCGGCGGTGACCTTGGTGGTTGTGGCCTTCTTGGCGGTGGCCTTCTTCGCCGTCGTCTTCTCGGCAGCGGCCTTCGTCGCGGTCGCCTTCGTCGCGGTCGCCTTTTCGGCAACCGCCTTCTCGGCCCCCGCCTTCGTCGCGACAGCCTTCTTCGTAACCGCCTTCTTCTCGACGGCCTTCTTCGCGGTCGTCTTCGCCGGGGCCGCCTTCTTGGCCGTGGACTTCGTCGCGGGTGGCTGCGCGGCAGCCGTCTTCTTGGCGGCGGCCTTCTTCGCGGGGGCCGTCGCCTTCTTGGCCACTGCCTGTTTCGGCACCGACGTCTTCTTCGCGGCACTCTTCTTCTGGGCGGCCGTGGGCTGCTCGGGGATCTTCTCCCCGGCCGTCCCCTTGGGACGCGAACCGCTGGACTCAGGGCGGGGGGTCACGGGCGGAGCCTCCAGGACGCAGGTGGGTCAGTCAGGTCAGGTCAGATGGCCGGTCGAGGCGAGCCGGTCTATCGCGGCCAGGGGCACCGGCAGCCAGTCTGGACGGTGGCGGGCCTCGTACACCACCTCGTAGATCGCCTTGTCCGTTTCGTAGGCGCGCAGGAGCACCGGGTCGGTGCGCGGATCGAGGCCGGAGGCCTCCGCGTACCCGGAGCAGTACGCGGACCGGCAGGTCTCGGCCCAGTCCGGCTGGGGCGGATCGGCCGAGCGTGCCGCGTAGTCGAAGGACCTCAGCATGCCGGCGACGTCCCGCACCGCCGGCTGTGGCATGCGCCGCTCGGCCAGCGGGCGGGCCGGCTCGCCCTCGAAGTCGATCAGCCACCACTCGCCGGCCGGCGAGCGCAGGCACTGCCCGAGGTGCAGATCGCCGTGCACCCGCTGCGCGGTCCAGGTGCGGCCCTCGGCGGCCAGATCGCCCAGCGCCGTGAACGCCGACCGCAGGTCGGCCGCGTACGGCCGCAGCGCCGGCACCGCCTGGACGGCCGCCTCCAGCCGCTCGATCATGCCGTCCACCATGAGCCGGAGCTGCATGTGACCGAGCGTGACCGTCGGCAGTGCCCGGGCCAGCGTGGTGTGCACCTCGGCGGTGGCCCGGCCCAGCGCCCGTGCCTCGGCGCCGAAGTCCTCGCCCTTGGCCAGCTCGCGCAGCGCCAGCTCCCAGCCGTCGGAGGCGCCCTGCACGAACGGCTGGAGCACCCCCAGCACATACGGCTGGCCGGCCAGGTCGGCCGGGCCTGCCGAGACCACCGGGTCCGCCGCGGGGTCGACGTCCGCGACCATCCAGGCCGTCGGCGCGGGCACCCGGGGACAGCCCTCGCGGGCCAGCGCCAGCGGCAGTTCCAGGTCCGGGTTGACCCCGGGCACGATCCGGCGCAACAGCTTCAGGATGAACGTATCTCCGTAGACGATCGACGAGTTGGACTGTTCCGCGGTCACCACGCGCGGCACCAGACCGGACCGGATGTCCTGGTCGAGGTCCCGCTCGAAGCGGAGCCCGCCGATCCGGGCCTGGGTGCGCAGCGCCTCCAGGAGCAGTTCGGCGGGCCTGGCGTCGTGCAGGGCGTCGTAGGCCGTCCGGCCGGCCAGCGGCCCCGTCGCCAGGTGTCCGATCAGCGCGGGCGCCAGCCGAGGCGGCAGCGCCTCGCGCACGCCTATCAGCAGCTGGTAGCAGTCGCCGGGGTGGCCGGGCGCGCCGTGCGACGGTACGGACGGCTGGTGGGCGCGCACGAGCAGGTGGTACAGGCCGAGCTTGCCTGTGGCCGGGAGCAGCTCGGTGGCCTCGACCAGCGTGAACCCGGTGACCGGACGTCCCTTGCCCGCGAACCAGCGCTGCCGTGGCAGCCACTCCCGCAGCAGCGGATCGAGGGAGGCAAGAAGGCCGGGCGGAGCGGTGACGGTGCGTGTGACGGCTTCCGACATGGCGTCGCGTCCTTTCACCCATGATTGGTGCGCCTCCGGGGCCTTCAGCAGGTGCCGGCGGCGCCCCTCCGGCTCACGCGGATGGGCGGGGTGTTACTGATGCGTGCCCCGGGCGGGGCGGGAGAAACGCCCCGCCCCGGGGGTTTGCGGCCCGCCCCGTTATTCAGGGCCTCGTCAGACCGTCTCAGGCCTCACAAGGTGTCCCTGCGGAGCCGGAACCAGTAGAAACCGTGACCGGCCAGCGTCAGCAGATACGGCAGCTCGCCGATCGCCGGGAAGCGGACCCCGCCGAACAGTTCCACGGGGTGCCGCCCCTCGAAGGCGCTCAGATCCAGCTCCGTGGGCTGCGCGAACCGCGAGAAGTTGTTCACGCACAGCACCAGGTCGTCCTCGTACTCCCGCAGGAACGCCAGGACCGCCGGGTTCGTCGACGGCAGCTCGGTGTACGAGCCGAGGCCGAAGGCCGGGTTCTGCTTGCGGATCTCGATCATGCGGCGGGTCCAGTGCAGCAGCGACGACGGCGAGGCCATGGACGCCTCGACGTTCGTCACCTGGTAGCCGTAGACCGGGTCCATGATCGTGGGCAGGAACAGCCGTCCCGGGTCGGACGAGGAGAACCCCGCGTTGCGGTCCGGGGTCCACTGCATCGGCGTGCGGACCGCGTCGCGGTCGCCGAGCCAGATGTTGTCGCCCATGCCGATCTCGTCGCCGTAGTACAGGATCGGCGAGCCCGGCAGCGACAGCAGCAGGGCCGTGAACAGCTCGATCTGGTTGCGGTCGTTGTCCAGCAGCGGGGCGAGCCGGCGCCGGATGCCGATGTTGGCGCGCATCCGTGGGTCCTTGGCGTACTCGGCCCACATGTAGTCGCGCTCTTCGTCGGTGACCATCTCGAGGGTCAGCTCGTCGTGGTTGCGCAGGAAGATGCCCCACTGGCAGTTCGACGGGATCGCCGGGGTCTTGGCCAGGATCTCGGAGACCGGGTAGCGGGACTCGCGGCGGACGGCCATGAAGATGCGCGGCATGACGGGGAAGTGGAACGCCATGTGGCACTCGTCGCCGCCGCTCGGGTAGTCGCCGAAGTAGTCGACGACGTCCTCGGGCCACTGGTTGGCCTCCGCCAGCAGCACGGTGTCCGGGTACTGCGCGTCGATCTCCTTGCGCACCCGCTTCAGGAAGTCGTGCGTGGCAGGGAGGTTCTCGCAGTTGGTGCCCTCCTCCTGGTACAGGTACGGCACCGCGTCCAGCCGGAAGCCGTCGATGCCCAGGTCCAGCCAGAACTTCAGGGCGGAGATCATCTCCTCCTGCACGGCCGGGTTCTCGTAGTTGAGGTCCGGCTGGTGCGAGAAGAAGCGGTGCCAGTAGTACTGCTTGCGGACCGGGTCGTAGGTCCAGTTCGAGGCCTCGGTGTCGACGAAGATGATCCGCGCGTCCTGGAACTGCTTGTCGTCGTCCGCCCACACATAGTAGTCGCCGTAGGGGCCGTCGGGATCCTTGCGTGACTCCTGGAACCACGGGTGCTGGTCGCTGGTGTGGTTCATGACGAAGTCGATGATCACACGCATGCCGCGCTGGTGGGCGGCGTCGACGAACTCCACGAAGTCGGCCAGATCGCCGAACTCGGGCAGTACGGCGGTGTAGTCGGAGACGTCGTAGCCGCCGTCGCGCAGGGGCGACTTGAAGAACGGCGGCAGCCACAGGCAGTCGACGCCGAGCCACTGGAGGTAGTCGAGCTTTGCGGTCAGACCCTTCAGGTCACCGACGCCGTCACCGTTGCTGTCCTGGAACGAGCGGACGAGTACTTCGTAGAAGACGGCGCGCTTGAACCACTCCGGGTCCCGGTCCCTGGCGGGAGTGTCCTCGAAGGTGTCCGGCACGGGTTCGTTGACGATCATGTTGTGGGTGACCCTCCGATCTGCGGGGTGGACGGTCGCAGAACCGAGAAGACATGCGCGGGCCTGTGGCCCGGTTCGAGGCGCACATAGTTGGCCCTGCCCCAGTGATAGGTCTCGCCGGTGAGCTCGTCGCGCACCGGCACCGACTCGTGCCAGTCCAGGCCGAGTTGCGGCATGTCCAACGAGACCGTGGCCTCCTGGGTGTGGTGGGGGTCGAGGTTGGCGACCACCAGAACCGTGTTCGAACCCTTCCGCTTCGAGTAGGCGATCACCGCTTCCTGGTCCGCGTGGTGGAAGTGCAGGTCGCGCAGCTGCTGGAGGGCCGGGTTCTCCCGGCGGATGGTGTTGAGCCTGGTCAGCAGCGGGGTGATGGTGCGGCCCTCGCGTTCGGCCGTCTCCCAGTCACGGTGCCTGAGCTGGTACTTCTCCGAGTCGAGGTACTCCTCGCTGCCCTCTCTGAGCGGGGTGTTCTCGCACAGTTCGTAGCCGGAGTAGATGCCCCAGGCCGGGGAGAGGGTGGCCGCGAGGACGGCGCGGACCTCGAAGGCGGGCGGCCGCCGTGCTGGAGGTAGGCGTGCAGGATGTCGGGGGTGTTGGCGAAGAAGTTCGGCCGCATGTAGGAGGCCGCCTCGCCCGACAGCTCGGTCAGGTACTCGGTCAGCTCTTCCTTGGTGTTGCGCCAGGTGAAGTAGGTGTAGGACTGCTGGAAGCCGATCTGGGCCAGGGTGTGCATCATCGCCGGGCGGGTGAAGGCCTCGGCCAGGAAGATCACGTCGGGGTCGGTGCGGTTGATGTCCGCGATGACCCGCTCCCAGAAGACGACCGGCTTGGTGTGCGGGTTGTCCACCCGGAAGATCCGCACCCCGGCATCCATCCAGTGCCGCAGCACCCGGCAGGTCTCGGCGATCAGGCCGTCCATGTCGGCGTCGAAGGCGATGGGATAGATGTCCTGGTACTTCTTGGGCGGGTTCTCCGCGTAGGCGATGGTGCCGTCGGGGCGGTGGTGGAACCACTCGGGGTGCTTGTGCACCCAGGGGTGGTCCGGGGAGCACTGCAGCGCGAAGTCCAGCGCGATCTCCAGCCCCAGGGTGCGGGCCTGGTCCACGAACCAGGTGAAGTCCTCCAGGGTGCCCAGATCGGGGTGGACGGCGTCGTGGCCGCCCTCGGGCGAGCCGATCGCCCAGGGCACGCCGACGTCGTCGGGGCCGGGGGAGAGGGTGTTGTTCCTGCCCTTGCGGAAGGTGGTGCCGATGGGGTGGATCGGGGGCAGGTAGACCACGTCGA
>KE354200.1 GCA_000415505.1 Streptomyces afghaniensis 772
CGGCCGCCTCCGGTACTTCTCTGCGCCGCACGCCGGGCCTCGGCACGGCCGCCGTACGGACGCTCCTCACCCCCCGAGCCGTAGGAGTCCGACCCATAGGAGTCGGACGGAGACCCGGTGGCGCCTCGCGGGGCCGCGCGGCGACCGGGGGACGAACCGGACTGGCCGCGTCGGGCCGCGGCACGTCCGCCTCCCTGCGGCTGCGGCGGTTTGCGACGGTGCTCGCTCATCGAACGACTACTCCTCGGGCAGGCGCACCCCTGCGCGCCTGGAAACGGCGGCTGGTTTCCGGTCCCCCGAAGTACGGATGCGGTCGGCTCCGCATTCATCGGTCCCGCATGCACCCGTACTACACCGAAGACGACGACGCTCTCAGGCGTCTCTTGGTTCCCGGTGATGTGCATGGCGCACAGACTACGCACCGCCAAAACCTGCCGAGGCCTGAAGTTCACCTCAAATCAGGCAACTCGCGTCCGATGAATCGGTGATGTGATCCCGTTCACCGCACCCCCTCTTGTCGCATCCGGAAGGCCGTTCTATCGTCGTGATGTATCGAGTCGATACATCAGCGCGACACATCGGCCCGAGACATCGGGTACCGCGGCAGAGAGGAGGCGACCATGAGCCGGCGTTCCGGGATCCTCGAGTTCGCCGTACTCGGCCTGCTCCGCGAATCTCCGATGCATGGCTATGAGCTGCGCAAACGGCTCAATACCTCACTGGGTGTGTTCCGTGCGTTCAGCTACGGGACGCTGTACCCCTGCCTCAAAACGCTGGTCGCCAACGGCTGGCTGATCGAGGAGCCGGGGAACGACACCGAGGCCGCTCCCCTCACTGGCCGCCGCGCCAAGATCGTCTACCGGTTGACGGCGGAGGGTAAGGAGCACTTCGAGCAGCTGCTCTCCCAGACCGGGCCCGAGGCGTACGAGGACGAGACATTCGCCGCCCGTTTCGCCTTCTTCGGGCAAACCTCACGCGATGTGCGCATGCGCGTGCTGGAGGGCCGCCGCAGCCGGCTGGAGGAGCGCCTGGAGAAGATGCGCCTCTCCCTGGCCCGGACCCGGGAGCGCCTCGACGACTACACGCTTGAGCTCCAGCGCCACGGGATGGAGTCCGTGGAGCGCGAAGTGCGCTGGCTGAACGAGCTCATCGAGAGCGAGCGGGCGGGGCGGGACCTGAAGGGTTCCGCCCCGGGGGAGCCCGGTTCGCGTGACACCACATCTGGAGCGTCGGGCGGCCTGCCCCGGCCGGGGGACGACCCCCGTCCGGATACGCCCGGCGACACCGCCACGTGAGAGCCCGCCCAAGGGCCTCACTCGTACACACAGGGAGCAACCGGAATGGGTTCGGTTCGCGTAGCCATCGTCGGTGTGGGCAACTGCGCCGCATCGCTGGTGCAGGGAGTCGAGTACTACAAGGACGCCGACCCGGCGGCCAAGGTGCCGGGCCTGATGCACGTCCAGTTCGGCGACTACCACGTCCGCGACGTCGAGTTCGTCGCCGCGTTCGACGTGGACGCCAAGAAGGTCGGCCTCGACCTGGCGGACGCCATCGGCGCCTCCGAGAACAACACCATCAAGATCTGCGACGTACCCAGCACCGGTGTGACGGTCCAGCGCGGCCACACGCTCGACGGCCTCGGCAAGTACTACCGGGAGACCATCGAGGAGTCCGCCGAGGAGCCGGTCGACGTCGTCCAGGTCCTCAAGGACAAGCAGGTCGACGTCCTCGTCTGCTACCTGCCCGTCGGCTCCGAGGACGCGGCGAAGTTCTACGCCCAGTGCGCCATCGACGCCAAGGTCGCCTTCGTCAACGCCCTTCCGGTCTTCATCGCCGGCACCAAGGAGTGGGCCGACAAGTTCACCGAGGCGGGCGTCCCGATCGTCGGCGACGACATCAAGTCCCAGGTCGGCGCCACCATCACGCACCGCGTCATGGCAAAGCTGTTCGAGGACCGGGGCGTCATCCTGGACCGCACGATGCAGCTGAACGTCGGCGGCAACATGGACTTCAAGAACATGCTCGAGCGCGACCGCCTCGAGTCGAAGAAGATCTCCAAGACGCAGGCCGTCACCTCGCAGATCCGCGACCGCGACCTGGGTGCGGACAACGTCCACATCGGCCCGTCCGACTACGTCGCCTGGCTGGACGACCGCAAGTGGGCCTACGTCCGCCTCGAAGGCCGCGCCTTCGGTGACGTCCCGCTGAGCCTGGAGTACAAGCTGGAGGTCTGGGACTCCCCGAACTCCGCCGGCGTCATCATCGACGCCCTGCGCGCCGCGAAGATCGCCAAGGACCGCGGCATCGGCGGCCCCGTGCTCTCCGCGTCGAGCTACTTCATGAAGTCCCCGCCCGTCCAGTACTACGACGACGAGGCCCGCGAGAACGTCGAGAAGTTCATCAAGGGTGACGTCGAGCGCTGAGACGCCGCAACCAGTCGCTCCTGCCAGGGCTGTGAGGGTCCCCGGGTCGTACGACCCGGGGACCCTCTCCCGTATGTGAGGCTGTGCCCCATGGCCGTCGTCCGTGACCTGCGTGTCCTGTTGCGCTTCCAGGGCTTCAGGCGCCTGCTCGGCGTGCGCCTGCTCTCCCAGGGCGCCGACGGCGTCTACCAGGTCGCGCTAGCCGCATATGTGGTCTTCTCGCCTGAGAAGCAGACCTCGGCTGCCGGGGTCGCCTCCGCCATGGCGGTGCTGCTGCTCCCGTACTCCCTCGTCGGCCCTTTCGCCGGTGTCCTGCTGGACCGCTGGCAGCGCCGCCAGGTCCTGCTGTACGGCAGCCTGCTGCGCGCGGTGCTGGCTTCCGCCACGGCCCTGCTGATACTCAGTCCCGCTCCGGACTGGCTCTTCTACGTCTCCGCCCTGTGCGTCACCGCCGTCAACCGTTTCGTCCTCGCCGGCCTGTCCGCCGCTCTGCCCCGCGTGGTCGACGCCGAGCGCCTCGTCATCGCCAACTCCCTCTCCCCGACCGCCGGAACACTGGCGGCGACCGCGGGCGGCGGGCTCGCCTTCGTCGTCCGCCTGGTGGTGGCGGACTCCGACGCCGCCGTGGTGCTCGTGGGAGCCGTGCTGTATCTGTGCGCCGCCGTGGCATCGCTCAGCATGGCGCGGGAACTCCTCGGCCCCGACCGGACATTGGTGCGCGAGCACATCGCGACGGCTCTCACGGGCACCGCTCGCGACCTGGCGGCGGGCGTACGTCACCTGGCCGCGCCGCAGCGCCGGCAAGCGACCTGGGCGCTCGCGGCCATGGCACTGATGCGCTTCTGCTACGGCGCGCTGCTGGTGATGCTGCTGATGCTCTGCCGGTACGCGCTCACCACGACCACGGACGACGGACTCGCCCTGCTGGGCCTGGCGTTGGGCGTCTCCGGCGCCGGCTTCTTCGCCGCGGCCGTGGTGACGCCCTGGGCCGCGGGACGGCTCGGGCCGGGACGCTGGATCGTCGTGTGCGCGGGGGCCGCCGCGCTGCTGGAGCCTGCTCTCGGACTGCCGTTCGCCGCTGCCCCTCTGCTGGCCGCGGCCTTCGTCCTGGGGCTGACCACCCAAGGCGCGAAGATCGCCACCGACACGATCGTCCAGTCCTCCGTCGAGGACGGCTTCCGTGGCCGGATCTTCTCGGTCTACGACGTCCTCTTCAACGTCGCTTTCGTCGGCGCCGCCGCCGTTGCCGCCCTGGTGCTGCCGCCGGACGGCCGATCCGTGCCGCTGGTGATCACGATCGCCGTTATCTACGCGGCAGTAGCTGTGACTATGGGCCGGTTTGGACGCCAGTAAGTGTCACATCAATGACACAGAGCCACATTCGGCTACTGCGGCGTCAGTGGACACCGATAACTTACGTGGGTCTTATCTCGCGACATGTTCGCGTCACTCAACCATGTTCTAGGGGGACCTCCAAGTGACTACTCCGCCGCCCCAGGGCAACCCGTTCGCACAGGGCCAGCCCGCGGGTCAGCCCCAGGCCCCGTACCCGCCGCAGGGCGGCTACCCCCAGCAGCCCGGTCAGCCCGGCTTCCCGCCCCAGGGTGCGGGTCCCTACGCTCCGGTTCCGCCGCAGCCGACCGGCCGCAAGCTCAGCTTCAAGACCATCAAGAACATCGCCATCGTCATCGCGGTGGCCGGCATTGCCATCGGCGGCTACATAACCAGCCGGGACGACGCCAAGACGGCGGCCGTCGGCGACTGCATGCACCGTGGCAGCACCAACGACGACAACCCGGACCTCGAAGTCGTCGAGTGCAGCGATGCGAAGGCTCAGTACGTGGTGCTGGCCAAGATCGAGGGCGCGTACCTCACGCAGACCCTGGCGTCGAGCAAGTGCGAGTCCGAGGCCAAGGACTTCCAGTACACGTACACCGAGAGCGGCGACGGCAAGGACTTCCTGCTCTGCCTGAAGGACAAGAAGTAAGGCAGACATGCGAGGGGCGGTGTTTCACGTGAAACACCGCCCCTCAGCTCGTCTCCCGGGGTCATGTTTCACGTGAAACATGACCCCGTTTCACGGCCTCAGCCCTCCTGCTCGGCCCACCACTCCTTGAGTGCGGCCACCGCGGAGTCGTGCTCCATCGGCCCGTTCTCCAGGCGCAGCTCCAGCATGTGCTTGTACGCGCGGCCGATGACCGGACCGGGACCGACGCCGAGGATCTCCATGATCTGGTTGCCGTCGAGGTCGGGACGGATCGAGTCCAGCTCCTCCTGTTCCTGAAGCTTGGCGATCCGCTCCTCCAGACCGTCGTAGGCGCGCGACAGGGCTGCCGCCTTGCGCTTGTTGCGCGTGGTGCAGTCCGAGCGGGTCAGCTTGTGGAGACGGTCGAGGAGCGGACCGGCGTCACGGACGTAGCGGCGGACCGCCGAGTCCGTCCACTCGCCGGTGCCATAGCCGTGGAACCGCAGGTGGAGTTCGACCAGACGTGAGACGTCCTTCACCAGCTCGTTGGAGTACTTCAGCGCCGTCATGCGCTTCTTGGTCATCTTCGCCCCGACCACCTCGTGGTGGTGGAACGAGACCCGTCCGTCCTTCTCGAAGCGGCGGGTACGGGGCTTGCCGATGTCGTGCAGCAGGGCCGCCAGGCGGAGGGTCAGGTCGGGACCGTCGTCCTCCAGCGCCATCGCCTGTTCCAGGACGATCAGCGTGTGGTCGTAGACATCCTTGTGCCGGTGGTGCTCGTCACGCTCCAGGCGCAGGGCCGGCAGCTCGGGCAGCACCCGGTCGGCGAGGCCCGTCTCGACGAGCAGCGACAGGCCCTTGCGCGGGTACGGCGAAAGGATCAGCTTGTTCAGCTCATCCCGCACCCGCTCGGCGGAGACGATCTCGATACGTCCAGCCATCTCCTTCATCGCCGCAACGACCTCGGGAGCGACCTCGAAGTCGAGCTGAGCCGCGAAGCGCGCGGCCCGCATCATCCGGAGCGGATCGTCGGAGAAGGACTCCTCCGGGGTGCCAGGAGTGCGCAGCACACGCGACGCGAGGTCCTCGAGCCCGCCGTGCGGATCGATGAATTCCTTCTCCGGCAGCGCGACGGCCATCGCGTTCACCGTGAAGTCACGGCGGACCAGATCCTCGTCGATGGAGTCTCCGTACGACACCTCGGGCTTGCGCGAGGTCCGGTCGTACGCCTCCGACCGATAGGTGGTCACCTCGATCTGAAAGCGTCGATCAGCGTCCCCGACGCGGGCATCCTTCTGCGCTCCGACCGTACCGAAGGCGATTCCGACCTCCCAGACGGCGTCCGCCCACGGGCGCACGATCTTGAGTACGTCCTGAGGGCGGGCGTCGGTCGTGAAGTCCAGATCGTTGCCGAGCCGGCCCAGCAGCGCGTCCCGGACCGATCCGCCGACCAGGGCGAGTGAGAACCCGGCCTCCTGGAAGCGGCGGGCGAGGTCGTCGGCGACAGGAGCGATCCGCAGCAGTTCAGTCACCGCGCGGTGCTGCACCTGACTCAGGGCACTGGGCGTTTCTTCGTTGGCGTTCGGCACAACAGAAGAGGGTACGTGGCTCGGGCGCCCCCGAGCTCCCCTTATTAGGCATGCAGACACGTCCGTCAATACGCCCACAAGAGATGCTCTTGGGATGGAGACAACCGCGCTCCGGCATACAGCCACATACCGGACAGCTCACCGCCGGTCCGCGATCTTGTGGAACGGACCGCGGCACTTCCCCTCAGCGCGCATCGTTACCATGCGTGGACGCACATTCCGACGACCACTGACGACGAGGGACGGGCGAGCGCGTGGCCGAGGCGGCAGACTTCCAGGGGACCAGTGCCTCACCTGCCCGCCGGTGGCTGCGGCGCACCGGGGCACTGCTCGCCGGTGCGCCCCTGCTGGCCGGACTCCTCCAGTTGCCCGCCGCGACGCCGGCGGACGCGGCCGGGCAGGAGTCCCCGCAGGCTGCCTCCGGTACGAACGGCTCGGTGTCCGTCGCTGTCGACTCACTCACGCCCCAGCCGCCCCCACCGAGGGGGACACGGTGACCGTGACGGGCACTGTGACCAACAACGGCAAGCAGCCGGTCACCGACGCCCACGTCGATCTGCGGGTGGGGCCCTCGCTCGACACCCGTTCCGCCATCGACAGCCTCGCCAAGAAGAGCGACGCCGTCCAGGGCCCCGCCGGCGAGGCCGTCGGCGGCAAGTACACCGAGAAGTTCCCCAAGCTCACCCCCGGTGTGGCGGAGCCCTTCAACATCTCCGTGCCGGCCGACGAGCTGGACCTCGGCCAGGACGGCGTCTACCAGCTGGCCGTCGCGCTCTCCGGGGAGACCGCCGCGCAGCCCTGGGACCAGGTTCTCGGCGTCCAGCGCACGTTCCTGCCGTGGCAACCGGAGGAGGCCGGCACCAAGACGAAGACCACGTTCCTGTGGCCGCTCGTCTCCGACGTCCACATGACGGCCGAGACGGGGTCGAACGAGCAGCAGACGCCGGTCTTCAGCAACGACGACCTCGCCGAGGAGATCTCCCCGGGCGGCCGCCTCGACCAGATGGTGTCGCTGGGCAAGGGCCTCGACATCACCTGGGTGATCGACCCGGACCTGCTGGCTTCCGTCGACGCGATGACGAGGACCTACCAGGTCAGAGGCGAGGACGGCGACACCACCCCCGGCAGGAACCAGGCGGTCGCCAAGCAGTGGCTCTCCGAGCTCCAGCAGGCGGTGGCGGGCAAGGAGGTCGTCGCCCTGCCGTTCGGCGATCCGGACCTGGCCTCCCTCGCCCACAACGGCACGGCCGTCACGGGCTCGCTGAGCCACCTCAAGGAGGCCACGGACGCCGTCGACAACACGGTGCAGACGGTCCTCCACGTGAAACCGTCCAAGGACTTCGCGTGGCCCGTGGACGGCGCCGTCGACCCGTCGATCATGAAGGTCGCGACGTCCGCGGGCGCCGACAAGGTGATCGCTCGCAGCGACAGCCTCCAGGACGACCTGTCGTACACACCCTCGGCTGCCCGGCCCATCGGCGGCGGCACCACGGCGGTCGTCGCGGACGCCCGGATGTCCACGGCGTTCCAGGGCAACCTGACGAAGGCCTCCGCGTCCACGCTCGCCGTGCAGCGCTTCCTGGCCCAGAGCCTGACGCTCGGCCTCCAGACCGGCAAGCAGCGCAGCGTCGTCGTCGCCCCGCAGCGCACGCCCTCCGTGAGCCAGGCGCAGGCGATGGCCGAGGCGCTGGGAGCCCTCCAGGGCGGGAACTGGTCCGAGTCGCAGGACCTCTCGGCCGCCGCCAAGGCCAAGCCGGACCCGTCGGCCAACAGGAAGGTGCCGCCCGCCTCCGCGTACCCCTCCTCGCTGCGCAACCAGGAGCTGCCGCGGGCCGCCTTCGAGCAGATCGCGAGGACCCAGGACAAGCTCGACAACTTCAAGGTGATCCTCACCGACGAGTCCCGGGTGGTCACCCCCTTCGGGCGGGCCATGAACCGCGAGATGTCCACGTCGTGGCGGGGCCGGGGCGTCGCCGCGGTGGGGTACCGGGACGACGTCGAGTCCTACCTCGACGGGCTGATCGACGGGGTCAAGCTGATCGAGAAGTCGGAGACCAAGCTCTCCGGCCGCAGCGCTACGATCCCGGTCACCGTCCAGAACAACCTGGTCCAGGGCGTCGAGCACCTGGAACTGCGGCTCACGTCGAAGAACCCGACGCGACTCAAGATCGGCGGTGACGCCTACGAGGAGCAGCGGGTCACCGTGAACGGCGGGCACAGCCAGTCGGTGAAGTTCACCACGTCCGCCAACGCCAACGGGCGTGCGGAGGTGGTCGCCCAGCTGTACACGGAGGACGGCCAGAGGTACGGCGCGCCCGTCACTTTCGACGTAAGGGTCACCGAGGTCACGCCCACCGTGATGCTGGTCATCGGCGGCGGCGTCCTGCTCCTGGTCCTCGCCGGCTTCCGTATGTACACCCAGCGCAAGCGCGCCGCCGCCCGCGAGGCCGCCGAGGACGCCGCCGCGGAGGCCGACGACGACGTCGACCACCCGGCCGGCGCTCCACAGAACCCTGAAGCCCCCGGCGACCGTCTCAAGGAGGAGTCCGAGGCCGGCTCCCGGGCAGACGCCCCGCAGCAGCCGAGTGACCCGGCCCCGGACACCGCAGCGGAAAGCGCCGACCCGTCCGGCACGGGTGAGAGAGTGGACCGTTGAGATGTCGTGGCCGGTGGGCCCGGGACGATGAGGTGGGGTAACCATGAACGCGCCGTACGACGGTGACCACGGCCGTGGCGTGGGCAGCTCGGGCTACCCCGAGTCGGGCGGGCCCGAGGGCTCGCCGCCCGAGCACGGCCAGGTGCCGCCGCAGCCGCCCGCGGACATGTACCTCCAGGACGCCTACACCCAGGATCCCTACCGGGCGCAGGACCTCTCCGCCCAGGACCCGGTCGCCGAGGCGCGCTACGACCGCGCCGCGCACCCACCGCCCCCTCCGGGCACGTATCAGCCGCAGCAACAGCTGTACGCCCAGCCGCCGCAGTCGCCGTACGCGCCCGACCCGCGGGTGTGGGCCCAGACGCCCGCCCCGGAGCCGGAGGGCCCGACCAGGCACCTGCCGTACGGCGACGACGCGCGGACCACCCAGTTCGTGGGCGTGGACGACCTCGTCTCCCAGGCGGGCGAGCCCCGCCAGGAGCCGGACGCGTTCGCGCATCTCTTCCGGGACCAGCAGCAGGGCAGCGGCCACCCGTCCTACGAGCCGCCGTCGGTCCCCGGTCCGTCCCCGGCCCCGGGCCAGATGGCGCAGGGGCAGTACGCGGCGCAGGGGCAGTACGCGGCGGGCCAGTACCCGGCCCCCGGCGAGACCGCGGCGATGCCGGCGGCGGACGACACACCCGCCCCGGAGGCCGCCGCCTCGCCCGCTCCGAAGAAGGGCGGCCGCGCCGCGGGCCTGATGAAGTCCAGCGCCGTGATGGCGGCGGGCACGATGGTCTCCCGTCTCACCGGCTTCATCCGCTCCGCACTGATCGTCTCGGCCATCGGCGTCGGCTTCCTCGGTGACACCTTCCAGGTCGCCTACCAGCTGCCGACGATGCTCTACATCCTCACGGTCGGCGGCGGTCTCAACTCCGTCTTCGTGCCGCAGCTCGTCCGCGCCATGAAGGACGACGAGGACGGCGGCGAGGCGTACGCCAACCGCCTGCTGACCCTCGTCATGGTGGCGCTCGGCGCACTCACCGCGCTCGCGATCTTCGCCGCGCCACTCCTGATCCGCATGATGTCCCCCTCGATCGCCAGCGACCCCGCGGCGAATCAGGTCGGCATCACCTTCGTCCAGTACTTCCTGCCATCGATCTTCTTCATGGGCGTCCACGTGGTGATGGGCCAGATCCTCAACGCCCGGGGGAAGTTCGGCGCGATGATGTGGACCCCGGTCCTGAACAACATCGTCATCATCGTGACGCTGGGCATGTTCATCTACGTCTACGGCACCGCCGCCGACTCCGGGATGAAGGTCACGAACATCCCGCCGGAGGGCCAGCGCCTCCTCGGCATCGGCGTCCTGCTCGGCCTCGTGGTCCAGGCCCTGGCGATGATCCCCTACCTGCGCGAGACGGGCTTCCGCCTGCGGCTGCGCTTCGACTGGAAGGGCCAGGGCCTCGGCAAGGCCATCACGCTCGCCAAATGGACGGTCCTGTTCGTCCTGGCCAACCAGGCGGGCGCCATGATCGTCGTCTGGCTGTCCACCGCGGCGGGCAAGGCCTCGCCCGTCGACGGCACCGGCTTCTCCGCCTACGCCAACGCACAGCTGATCTGGGGCCTGCCGCAGGCCATCATCACGGTCTCCCTCATGGCCGCCCTGCTGCCGCGCCTGTCGCGCTCGGCGGCCGAGGGCGACGGCGGTGCCGTCCGCGACGACATCTCCCAGGGCCTGCGCAACACCGCGGTCGCCATCGTGCCGATCGCGTTCGGTTTCCTCTCGCTCGGCATCCCCATGTGCACGCTGATGTTCGGCTCCTCCGGCACCAGCGAGGCCACCAACATGGGCTTCATGCTGATGGCGTTCGGTCTCGGCCTGATTCCGTACTCCGTGCAGTACGTCGTCCTGCGCGCCTTCTACGCCTACGAGGACACCCGAACTCCCTTCTACAACACGGTCATCGTGGCCGCGGTCAACGCTGGCGCCTCGGCGGTCTGCTACTTCGTGATCCCGTCGCGCTGGGCCGTGGTCGGCATGGCCGCCTCGTACGGCCTGGCCTACGCGATCGGTGTCGGCGTCGCCTGGCGCCGGCTGCGCAAGCGGCTGGGCGGGGACCTCGACGGCGCACGTGTCCTGCGCACGTATGCCCGGCTGTGCATCGCGTCGATCCCGGCAGCCCTGCTCAGCGGCGCTGCCTGCTACGGCATCGGCCGCACGCTCGGCCAGGGCGCCGTGGGCTCGCTCGCCGCGGTGCTGGCCGGTGGCGCCGTGCTGCTCGTGATCTTCTTCGTCGCCGCCCGCCGCATGCGCATCGAGGAACTCAACTCGCTGGTCGGCATGGTCCGCGGACGCCTGGGACGCTGAGTCGGGGGTGGGCGCACAACCATCGTCAGCCACCGCGTGTCGTGCATAGCGGCGGACTGTGGGCACAATTGGTTTCGGCGTCGGACGGCGCGCAACGGATGCCGGGCGGCGCGCAAATGGATGGGGAGGCAGGAACGACGGTGGCGGAACGGAGTACGGCTGCCGTCGACGTGGCAGACAACAGCGACGAGACGTCGCTGACCGCACAGGCGGACCAGTCCACGGCCGACGGGGTGGCCAAGAACCGGGAGCGGGACACGGACAGCGACGAGGTACAGGAGAGCACCCGGACCGACGGTCCAGGGAAGACCTCGCCGCCCGAACTGCACAGTGGTCACAAACTCGCCAGACGCTACCGCCTCGAGGAGTGCGTCACCCGTCTGGACGGTTTCAGCAGTTGGCGTGCCGTGGACGAGAAGCTCCGCCGTGCCGTCGGAGTGCACATCCTGCCCGCTGACCACTCACGGGCTCGATCCGTCCTGGCCGCCGCCCGCTCCTCCGCCCTGCTGGGCGACCCACGCTTCGTCCAGGTACTGGACGCGGTGGAGGAGAACGACCTCGTCTACGTCGTCCACGAGTGGCTTCCGGACGCGACGGAACTGACCACGCTCCTCGCCTCCGGGCCGCTGGAGCCGTACGACGCCTACCAGATGGTCAGCCAGATCTCCTCCGCCATGGCCGCTGCCCATCGCGAGGGTCTCGCCCATCTGCGGCTCAACCCCAACGCCGTCCTGCGTACCTCGACCGGCCAATGGCGCATCCGCGGGCTCGCGGTGAACGCCGCGCTGCGGGGCGTCGCGTCCGACACCCCGCAGCGCACCGACACCGAGGCCATCGGCGCCCTGCTGTACGCGGCGCTCACCCAGCGCTGGCCGTACGAGAGCGATGCCTACGGGCTGTCCGGCCTGCCGAAGGACATCGGCCTGATCGCGCCCGACCAGGTGCGTGCCGGTGTGCACCGCGGCCTCTCCGAACTCTCCATGCGCGCGCTCGTCAACGACGGCGCCACCGCCTCCCGGCACGAATCGCCGTGCACCACGCCGGAGGAGCTGGTGAAGGCGATCGGCGAGATGCCCCGCATCCGCCCGCCGGAGCCGACGTTCACCGCCCCGCCCGAGTACCAGCGCACGTCCTACCAGCAGGGCACATACGGCCGCCAGGCCCCACGCCCCGGTGCCACCCAGCCGGTCCCGACCCCACCGCCCCCGCTGCAGAGCCGCACGGGCAAGGCCCTGAAGTGGGCCGTGTCCGGGCTCCTGATCGCCGCGCTGGGCCTCGGCAGCTGGCAGCTGGCGGACGCGCTCATGGACCAGGGCGGCAAGAGTGACGACCCGGGCCAGACGCAGAACAACGACGACGGCGACAAGAACAAGAACCGCCCGGCACCGAAGCCGATCGCCATCAAGGACGCCGAGGAGTACGTCGCCAAGGGCGACGCCCAGCACCCCGCCGACGTCGCCGAGACCTACGACGGCAACCCATCCACGGGCTGGCGCACCAGCAGCTACCTGGACGGCCCGAAGATGGTGATAAAGCCCGGTGTCGGCATCGTCTACGACCTCGGGGCCGAGAAGGAAGTCTCGGCCGCGACGCTCTCACTGCGGTACGGCGGCGACCACACCACGGTGGAGCTGTACGCGACCGACACCCTCGGTTCGTCCACACCGCTGAGTGCCATGAAGAAGCTGGGCACGGCCACGACGAGCAGCACCTCCGCGAAGGTGACCGTCGACAAGCCGGTGAAGAGCCGGTACCTCCTGGTCTGGCTGACGGCTCTGCCGTACTCCGGTGACGACCCCGCCAACTACAGCAACCCGGGCTACAAGCAGGCCATCACCGAAGTGAAGTTCACGGGCTGAGAGCCGACCGAGGGGAAGGGGGTTCAATGGCGGACCGCGCCGAGCACAGCGGTGCAAGTGATCAGGACCTCCTCGCCCGGCATGTCGAGGGCGACCCCGACGCCTTCGCTGAGATCGTGCGGCGGCACCGCGATCGGCTCTGGGCCGTCGCCCTGCGGACGCTGGGAGACCGCGAGGAGGCCGCTGACGCGGTGCAGGACGCCCTCGTCTCCGCCTACCGGGCGGCCCACACCTTCCGGGGCCAGTCGGCCGTCACGACGTGGCTGCACAGGATCACGGTGAACGCCTGCCTGGACCGCGCCCGCAAGGTCGCCTCCCGGAAGACCTCTCCCGTCGACGACACCGAGCGCCTGGAGCAGCTGCTGGAGCCGCACGAGTCGGCTTCGGCGCCAGCCGAGCGCAACGATCTCCACCGGCAGCTCATCGAAGCCCTGGGAACCCTGCCGGCCGACCAGCGGGCGGCGCTCGTCCTGGTGGACATGCAGGGCTACCCGGTCGCCGAGGCGGCCCGCATCCTCGACGTGCCGACCGGCACGGTGAAGAGCCGATGTGCGCGAGGCAGAGCCAGACTCCTGCCGCTGCTCAGCCACCTACGGCCGGACAGCACCAGTGAGAGCAAGAAGCCGGGCGGGGAACGGAACCGGACGCAGGGGCCAGCCGTCCCACCCGCAGCGGGACCGCGCCGAGCGGAACCACCGGACACAGGACCGAGCGACCCAGCGGCAGTGAAGGGCGGAGGTGGACGAGCGTGACGTCGACGACAGACATGGCCGGACACCCGGACGTCGCGGAGATCTCCGACCTCACCGAAGGCCTCCTCCCACCCTCCCGGAGCACCGACGTACGTCGGCATCTGGACGGGTGCGACCTCTGCGCGGACGTCTACGCCTCCCTGGAGGAGATCCGCGGGCTGCTCGGCACACTGCCGGGCCCGCCGCGCATGCCCGCCGATGTCGCAGGCCGCATCGATGCCGCCCTCGCCGCCGAGGCCCTGCTCAACGCCACAGGGCCGGAGGCAGCGGAGAGCCAGACGCCGGTGAGTGCTCCTCGTTCCACGTCCGAAGACGACAGCGGTGCGCATGTTTCACGTGAAACATCGACGCCCGCCGACCGGCCCGCCGGGCGTCCCCGCTCTTCCACCACCGGCCCGGGCCGCAAGGACCGCACGCGGAACGGGCGCCGGAGGATCGCCGTCCTGGGGACCGTCTTCACCGTCGCCGCCCTGGGACTGGGCTCCGTCCTGCTGTCGTCACTCGGCGACGGCAAGCCCTCGAATGACACGGCGGGCGGACAGCAGACCGCCCCCGCGGACACCTTCTCCGAGGGAAAGCTCGAGAAGCAGGTCACCGATCTCCTGGCGGACAAACAGAGCAAGAAGGGCGGCGGCTCCCGCACCCCCTTCGGCGCGGCGACCGCCGGCCCCAACCAGGTCTTCCGGGAGCCCACCGTGCCCGGCTGCGTCCGCGACGGCATCGGGCGTAAGGACTCGGCCCTCGCCGTCGAGAACGGCAGGTATCAGGGGAAGAAGGCCATGCTGGTGCTGCTCCCCGACGCATCCGACGCCACTCGGGTCACTGCCTACATCGTCGACGCGACCTGTGTGGATCACGCCGCGGCCAACGCAGAGGGCAAGATCCTTCTTGAGCGCTCGTACCCGTCCGCCTGAGGCACGTCTTCGTCTTCACCCGGCGCGGTACCCGGCACAGGGCCGCATCTCCGTGTGCCCGGACACAGTGGGAATGCGCGCCCCTTAGGATCCGTTGGGTGGGGTGAGAGCTCCCAGAGGAGCTCCCACCGGTCGAAGACGCAGTCCAGAGACGAGGAATCCAGCCGTGAGCGACGTCCGTAACGTGATCATCATCGGCTCCGGGCCCGCCGGCTATACGGCGGCGCTCTACACCGCGCGCGCGTCGCTGAAGCCACTGGTGTTCGAGGGGGCCGTCACCGCGGGCGGTGCGCTCATGAACACCACCGACGTCGAGAACTTCCCGGGCTTCCAGGACGGCATCATGGGCCCCGAGCTCATGGACAACATGCGCGCCCAGGCGGAGCGCTTCGGGGCCGAGCTCGTCCCGGACGACATCGTCAACGTCGACCTGACCGGTGAGATCAAGACCGTCACGGACACGTCCGGTACCGTCCACCGCGCGAAGGCCGTCATCGTCGCCACCGGCTCGCAGCACCGCAAGCTCGGTCTGCCGAACGAGGACGCCCTCTCCGGCCGTGGGGTGTCGTGGTGCGCCACCTGTGACGGGTTCTTCTTCAAGGACCAGGACATCGCCGTGATCGGTGGTGGCGACACCGCCATGGAGGAGGCCACCTTCCTCTCGCGGTTCGCCAAGTCCGTGACCGTCGTCCACCGCCGCGACACCTTGCGCGCCTCCAAGGCCATGCAGGAGCGCGCCTTCGCCGATCCGAAGATCACGTTCGTGTGGGACAGCGAGGTCGCCGAGATCCAGGGCGACCCGAAGCTCTCGGGCCTGAAGCTGCGCAACCTCAAGACCGGCGAGCTTTCGGACCTGCCGGTGACCGGTCTCTTCATCGCCATCGGTCACGACCCTCGCACCGAGCTCTTCAAGGGTCAGCTCGACCTGGACGACGAGGGCTACCTGAAGGTGGCCGCGCCGTCGACCCGCACCAACCTGACCGGTGTCTTCGGTGCCGGCGACGTGGTCGACCACACCTACCGCCAGGCGATCACCGCGGCGGGGACCGGCTGCTCCGCCGCTCTCGACGCCGAGCGCTACCTCGCCGCCCTCGCGGACGAGGAGCAGCCCGAGCCCGAGAAGACCGCTGTCTGACCTCTCTTCCTACCCGCCCCACGCACCAACCAGTTAAGGAGCCCGCCGTGGCCGGCACCCTGAAGAATGTGACCGACGACTCCTTCGAGCAGGACGTCCTCAAGAGCGACAAGCCCGTTCTGGTGGACTTCTGGGCCGCCTGGTGCGGTCCGTGCCGTCAGATCGCGCCGTCCCTCGAGGCGATCGCCTCCGAGTACGGCGACAAGATCGAGGTCGTCAAGCTGAACATCGACGAGAACCCGGGTACGGCCGCCAAGTACGGCGTCATGTCCATCCCGACCCTGAACGTCTACCAGGGTGGCGAGGTCGCCAAGACCATCGTGGGCGCCAAGCCGAAGGCCGCGATCGTTCGCGACCTCGAGGAGTTCATCACCGAATGACCCGGCGGAGCCGTCTGAGCGACGGTTCATGTTTCACGTGAAACACGAATGGGCCAACCCGGAAGGGTTGGCCCATTCGTTTGACTGCCTGCTGCTCTACAGCGGCCGCAGCGCTGGCTCCTTCTGCACGGCTCCCAGGAGCCGGTCCAGAGCCAGCTCGACGTCTTCCTTCCAGGAGAGCGTCGACCGCAGTTCCAGCCTCAGCCGGGGATAGGTGGGATGCTGCCGGACCGTCTTGAAGCCCACCGCCAGGAGGTGGTCGGCGGGCAGCACACAGGCCGGTTCCTTCCAGCGCGCATCCCCGAACGCCTCAATCGCTTTGAACCCGCGACGCAGCAGGTCCTTGGCGACCGTCTGGACCATCACCCGGCCGAGTCCCTGCCCCTGGTACCCCGGCACGATGAACGCGGTCATCAGCTGAACCGCGTCGGGGGAGACGGGACTCGTGGGAAACGCCGTGGAGCGCGGAACATAGGCGGGAGGCGCGTAGAGCACGAAACCCACCGGCACGTCGTCGACGTACACGACCCGGCCGCAGGACCCCCAGTCCAGCAGAACGGCCGAGATCCAGGCTTCCTTCTCCAGAGCGGACTTGCCCGCTTTTACCGCGGCCTCACCGCTGACCGGGTCGAGCTCCCAGAAGACACACGACCGACAGCGCTTGGGAAGGTCCTGAAGGTTGTCCAACGTGAGCGGTACGAGCCGGCGCCCCATGAAGGCTGATCCTCGCTTCCTTCGCCTGCCGCGTCGCGGGCGGCTGTCAGAGCGCTCCGTTCCCTGAGGAGACTGCCGATGAACCCACCGACCGCTCCCAGCCCCAAACCGGCGCTCACCAGTCCAGAGCGGCTCATCGTTCGCATGGCCCCTGCCTTCCTCTCAGAGGTGCTGCCGGGTGGTTGCGCCGTATCCGAACGCATCGTATCCACGATGCGATTCCATCGATACCGCCAGAAAGGAAAGAGCGAGCCACGTTCCGGCACACACCGGACATGGCCCGCTCTGTCATCCACAGCGGCTCCTGCCGGAGGCTCAGGACTCGTTCTCCTCGGAGTCGCCTTCCAGCAGGCTCTTCTGCAGAACCGGCCCCTCGCCAGGGGCGAGTGAGCCGAGGATCCGCTCAAGGTCCTCCATGGAGGCGAACTCGACGGTGATCTTGCCCTTCTTCTGGCCCAGGTCGACCTTCACCCGCGTCTCGAAGCGGTCCGAGAGCCGCGTGGCGAGCTCGGACAGCGCGGGAGAGACACGAGCACCGGCACGCGGGCCCTTGGGCCGCTGGGCCTTCTGAGGACGCGACCCCATCAGGGTCACGATCTCCTCGACGGCCCGCACCGACAGCCCCTCGGCCACGATGCGGTGGGCCAGCCTGTCCTGCTCCTCCGAGTCCTCGACGGACAGCAAGGCCCGTGCGTGACCGGCAGAGAGCACTCCCGCGGCGACCCGGCGCTGCACCGCCGGCGAGAGCTTCAGCAGGCGCAGGGTGTTGGAGACCTGCGGGCGGGACCGACCGATGCGGTCTGCCAGCTGGTCGTGCGTGCAGTTGAAGTCCCGCAGCAACTGGTCGTAGGCGGCTGCCTCTTCCAGCGGGTTCAGCTGGGCGCGGTGCAGATTCTCCAGCAGAGCGTCCAGGAGGAGCTTCTCGTCGTCCGTGGCGCGCACGATCGCTGGGATCGCCTCCAGC
Source organism: Streptomyces afghaniensis 772 (assembly GCA_000415505.1). Classification (GTDB taxonomy): domain Bacteria; phylum Actinomycetota; class Actinomycetes; order Streptomycetales; family Streptomycetaceae; genus Streptomyces; species Streptomyces afghaniensis. Next base: position 17,703 of record KE354200.1, read on the forward strand.
CCCGCCTCGCGGCAGGCCCTCCAGCGGCGCTCGCCCATGATGAGCTCGTAGTGGGCGGGCCCTACCTGCCGTACGACGACCGGCTGGAGGAGTCCCACTTCCTTGATGGAGGTGATGAGCTCGGCCAGCGCGTCCTCGTCGAAGACCTCACGCGGCTGCCGCGGGTTCGGCGTGATGGAGTCGAGGGGGATCTCGGCGAAGTGCGCACCGATGGGCGCCGCAGGCGTGGCGGAAGCACTGGACTGCGTCGGCTCCTCTGTTTCACGTGAAACGTTCGGCAGCGTCGCCACCTTCGCTGCGGCCACCCCACGGTCGTGCGGCAGCACGGGCACTGCGGCAGGAGACGTGGAAGCGGCGCCCCCCGCCGCAGCCTGGGCTACCGACTTCTCCGTCGGGGCAGCAGGGATCAGTGCGCCGAGACCACGTCCCAGCCCCCTCCGTCGCTCGCTCACTGAATGCCCTCCACCATGCTCGGGTCGTTCTGCTGTGCGCCGATATGGGCGTGCGTCGCGTCATAGCTGATGCCGACGCCCTTCAGCGCGATCTCTCGTGCCGCCTCAAGATAAGAGAGGGCACCACTCGATCCAGGATCGTAAGTCAGGACCGTCTGCCCATAGCTCGGCGCCTCGGAGATACGGACGGACCTGGGAATGCTCGTCCGTAGAACCTCGTCGCCGAAGTGGGTGCGCACCTCGTCCGCGACCTGGGACGCGAGTCGCGTCCGGCCGTCGTACATGGTGAGCAGGATGGTCGACACATGCAGGGCGGGGTTGAGGTGCCCCCGCACCAGATCGACGTTGCGCAACAACTGACCCAGGCCTTCCAGCGCGTAGTACTCGCACTGGATCGGGATCAGAACCTCCTGACCCGCCACCAACGCATTGACCGTCAGGAGGCCGAGCGAGGGCGGGCAGTCGATGAGGATGTAGTCCAGCGGCTGTTCGTACGCCTGGATGGCGCGCTGTAGCCGGCTCTCCCGTGCCACCAGGGACACCAGCTCGATCTCCGCACCGGCGAGATCGATCGTGGCAGGGGCACAGAAGAGGCCCTCGACGTCGGGGACCGGCTGGACGACCTCGGAGAGCGGCTTGCTCTCCACCAACACATCGTAGATGGACGGGACTTCGGCGTGATGGTCGATGCCCAGCGCGGTGGACGCATTGCCCTGTGGGTCGAGGTCGACCACCAGGACCCGGCCACCGTGCAGGGCCAGCGACGCAGCAAGGTTGACGGTCGTCGTCGTCTTGCCCACACCGCCCTTCTGGTTGGCGACCACCATGATTCGGGTCTGCTCGGGCCGTGGCAGGCCCTCGCCGGCGCGGCCTAGAGCCTCCGCCGCCAGTTGGGCAGCACGACCGATGGGAGTGTCGTCCATCGGAGGCGGTGTTTCACGTGAAACATCCACCCCCATCGACTCGGTACGGGGACCGGGGACCGGATCGGTCATCGGTCCCGCGATGTTGGCGTCGGACCGCAAGGATTCACTCTCCTCGACTTCAGGCTCGCAATGAACAGAGCCTCCCATGTCTTCGGGGTCGTGAACCAGTGAGGCCTTCCGTTCTGTGGAGAAATCCACCTCTGTGGACAACTCGGTTCCCTCATCGAGTGACCCGAGAGGCTTACGGTCGCGGGGTTCGGCCGCAGCGCGGCCACGACTGATGATGCCGTGCAGCAGTGAGCGACGTTTCACGTGAAACACGATGCACAGCAGTCGGGGCCGAACTGTCGCGACACTCCGGCTTGCGTACGTTTGGCAGCTTGTGTGGAGTACGTCTCGTCCTCAGGACGGATCAGCGTCGTCGGCGGGCCCGTCCTGTGCGAGCCGCCTTGGCACGCTTCGCCGCGAAGCGCACCCCGCCGGGGCTCTCCCCGACCTCGACCCGTACGACCGTGGACATCGGATCCACCACGCCCTCACCCACATGCAGGATGGACGTCTCCACCGCACCCAGCTTGCTCAGGGCCGCCGACGCGCTCTTCAGCTCCTCCTCGGCGGTGTCGCCCTTGAGCGCGAGCATCTCCCCGTACGGCCGCAGCAGCGGGATGCCCCACGTGGCGAGGCGGTCGAGGGGGGCGACAGCTCGGGCCGTCACGACGTGAACGGGCTGGATCTTGCCCATGACCTCCTCGGCCCGGCCGCGCACGACGGTCACATGATCGAGGCCGAGCAGTTCCACGACCTCGGTGAGGAAGTTGGTACGCCGCAGCAGCGGCTCCAGCAGCGTGATCTTCAGGTCCTCCCGGACCAGCGCCAGCGGAATGCCGGGAAGGCCCGCGCCTGAGCCGACATCGCACACCGTCACGCCCTCGGGCACGACCTCCGAGAGCACCGCGCAGTTCAGCAGGTGCCGCTCCCACAGGCGGGGCACTTCACGCGGCCCGATGAGACCGCGCTGCACGCCCGCCTGAGCGAGCAGCTCGGCGTACCGCACCGCATCCGCGAAGCGATCACCAAACACCTCGCGCGCCTGCTCGGGCGCGGGGGGAAGCTCCGCTGCCTCCGTCACGGGGGACCGTCCTTCCGTACCGCGTCAGCGCACCCGCGCCGACACCAGAACCACCAGAACTATCAGGCTGACAAAGTTCGGCCCCGCCTGCGCAACAGACGGGGCCGGGGAACGTAGGGGCCGATCAGGCGGGAAGCACGACGACGAAGCGCTGCGGCTCCTCGCCCTCGGACTCGCTGCGCAGGCCCGCGGCCTTGACCGCGTCGTGCACGACCTTGCGCTCGAACGGAGTCATCGGCTGCAGCTTCACGGCCTCACCGCTGCTCTTGGCCTCGGCGGCGGCCTTGGCACCCAGCTCGGACAGCTCGGAGCGCTTCCGGGCGCGGTATCCCGCGATGTCGAGCATCAGCCGGCTGCGGTCACCGGTCTCACGGTGCACGGCCAGACGGGTGAGCTCCTGGAGCGCCTCCAGCACCTCGCCGTCACGGCCGACCAGCTTCTGGAGGTCGCGGCTGCCCGTGTCGCTGATGATCGAGACAGAGGCACGGTCGGCCTCGACGTCCATGTCGATGTCGCCGTCGAGGTCGGCGATGTCGAGCAGACCCTCCAGGTAGTCCGCCGCGATCTCGCCCTCCTGCTCCAGGCGAGTCAGGGTGTCTGCACCCTCGGCAGCGGCGGAGGTGGTGCCTTCCGTCACGGGATGGACTCCTTCTTACTTCTTGGACGGGGACTTGGGCCGCTGCGGGCCCTTGCGCTGTCCGGACTGGGCCTTGCTGCGGGCGCCGCCGGCGGGCTTCGCGCCGCCCTTCTTGGCAGCGGGGGCGGGCTTGGCGTCCTCGGGCGCGTCGGACTTGGTGAGCGACGTCTTCTGCTCGGACTCCTCGGCCGCCTTGGCGGCAGCGGACTGGCGCTGTGCCTTGGTCTGCCGCTTGGGCTGCTGACGCTTCGGCGTGCCGGTGGTCGGCGTGCCGTCCTCGGCCTCGACGGCGGCAGCGGTGTCGCTCTTGATCACGGTGCCGTCGGTCTGAGCGGCGAGACCGGCCTTGCTGAGGCCGTTGATGAACTTGCGCTCGAACTCGTTACGGTCGCGTCCCTTGGCGACGATCGCCTTCACGATGACCTTGTCACGGCGCCGGCTGACCTTGCCGTGCGTGGTGACGTGCTTGTGCAGGCGCTCCAGGTACGCGGCCTGGGCCTTGGAACCCGGGGTCGGGTTGTTGTGGATGACGTACATCTGCTGGCCCATGGTCCACACGTTGGTGGTCAGCCAGTAGACGAGGACACCGACCGGGAAGTTGATACCGAAGACGGCGAACATGACGGGGAAGACGTACATCAGCATCTTCTGCTGCTGCATGAACGGCGTCTTCACCGTGGTGTCGACGTTCTTCGTCATCAGCTGGCGCTGGGTGAAGAACTGCGACGCCGACATCAGGACGATCATGATGGCGGTGACGACGCGGACGTCGGTGAGGGAGGCACCGAGTGCTTCCACCTTCGACGCGCTGTCGGTGAACTTCACCGCCAGCGGAGCACCGACGATGTGCGCCTTCTGCGCGCTCTCCAGCAGGCTGGTGTTGATCACGCCGATGGTGTCGTTCGACGCGATGCTGTTGAGCACGTGGTACAGGGCGAAGAAGAACGGGGACTGCGCCAGGATGGGAAGGCACGAGGAGAGCGGGTTGGTGCCCGTCTCCTTGTACAGCTTCATCATCTCTTCGGACTGACGCTGCTTGTCGTTCTTGTAGCGCTCCTGGATCTTCTTCATCTCGGGCTGGAGCGTCTGCATCGCCCGGGTCGCCTTGATCTGCTTCACGAAGAGCGGGATCAGGCAGATACGGATCAAGATCACCAGGGACACGATCGACAGGCCCCAGGCCCACCCGGTGTCGGGGCCGAAGATGGCGCCGTACACCGAGTGGAACTGGACGATGACCCAGGAGACGGGTGTGGTGATGAAGCTGAAGAGGCTGGCAATCGTGTCCACTAATCATGCTCCTTGGGCATGGGACGGTGTCTCTGCGGCCGGGCTCGAAGGACTCGGGGGACTTGTGGGAGAAGTCTGTCCTTCGATGTCCGGGTCGGCGGCGGAGGGCCCGCCCTTGCGTGCACGCCACGCGTTACGCAGCATTTCGTGCCACCGCGGGCGCTTGCGCGGCGGGACATGGTCCACACCGCCCAGCGACCACGGATTGCACCGCAGGATGCGCCAGGCCGTGAGTGCCGTTCCCTTGATGGCACCGTGCCGGTCGATGGCCGTGAAGCCGTAGTGGGAGCACGACGGGTAGTACTTGCAGACCGGCCCGAGCAGCGGACTGATCGTCCACTGGTAGAGCTTGATCAGAGCAAGCAGCGGGTACTTCATCGCGCGCCCCCTCCCAGCAGCCGCTGGAGGGCGGCGTCCAGGTCTCGGGCCAGCTGTGCGTGGTCGGCGTCGCCCGCACCGGGCAGCGCTCGTACCACTACCAGGCTACCGGGGGGCAGCTGGGCGACTCGGTCGCGCATCAGGTGGCGAAGCCTGCGCTTCACTTTGTTGCGTACGACCGCTCCGCCCACGGCTTTGCTCACGACGAAACCCGCACGCGTCGGGGGAGCGCTCTCCCCAGGCGCATGCGGGTCCGTGGCACCGCTACGAAGGTGGACGACGAGGTGCGGGCGTCCTGCCCGGCGTCCTCGCCGTACCGCGGTCGCGAAGTCCTCGCGCCGCCTCAGCCGGTTCTCGGTGGGCAGCACGACGTCATGACCTGACCGGGATCAGGCGGACAGACGGGCGCGACCCTTGCTACGGCGGGACGCGAGAATCGCGCGGCCGGCACGGGTGCGCATACGCAGCCGGAAGCCGTGGGTCTTCGCGCGACGACGGTTGTTCGGCTGGAAGGTGCGCTTGCTCACTCGGGGGCTCCAGAAAGATTCGGTAGTTGCGGGGTGCCGTCCTGGCTGTCACCGTGCGCCCACGAGTAGCTCGCAGTTACGCCCGAGTGCACCGCTTACCGATCACCCAAATGATCTGTGCCCATCGGAGGCAGGCGGCAGCAGCCATCGACAACTCGACCTGGTTACGGTACGCGCGGCTACGCCATCCGGTCAAACCAGCAGCCGCCCGGACACACTTGTCCACAGGCTGGGGACAACAACTTGAACCGCAGTGGCCGCCCTGACTACCGTGACGGAACTCCGATTCGTTCCCTTATCCCTGCCCCACCCGATTTACATCCCGAGCCGTCCCAGAACCACACGTTCGTGGGACCTGTGAGAGAGCGTGCCCTGTGGCTGACGTACCTGCCGATCTTGCCGCAGTGTGGCCACGCGTATTGGAGCAGCTCCTCGGGGAGGGCCGCGGCCAGGGCGTCGAGTCGAAGGACGAGCACTGGATCCGGCGCTGCCAGCCGCTCGCACTGGTCGCGGACACCGCTCTGCTCGCCGTACCGAACGAATTCGCGAAAGGCGTGCTCGAGGGTCGCCTGGCGCCCGTCGTCAGCGAGACCCTGAGCCGCGAGTGCGGCCGCCCGATCCGGATCGCGATCACCGTCGACGACTCCGCGGGCGAGCCCCCGGCCCCGGCGGCGCCCCCCTCCCGTCCCCAGTCGCGTTACGAGGAGCCCGAGCTTCCGGCCGCGCGCCAGGACCGCGACGGTTACGAGGGGTACGGCCGCCACCGCGCCGACCAGCTGCCGGGAACGGCGGGCGACCAGCTCCCGCCTACGCGCGGAGATCAGCTTCCCTCCCCCCGTCCGCGTACCCGTCCGAGTACCAGCCGCCCCGAGCCCCGGCTCCGTGGCCCGCGGCCGGCGCAGGACGAGTACGGCTGGCAGCAGCAGCGCCTCGGCTTCCCCGAGCGTGACCCGTACGCATCACCGAGCCAGGACACCTACGGCTCGCAGGACTCCTACGGCAACCAGGACTCCTACGGATCCCATGGGTCGTCGCAGGACTCCTATGGATCCCATGGATCCCATGGATCACACGGAACCCATGGATCCCATGGGTCGCATGGATCCCATGGGTCCCAGGACTCGTACGGCTCCCCGTCCCAGGACTACCGCCCGCAGTCCATGGACCGCCCCTCCTACGAGGCGCCGCGCTCCGACTACGACACCTCACGCCCCGACTACGACCAGCGCGACCCGGTCCGCCGCGAGCTGCCCGAGCCGCCGGCCGGCTCGGGACACGTGCACCGCGGCGGCCCCGTCGGCCCGAACCTGCCCACCACCGGGGCGCCCGGCCCGCTGGCCGCGCAGCCCGCGCCGGCGACCGGCCCGGGTGAGCCCACCGCGCGTCTGAACCCGAAGTACCTCTTCGACACGTTCGTCATCGGCGCCTCCAACCGCTTCGCGCACGCCGCCGCGGTCGCCGTCGCCGAGGCACCGGCGAAGGCGTACAACCCCCTGTTCATCTACGGGGAGTCCGGGCTCGGCAAGACGCACCTGCTGCACGCGATCGGGCACTACGCGCGCAGCCTCTACCCGGGCACGCGGGTGCGGTACGTGAGCTCGGAGGAGTTCACCAACGAGTTCATCAACTCGATCCGCGACGGCAAGGGCGACAGCTTCCGCAAGCGCTACCGCGAGATGGACATCCTGCTCGTCGACGACATCCAGTTCCTGGCGGACAAGGAGTCGACGCAGGAGGAGTTCTTCCACACCTTCAACACGCTGCACAACGCCAACAAGCAGATCGTGCTGTCCTCCGACCGGCCGCCCAAGCAGCTGGTGACGCTGGAGGACCGGCTGCGGAACCGTTTCGAGTGGGGGCTGATCACCGACGTGCAGCCGCCCGAGCTGGAGACGCGGATCGCGATCCTCCGCAAGAAGGCGGTGCAGGAGCAGCTGAACGCGCCGCCGGAGGTGCTGGAGTTCATCGCGTCCCGGATCTCGCGCAACATCCGCGAGCTGGAGGGCGCGCTGATCCGGGTCACGGCGTTCGCCTCGCTCAACCGGCAGCCGGTCGACCTGGGCCTGACGGAGATCGTCCTCAAGGACTTGATCCCCGGCGGTGAGGACTCGGCCCCCGAGATCACGTCCACGGCGATCATGGGCGCGACGGCGGACTACTTCGGGCTGACCGTCGAGGACCTGTGCGGCACCTCGCGCGGCCGCGCCCTCGTCACCGCCCGGCAGATCGCCATGTACCTGTGCCGAGAGCTCACGGACCTGTCACTGCCGAAGATCGGCGCGCTCTTCGGCGGCCGTGACCACACGACGGTCATGCACGCCGACCGCAAGATCCGCAATCTGATGGCCGAGCGCCGCTCGATCTACAACCAGGTCACCGAGCTGACCAACCGCATCAAGAACGGCTGACGCAGCCGCTCGTACGACGCCGAGGGCGCCCCCTGGAGCAGGTCTTCCGGGGGCGCCCTCCGTCATGTCGCGGCCGGCCTTCGTCATCTCGCGGTCGCCGGCTGTTCGAATACCTGCCGGGTTACGGCCGCTCTCCACAGATTCGGCGACTTTTTCCCGTCCACACCCTGGGGACTGGGAAGTTGTCCAGACTGTGTCCACAGAGGCCGCTGTTGAAGGACCATCAGACCAGCTCAGTGGCATGTGGATTCGTGGACGAAGAATCTCCACAGACTGTGGACAACGCGGGGATCCACAGGCTGTGCATCGAGTTGTCCACCGGCAGCCCACAGGTTGAGGCCGGTTGTCCCCAGCGATCCCCGGCTTCTCCACATCGCTGTCCACTGTTCGGCAACATGACGCGCCTCCTCACCGGGTCGAGTGAAAGGCGTCACACGAAGGTGCCGGGTTGGCCTGTGGGAAACGTGGGTAAAGCTGGGGACGGCACTGGGGAGAACTCGCCTCACCCTGTGCACGGGGTGTGCAGAACTTTCCGTTCTCCACAGAGACCCCTGGTTGTCCACCGGCGTCACCCACAGGACCGGTGGACAAAATTTCCGCTCTGAGCTGGGCAAACGTGGTTATCCACGGTATCCACAGGCCCTACTACTACTTCCGACTAGAGAGAGCTGGGAATTCGTTTCGAAGCGGGCCCTGTGCACAACTCGCCCTCCGGCGCCCGACCGCCCCTCGTCACGACTTGACCCCGAGAGGCACCTACTGTCAGTGCGGTGCGTCAGACTGGTCCCCGGTGTCCTCCCCATCCCAGGGACCGTCGACACCGACACAGACGACGAGGGCCAGGCAGAGCGAGAAGCGCCGGCAACAGCAGGAGGCGGCAACAGTGAAGATCCGGGTGGAACGCGACGTACTCGCGGAGGCAGTGGCCTGGGCGGCACGCAGCCTCCCGGCCCGTCCGCCGGCGCCTGTCCTCGCCGGCCTGCTGCTGAAGGCCGAGGACGGCCAGCTGAGCCTGTCCAGCTTCGACTACGAGGTCTCCGCGCGGGTGTCCGTGGAGGCCGAGGTGGAGGAAGAGGGCACGGTGCTGGTCTCCGGCCGCCTCCTCGCGGACATCTGCCGCGCCCTCCCCAACCGGCCGGTGGAGATTTCCACAGACGGTGTACGGGCGACCGTGGTCTGTGGCTCCTCCCGGTTCACACTCCACACACTGCCTGTGGAGGAGTACCCGGCACTGCCGCAGATGCCGAACGCGACGGGCACGGTCCCCGGCGAGGTCTTCGCCTCCGCCGCCGCCCAGGTGGCGATCGCCGCCGGCCGCGACGACACGCTCCCCGTCCTCACGGGCGTCCGCATCGAGATCGAGGGCGACACGGTCACGCTGGCGTCCACCGACCGCTACCGCTTCGCGGTCCGCGAGTTCCTGTGGAAGCCGGAGAACCCGGAGGCTTCCGCGGTCGCCCTGGTGCCCGCCAAGACGCTGCTGGACACCGCCAAGGCCCTGACGAGCGGCGACCAGGTCACCCTGGCACTGTCCGGCTCGGGCTCCGGCGAGGGCCTGATCGGCTTCGAGGGCGCCGGGCGCCGTACGACGACGCGTCTCCTGGAGGGCGACCTCCCGAAGTACCGCACGCTGTTCCCGACGGAGTTCAACAGCGTCGCCGTGATCGAGACCGCCCCCTTCGTGGAGGCCGTCAAGCGTGTGGCCCTGGTCGCCGAGCGGAACACCCCGGTGCGCCTCAGCTTCGAGCAGGGCGTGCTCATCCTGGAGGCCGGCTCCAGCGACGACGCACAGGCTGTGGAAAGGGTCGACGCCCAGCTGGAGGGCGACGACATCTCGATCGCCTTCAACCCGACGTTCCTGCTGGACGGCCTGAGCGCGATCGACTCCCCGGTCGCGCAGCTGTCCTTCACCACGTCCACCAAGCCCGCGCTGCTCAGCGGCAAGCCGGCGGTGGACGCCGAGGCGGACGAGGCCTACAAGTACCTGATCATGCCGGTGCGGCTCAGCGGCTAAGCCGCACCGCTTCGGCGGCGGTTGTCCACAGGCTGAGGACAAAGCCGCAGGTAAAGCCGCAGGTGAGGGCCTACGACTGAGCGCGTATGCCCACAGATGTGCGCGAGCGTCCGGGTTTAGGCTCGGACGCAGGTACGAAAGTGCCGCAACGCCACGTCGGACACCTGCAAACCTAAGGAACACCACTGATGGAGCTCGGTCTCGTCGGCCTCGGCAAGATGGGTGGCAACATGCGCGAGCGGATCCGCCGCGCAGGCCACACCGTCTTCGGATACGACCGCAACCCGGACCTCGCCGATGTCCACAGCCTGCCGGAGCTTGTGGGCAAGCTCAATGGACCGCGTGTGATCTGGGTGATGGTCCCGGCAGGCGAGCCCACGCAGTCCACCATCGACGAGCTCGCCGAACTGCTGGAGCCCGGCGACGTCGTCGTGGACGGCGGCAACTCCCGCTGGACCGATGACGAGAAGCACGCCGAGGAGCTGGCGGCCAAGGGCATCGGCTTCGTCGACTGCGGCGTCTCCGGCGGCGTCTGGGGCCTGGAGAACGGCTACGCGCTGATGTACGGCGGCGACGCGGAGAACGTCGCCAAGGTGCAGCCGGTCTTCGACGCCCTCAAGCCGGAGGGCGACTTCGGCTCGGTGCACGCGGGCAAGGTCGGCGCGGGTCACTTCGCGAAGATGGTCCACAACGGCATCGAGTACGCGATGATGCAGGCCTACGCCGAGGGCTGGGAGCTGCTGGAGAAGGTCGACTCCGTGACCGACGTCCGGGAGGTCTTCCGCTCCTGGCAGGAGGGCACGGTCATCCGCTCCTGGCTGCTCGACCTCGCGGTCAACGCGCTCGACGAGGACGAGCACCTGGACAAGCTCCGGGGTTATGCACAGGACTCCGGCGAGGGACGCTGGACTGTGGAAGCCGCGATCGACCACGCGGTGCCGCTGCCGGCGATCACCGCGTCGCTGTTCGCGCGGTTCGCCTCCCGTCAGGAGGACTCGCCCCAGATGAAGATGATCGCGGCGCTGCGGAACCAGTTCGGCGGCCACGCGGTCGAGACCAAGTAAGCAACACCGACGGTTGGGGAGGTCGGCGAAACGACCATGCACGTCACGCATCTGTCGCTGGCCGACTTCCGCTCGTACCCCCGGGTCGAGGTCCCGCTCGACCCGGGGGTGACGGCCTTCGTCGGCCCGAACGGGCAGGGCAAGACCAACCTCGTCGAGGCCGTCGGCTATCTCGCCACCCTCGGCAGCCACCGCGTCTCCTCCGACGCCCCCCTGGTCCGCATGGGCGCCGAGCGCGCGATCATCCGGGCCCAGGTACGGCAGGGCGACCGGCAGCAACTGGTCGAGCTGGAGCTGAACCCCGGGCGTGCCAACCGGGCCCGTATCAACAGGTCCTCGCAGGTCAAGCCGCGTGACGTGCTGGGGATCGTACGGACCGTGCTGTTCGCCCCCGAGGACCTCGCCCTGGTCAAGGGCGACCCCGGTGAGCGGCGCCGCTTCCTCGACGAGCTGATCACGGCCCGTTCCCCGCGCATGGCCGGGGTCCGCTCCGACTACGACCGGGTCCTCAAGCAGCGCAACACCCTTCTGAAGTCGGCCGCGCTCGCCCGCCGGCACGGCGGCCGCAGCATGGACATGTCCACGCTCGACATCTGGGACCAGCATCTCGCGCGCGCGGGCGCCGAGTTGCTCGCCCAGCGACTGGACCTGATCGCCGCCGTCCAGCCGCTCGCGGACAAGGCGTACGAGCAGCTCGCCCCCGGCGGCGGCCCGATCGCCCTGGAGTACAAACCGTCCGCGCCGGGCGAGGCACACACCCGTGAGGACCTGTTCGAGCAGCTGATGGCCGCGCTCGCCGAGGCCCGCAAGCAGGAGATCGAGCGGGGCGTCACCCTGGTCGGCCCGCACCGGGACGACCTGCTGCTCAAGCTCGGCCAGCTGCCCGCCAAGGGCTACGCCTCCCACGGCGAGTCCTGGTCCTACGCCCTGGCCCTGCGCCTGGCCTCGTACGACCTGCTCAGAGCCGAGGGCAACGAGCCGGTGCTGGTGCTCGACGACGTCTTCGCCGAGCTGGACACCCGCCGCCGTGAGCGCCTCGCCGAGCTGGTCGCGCCCGGCGAGCAGGTCCTGGTGACCGCCGCGGTCGACGACGACGTCCCGCATGTGCTGTCCGGGGTGCGGTTCGCCGTGGCCGAGGGGACGGTGGAGCGCGTATGACGGAGAACACACCGGAGAACACACCCGACAGCACACTGGGGAACACACCCGGGAGCCCGTCCGGGAAAGCGCCCGGGCCCCGGTCTCCCGAGCCGTCCGGCGTGGACCTCGCGCGCGTGGCGCTCCGTGCGGCCAAGGATGCCGCACGCGCGCGTGGGGACGCGGCGCAGCAGAAGAAGCAGGCGCGCCGCGGCGGTCTGCGCTCCGGCGCGCGTGCCGACGGCCGCGACCCCATGGCGCTCGGCTCCGCGATCAACCGGCTGATCACCGAGCGCGGCTGGGAGGCCCCGGCCGCGGTGGGCGGGGTCATGGGCCGCTGGCCGCAGATCGTCGGCGAGGACGTGGCCAAGCACTGTGTCCCGGAGCGATACGACGAGGACGAGCACGTCCTGTCCGTGCGCTGCGACTCGACGGCCTGGGCGACGAACCTCCGGCTGCTCGCCCCCACCCTGGTCGCGCGCCTCAACGAGGACCTGGGCCACGGCACGGTGAAGCAGATCAAGGTGCAGGGACCGGGCGCGCCCAACCGCCGCTACGGCCCGTTGCGCGCCCCCGGCAGCACCGGCCCCGGCGACACGTACGGCTGACCGGAGCTCGGCCCCGAAGCTGCCGGGAGCTCCTCCCCAAGGCTGTCGGAAGGCCCGATCGGCACCTGTTTCCCGCCGATCGACAGCACGTGACTGACATCACAAAAGTGGGCGTCGGCGGCCCGCCCGGACCGTCGGCGCCTCTCTCTTCGCACCACCGCACACGGTTGCGAATCGCGACCTGACTCCGAAGTAGCCAAGGGTTGACGGCCGGAAGCGCTGAGTGCCTCCGTGAGCCTCTTGGAGCCCCCATCCGCATATCGGGAGTCGGGGAAGACCGGTTGAGGGCGGCACATGCGGACTCAGGTACCGGCAAACCCCCATCAGTGTCAGTGCTACCGGTAGACTGGAGGCAATCCCGCCCCAATCGTGGGGACCGTCCGGGAAAAGCTGAGCAACGCTGAATCAAGGCTTACCAACGCAACATGCCGCAGCCGCTCCGGCAACCCGCCGACGAGCCTGGCTCGTGCTGTGCCAGAAAGGGCGCTTCGTGGCCGATTCCGGCAACCCCAACGAGAACAACCCGTCCGTCGAGGCCCTGGCTGGAGTCGCCGAGGCCTCAGTCACTGCTTCGTACGACGCCAGTGCCATCACAGTCCTCGAGGGTCTGGACGCGGTCCGCAAGCGACCCGGCATGTACATCGGTTCGACCGGTGAGCGAGGACTGCACCACCTCGTGTACGAGGTCGTCGACAACTCGGTCGACGAGGCGCTGGCCGGCCACGCGGACACCATCGACGTGACCATCCTCGCCGACGGCGGTGTCCGGGTCGTCGACAACGGCCGTGGCATCCCGGTGGGCATCGTGGCCTCCGAGGGCAAGCCGGCCCTCGAAGTCGTGCTGACCGTGCTGCACGCGGGCGGCAAGTTCGGCGGCGGGGGCTACGCGGTCTCCGGCGGTCTGCACGGCGTGGGTGTCTCCGTCGTGAACGCGCTGTCCTCGAAGGTCGCCGTCGAGGTCAGGACCGACGGCCACCGCTGGACGCAGGACTACAAGATGGGCGTCCCCACGGCGCCGCTCGCCAAGCACGAGGCCACCGAGGAGACCGGCACCTCGGTCACCTTCTGGGCCGACCCGGACATCTTCGAGACCACCGACTACTCCTTCGAGACGCTCTCGCGGCGCTTCCAGGAGATGGCGTTCCTCAACAAGGGCTTGCGCATCAACCTCACCGACGAGCGTGAGTCCGCGAAGGCCACCTCCGGGGCGGACGAGGCGGGCGCGGACGAGACCGCCGAGGTCAAGACGGTCAAGTACCACTACGAGGGCGGCATCGTCGACTTCGTGAAGTACCTCAATTCCCGCAAGGGCGAGGCGGTTCACCCCACCGTCATCGACCTGGAGGCCGAGGACAAGGACAGGCAGCTGTCCCTCGAGGTCGCCATGCAGTGGAACGGCGGCTACACGGAGGGCGTGTACTCCTTCGCCAACATCATCCACACCCACGAGGGCGGTACGCACGAAGAGGGCTTCCGGGCCGCGCTGACCTCGCTGATCAACAAGTACGCCCGCGACAAGAGGCTGCTGCGCGAGAAGGACGACAACCTCACCGGTGACGACATCCGCGAGGGCCTGACCGCGATCATCTCGGTCAAGCTGGGCGAGCCCCAGTTCGAGGGCCAGACGAAGACCAAGCTGGGCAACACCGAGGTCAAGACCTTCGTCCAGCGCGTCGTCTACGAGCACCTGAACGACTGGCTGGACCGCAACCCCAACGAGGCCGCGGACATCATCCGCAAGGGCATCGCGGCGGCCACCGCGCGCGTGGCGGCCCGTAAGGCCCGCGACCTGACCCGCCGCAAGGGCCTGCTGGAGACCGCGTCCCTGCCGGGCAAGCTCTCCGACTGCCAGTCGAACGACCCCACCAAGTGCGAGATCTTCATCGTCGAGGGTGACTCCGCCGGCGGCTCGGCCAAGTCCGGCCGGAACCCGCAGTACCAGGCGATCCTCCCGATCCGCGGCAAGATCCTCAACGTCGAGAAGGCACGCATCGACCGCATCCTGCAGAACCAGGAGATCCAGGCGATGATCTCCGCGTTCGGCACGGGTGTGCACGAGGACTTCGACATCGAGAAGCTCCGCTATCACAAGATCATCCTGATGGCGGACGCCGACGTCGACGGCCAGCACATCAACACCCTGCTGCTGACCTTCCTGTTCCGCTTCATGCGGCCCCTGGTCGAGGCCGGGCACGTGTACCTCTCCCGCCCGCCGCTCTACAAGATCAAGTGGGGCAAGGACGACTTCGAGTACGCGTACTCCGACCGCGAGCGCGACGCCCTGATCGAGATGGGCCGCAACGCCGGTAAGCGCATCCGCGAGGACTCGGTGCAGCGCTTCAAGGGTCTCGGCGAGATGAACGCCGAGGAGCTGCGCATCACGACCATGGACCAGGAGCACCGCGTCCTCGGCCAGGTCACCCTCGACGACGCCGCCCAGGCCGACGACCTGTTCTCGGTCCTCATGGGCGAGGACGTCGAGGCCCGCCGCGCGTTCATCCAGCGCAACGCCAAGGACGTCCGCTTCCTCGACATCTGAGTCGGTCTCAGCTGACCGCACCAGGAAGGACCTTCACCAGCAATGACCGACGAGAACACTCCCGTGACGACGCCCGAGGGTGACGCCCTGGCCATGCGCGTCGAGCCCGTCGGGCTCGAGACGGAGATGCAGCGCTCGTATCTCGACTACGCGATGTCCGTCATCGTCTCGCGTGCGCTGCCGGACGTCCGTGACGGCCTCAAGCCCGTCCACCGCCGCGTGCTCTACGCCATGTACGACGGCGGCTACCGCCCCGAGCGCGGCTTCTACAAGTGCGCCCGCGTCGTCGGCGACGTCATGGGCAACTACCACCCGCACGGCGACTCCTCCATCTACGACGCGCTGGTCCGCCTCGCGCAGCCGTGGTCGATGCGCATGCCGCTCGTGGACTCCAACGGCAACTTCGGCTCCCCGGGCAACGACCCGGCCGCGGCGATGCGGTACACCGAGTGCAAGATGGCGCCGCTGTCGATGGAGATGGTCCGTGACATCGACGAGGAGACCGTCGACTTCACGGACAACTACGACGGCCGCTCCCAGGAGCCGACCGTCCTGCCGGCCCGCTTCCCGAACCTGCTGATCAACGGCTCGGCAGGGATCGCGGTCGGCATGGCGACCAACATCCCGCCGCACAACCTGCGCGAGGTCGCCTCCGGCGCCCAGTGGTACCTGGAGAACCCCGAGGCCTCCCACGAGGAGCTGCTGGACGCGCTCATCGAGCGCATCAAGGGCCCGGACTTCCCGACCGGCGCGCTGGTCGTCGGCCGCCGGGGCATCGAGGAGGCCTACCGCACCGGCCGCGGCTCGATCACCATGCGCGCGGTCGTCGAGGTCGAGGAGATCCAGAACCGCCAGTGCCTGGTGGTCACCGAACTGCCGTACCAGGTCAACCCGGACAACCTCGCCCAGAAGATTGCCGACCTGGTCAAGGACGGCAAGATCGGCGGCATCGCGGACGTCCGCGACGAGACGTCGTCCCGCACGGGCCAGCGGCTCGTCATCGTGCTCAAGAGGGACGCGGTCGCCAAGGTCGTCCTCAACAACCTCTACAAGCACACGGACCTGCAGACGAACTTCGGCGCCAACATGCTGGCGCTCGTGGACGGCGTGCCGCGCACGCTCTCGCTCGACGCGTTCATCCGCCACTGGGTGACGCACCAGATCGAGGTCATCGTCCGCCGTACGAAGTTCCGCCTGCGCAAGGCCGAGGAGCGGGCGCACATTCTGCGCGGTCTGCTGAAGGCCCTGGACGCCATCGACGAGGTCATCGCGCTGATCCGGCGCAGCGACACCGTCGAGATCGCCCGCGGGGGCCTGATGAGCCTCCTGGAGATCGACGAGATCCAGGCCAACGCCATCCTCGAGATGCAGCTGCGCCGACTGGCCGCCCTGGAGCGTCAGAAGATCGTCCAGGAGCACGACGAACTCCAGGCGAAGATCAACGAGTACAACGAGATCCTGGCCTCCCCGGTCCGTCAGCGGGGCATCGTCAGCGCGGAGCTGACCGCGATCGTCGAGAAGTACGGCGACGACCGCAAGACCAAGCTGATCCCGTACGAGGGCGACATGTCCATCGAGGACCTGATCGCCGAGGAGGACATCGTCGTCACGGTCACCCGGGGCGGCTACATCAAGCGCACCAAGACCGACGACTACCGCGCCCAGAAGCGCGGCGGCAAGGGCGTCCGCGGGACGAAGCTCAAGGAAGACGACATCGTCGACCACTTCTTCGTGTCCACGACGCACCACTGGCTGCTGTTCTTCACGAACAAGGGCCGCGTCTACCGCGTCAAGGGCTACGAGCTGCCCGACGCCGGCCGGGACGCGCGCGGTCAGCACGTCGCGAACCTGCTCGCCTTCCAGCCCGACGAGGCGATCGCCGAGATCCTGGCGATCCGCGACTACGAGGCGGTTCCGTACCTCGTTCTCGCCACCAAGGCCGGACTTGTGAAGAAGACGCCTCTGAAGGATTACGATTCGCCGCGTTCCGGCGGTGTGATCGCGATCAACCTCCGTTCCATGGAGGACGGTTCGGACGACGAACTGATCGGAGCCGAACTGGTCTCGTCGGACGACGATCTGCTTCTGATCAGCAAAAAGGCACAGTCGATCAGGTTCACCGCTTCGGACGAAACCCTGCGCCCCATGGGCCGTGCCACCTCGGGTGTCAAGGGCATGAGCTTCCGCGAGGGCGACGAGCTGCTCTCGATGAATGTTGTTCGACCCGGTACGTTCGTGTTCACTGCCACCGACGGCGGGTACGCGAAGCGGACCAACGTCGACGAGTACCGCGTCCAGGGTCGCGGCGGCCTCGGCATCAAGGCCGCCAAGATCGTGGAGGACCGTGGATCTCTCGTCGGCGCGCTGGTGGTCGAGGAGACGGACGAGATCCTCGCCATCACGCTGGGCGGCGGTGTGATTCGTACGCGAGTCAACGAGATCAGGGAAACCGGCCGTGACACCATGGGCGTCCAACTGATCAATCTGGGCAAGCGCGATGCCGTCGTCGGTATCGCACGCAACGCCGAGGCGGGACGCGAGGCGGAGGAGGTCGACGGCGACGTGGTCGTCGACGAGACCGCCGAAGGTGCCGCGACCACCGGCACGGACGAGGGTGAGGCGCCCTCGGCCGAGTAGCACGAGGAGTGAGTCAGCGTGAGCGGAGCCACGGGCGCCGGACCGACCGGTACCTCGAAGGGTACGGACACGGACGACGGCGGCCGTGGCTCCGCCGCGCGTGCGGCGGATCCGCACACGACCAACCTGAAGGCGATCAAGTCCCCGACCAAGGACGCGTCCTCGCCTGACAGGAATGAATCACAGGGGGGAACTGTGACGGACACCAGAGGTCCGCAGACCCAGCAGCACACGGCTGGAGCGGGCCCGTCCGCATCCGGCGCCCAGCCGCAGCCCGAGCCGGCCGCGCAGGAGAAGGGCACCGCCGCGCAGACGGCGTCCCCCCTGCCGGGGGAACGGCAGGCTCAGCAGCAGACCGGGCCGTACCACCCGCCCCAGGCCTACCCGGCGCAGTCGGCGGCGGCCGGTGCCGGAGCGGGTGCCGCCGCTGCCGTACGGCGTCCGCGCACAGGTGCGCGCACCACGCCGCGCGTCCGCAAGGCCCGTCTGCGGGTGGCCAAGGCCGACCCGTGGTCGGTGATGAAGGTCAGCTTCCTGCTCTCCATCGCCCTGGGCATCTGCACGATCGTGGCGGCCGCCGTGCTGTGGATGGTGATGGACGCGATGGGCGTCTTCTCCACGGTCGGCGGCACGATCTCCGAGGCGACCGGCTCCAACGAGTCGAACGGCTTCGACCTCCAGGCCTTCCTGTCGCTGCCCAACGTCCTGATGTTCACGTCGGTCATCGCGGTCATCGACGTCGTCCTGGCGACGGCCCTCGCGACGCTCGGCGCCTTCATCTACAACCTGTCCGCGGGCTTCGTGGGCGGTGTGGAGCTGACGCTCGCCGAGGACGAGTGACGTCCTTGACGTTGTCCCGACAACCGATTTTGGGACTGCCCATGTCGTGCGCTAATCTTCAGGAGTCAGCGCGCGGGACACACCCCGCAGAGCGCGGCGGGGCTATAGCTCAGTTGGTTAGAGCGCATCCCTGATAAGGATGAGGCCACAGGTTCAAATCCTGTTAGCCCCACCAGCGACAAGGCCCCCAGTCGAATGCGACTGGGGGCCTTTTTCGGCATTCATGAGGCTCCTGTGACGCCTGTGGACGTTCCAACGCTTCTGGAGTGAGGCCGGTCGGCCTCCGAGAGTCATTCCCTTGGGGGGAACCTTGACGAGAAGTACCATGCCCAGACGCGTCCTGGCCCGGACGGTGGGCGTTGTCGCCGCACTGGCCGTCGCACTCGCTGTCGCCCCGCTGGCGGGCACCGCGCAGGCCTACAGCGCGGCGTCGGGAACGCTGAGCTTCAGCGGCGACGCGGGTGAGCCCATATCCGGCGGTCAGTCGTACGCGTACACGGCCGGCGCGGTCCAGATGTTCGACGTCCAGGGCAGCACGGACGGGAACAGCCTGACCGTCGCGGTAGACGCCGAGCAGGGCACGCTCTGGCGGCTCATCGTCGCCGCCCCCGATGGCCAGAAGCTGACCGAGGGCACCACGTACACCGGGGCGAAGCAGTGGCCCGACGCCCAGCCGGAGGATCCGGAACTGGTGTTCAGCGGGACCGACAACGGGACCGAGAAGTGGTGCAACACCAACTCCGGTTCCTTCACCATCGAGCACATCGCTTTCGGCCCCTACGGTTACGTCAGCGAGCTCGATGCCACCTTCGAGCAGTACTGCAACGGCTCGACGGTGCCTCTGCGCGGTGCGGTGCACGCGGTCATGCCCGAACCTCCGGCCGAACTCGCCCTGGGGATGACCGTCGACCCCGAGGGCACGGCGGAGGTTCCGGAGGGGCGGATCACCGTCGGCGGCACCGTGACGTGCAACAAGCCCGCGAGCGTCTCGCTCGCCGGCCAGGTCTTCCAGATACAGAAGAAGGGGACGCCGGGCGCGTCCTACCAGACGACCGTGGCCTGCACCCCGGGTGCGCCCGTCCCGTGGTCGGTCAGCCTGACCAGCCAGGAGCCGGGCACCTCGTTCCAGCCCGGGACCGCGACGATGCGCAGCAGGGCCCGAGCGGATGACCGGGACTACCCGGTGACGGCCGACACCGGACAGCAGGAGACCCAGATCACGCTCTCCAAGAGCTGATCTCCCTTGAGGGCTGCCTCTTGAGGGCTGAGCCTCATGAAAAAAGGCCCGGCGGCTCCGAGGAGCCGCCGGGCCTGTACGCAGGTCGCCGGGAGGTGCCGGTGCTATCAGCGCTGCAGCGGAGTGAGATGGTCCGCTGGATCGCCGACGGCGTCGGTGTGGTCGTCGGTGCAGTCGGCGGTGGGTGCCGCCGTCGTGTCCGCGAGCGTCCGGTGGCGGCAACTGGGGGACTTGCCGTGGGCCTCGGCGTGGATGCGCTGTTTCATCGTGGGGGGCAGGGCCTTGGCGTAGGACAAGGACCAGGGGGCGGCCGTCGCCGGTGCCGTCCGCTGCTGCGGGATGAGCGCGCTGTTGCGCTTCTGCTCGGTCTGCGGTACCGCCGCGGCGGCGGTCGTGGTGATGAATCCGAGCGTCGTGCACAGCGCGAGGAAGGCGGTGACGATGGCAGTCCAGAGCTTCATGACCTTGTTCCGGGCCATAACCCCTCACTTTCGGGTCGGGCGATTTGCGTACTTTCCTCATGATGTGTATGAGGGCCGAGAAGTGGTGGACCGACGCTCGTGGCGCGTCGTTGTTCAGATGAACACCACTCGGATGGGTGCAAGAAGGGCGAAAAGGTGAGAAAAAGGGAGAAGAGCGGTCGAAGTAACCGTCCGTCGGCGTGTGATCACTCTCCGGTGGGAGCGACGGACTCCGCTTCTATCGCGGTTCCCCGGAGGGGAGTTGAGGTCCGACTCAGGTCACCGATCGGTATCGGTCGGTGTGTATAGTCGGGCGCCAGAGGTCCCCTACGTCAACGAAAGACGAGGTCGCGCGGTGAAGAAGCTTCTCCTGGTCGCACTGGCCGCCATCGGCGGGCTCCTCGTGTACCGCCAGATCCAGGCGGATCGCGCCGAGCAGGATCTGTGGACGGAGGCGACTGACTCCGTGCCCACGGGTTCGTGAGTCACGACATCCCATACCGAACACACCCCGGCCGCCTCGCGGTCGGGGTTTTGTGTGTGAGGATTCACGGCGGTTCTGCGTTCCGGTGACGTGAGGGGTGGCGCGTGAGGGGACGGTGTCGTACGGCGTGGGGGCGTGCGGGCGCGTGGCGCGGTCGTCGTCCGTCGGTGGTCGTGCGCCTGGGTGCCGTGGCGGTGGTGCTGGGTACGACGGCTGCCGTGGTGCCCGGGCAGGCCGCGGCCGCCGCCGGGGCGTCCGGCACGGCACAGTCGCCGAGCCCGTACGCCTTCGCCGATGACGCCCGGAGTGTCAAGGGGGCGAGGAGTACCGCCGACGCCGTGGCGCTGACGCCCGGCACGGCCTACAAGAGCTCCCTCCCGAGCAGCGGCAAGGTCAACTACCGCCTCGAGCTCGACGCCACGTCGAACGCGTACGTCTCCGTCACCGCCGTCCCCTCCCCCGGCAGCACCGTCTCCGTCATCGACGGGATCAAGGTGTCCGTGCAGGACGACGACGGCACCCCCTGTTCCGACGAGAGAGCGAGCTTCGGCGCTGCCCGCAGTCCGCACCCGATCGCGGCGTGGGGCCGACGCGAGATCTCGCCCACCAAGCCGCTGTGCCGGGAGGCCGGGACCTACTACGTGACCGTCGAGCGCGTCGACCCGAAAGGCGAGGGCTCCTCGCCCGGCGCCTGGGACCTGGAACTCGTCGCCATGACGGAGCCCCGGACGGCGAAGACCGGGCCCACCAGCGCACCCGAGGTGTGGAACTCCGCCTCGCCCCAGCCGCTCCAGGGGGAGGCCGAGGACCGCCGGGGCGGTGCGGGGTTCACCGGGGCGACCCCGCTGGACCAGGGGGTCTGGCGGGACGACATCCGGCCCGGCCAGACGCTCTTCTACGAGGTGCCGGTCGACTGGGGCCAGCAGCTCCAGGTCACCGCCGACCTGGGCAGCTCGGCCTCCGGCGGCACCGGCTACACGCCCGACGCGCTGGACCTGGACCTGTACAACCCGGCGCGCGGCCCCGTCGCCGACGTGGGCGTCGGCTACAACGGCGGCCAGAAGTCCGGCAGCCTGCCTCCCCTGCCACCCGTCGACCACGCCAACCGCAACGCCGCCATCGGCCAGATCGGGGCGATGCGCTTCGCCGGCTCCTACTACCTCGTCGCACACCTCGCCGAGAGCGTCGCCGACACCTTCGGGGACGGGCCGTTCCCGATGACACTGCGGGTCAAGGTGAGCGGTCAGGCGCGCAGCGGGCCCGCATACGTGGGGGAGTCCGAGCCGAAGGGCGTCTTCGAGGTCTCGGAGCAGGACCGGGAGGCGGCGGCCGAGGGTGTGGCCGGGGGTGACGACACCGCGATGCGGGTCGTCGCCGTGGGCGGCATCGGCACCGGGAGCGCGCTGCTGGTGGGGCTCGGCGTGTGGACCGTGGTGGCTCGGCGGAGGAACGCCGGGTAGGTCCGGCAGGGGAGCCGTGCGTGCGCCCGGGCTGGTGCTCGCGGGCGCTCAGATGCGGGTCAGGGCCCAGAACCCCACGGCGTAGCAGGCCAGGGCGAGGAGCAGGAGCGGGACCGCGACCTTGGCCGGGGGGCCTGGGCGACGGGCAGGGCGCTGAGCTCGGTGCCGCGAAGTGCCCTGGCCGATCGGAGTCCCTTGTCCGGACGGTGGGGTTTGCGGGGCCGGGGTCAGCGAGGTGTGCGCGGTGTACGAGGCTGTGGAGGTGCTGGTGGGCTGCTGTGTTGCGGGAGGCAGCGGCTGACCGGGATAGCCCGCGTGGTTCGGGTAGGCCGGAGGGAGCGGCTGGGACGGGTGCAGCGGGTGCGTGGGGTCGTAGGGGGAGTAGAGAGCGTGTGAGGCCTGTGCCTGTGCGTCGTGGCCCGGCGTGGGGGAGTCGGTGCCGGTGACCTGGGGCGGTGGCAGGTGGAAGCTGCCGGTGTCCGACATGGCGGCCGGCGGAGCAGGGCTGGCCGGCGGGGCGATGTCCTGCCCGTGGCCGGGCTGTACGACCGCTGCGCCCGAGTCGGACCAGGCGTCGCCGTTGCCGGACGCGTCGTGGCCCCGCCGCGACGCCGACGCGCCCGTTCCCGAGGGGGCCTGGGCGTCCTGCCGGGGCCGCTCCCCGGCCGCCGGATGGGACCGCTCCTGGTCGGCCGCCGGACCGGACCTCTCCTCGTCCGTCGCGGGGCTGGCCGGTTCGTCCTGTCCCGGTCGCAGACCCCGAGCTCTCTCCAGCGGGCCGTTCGGCCCGAACCCCGGGGGAAGCGGACCGATCTGGTCGAAGATCTCGATCAGCTCGTCGTCCGGGCCGGGCTCGGGGAGGAGCTCCGCCGCGGCGGCGAGCGCCTTGCGCGCCCCCGTGGCCGTACGGAACCGGGCCTGCGGGTCCGGCTGGAGCAGCGTGGCCACCACCTGCCACAGCGGCTCAGGAATGCCCTTGGGCGCGCCGGGCGTCCCGTGCTCGGCGAAGTACTGGATGAGCGCCTTGCTGTCCGGCTTGGCGCCCTCCAGCAGATACAGCGCGACCAGGCCCACGGCGAACAGGTCGGCGGGGAAGTCCGGCTCCGCGCCCATCATCTGCTCGGGCGCGAGATACCCGGGCGTCCCCACGACGAGGTTGGTCTCCGTCAGGCGGGGCTCGCCCAGCCGCATCGCGATGCCGAAGTCGGACAGCCGCAGCCGCGGCCGGCCTGTA
>KE354201.1 GCA_000415505.1 Streptomyces afghaniensis 772
GCCGCGACGCACCCGCCACTGGATCGAGATCAACGGCACGCGCCATCAGATCTCCCGCCCGACGCTGGTGCTGGGCCGCAGCACCGACGCCGACGTGCGGATCGACGATCCCGGCGTCTCCCGCCGGCACTGCGAGATCCGGACCGGAACGCCCTCGACGATCCAGGATCTCGGATCCACCAACGGCATCGTGGTGGACGGGCAGCACACCACCCGCGCTACGCTCCGCGACGGCTCGCGGATCGTCGTGGGCAGTACCACCATCATTTACCGGCAAGCCGAAGGGTGAAGCGGGGGCAATGTCAGAGCTGACCCTCACGGTCATGCGGCTGGGTTTCCTGGCCGTACTGTGGCTGTTCGTGATCGTGGCCGTGCAGGTCATCCGGAGCGACCTGTTCGGTACGCGCGTCACCCAGCGCGGATCGCGACGGGAGGCAGGCCGGCAGCAGCAGGCCGCCCGCCAGGCCCCGCCGCAGCAGCGCCAGCAGTCCGGCGGCGGCCGCCGCGGCCGTAACGCCCCCACCAAGCTGGTCGTGACCGAGGGCACCCTCACCGGTACCACGGTCGCGCTCCAGGGCCAGACCATCACCCTGGGCCGGGCGCACGACTCGACGATCGTGCTGGACGACGACTACGCCTCCAGCCGCCATGCCAGGATCTACCCGGACCGCGACGGCCAGTGGATCGTCGAGGACCTCGGCTCCACCAACGGCACGTACCTGGACCGGAACCGGCTGACGACTCCCACACCGATTGCGCTGGGCGCGCCGATCCGCATCGGCAAGACCGTCATCGAGCTGCGGAAGTAGTGCTACATCATGGATAGGCGCGAGCGGAGCGAGCACGCAGTGGCGGGCCCCACCCCGGGCCCCGGCGCGCTCCCGACCGGAGGGTGGGCAGTGTGGCTCGACACGACCGGCTGTACCCGGAGCCGACAGGCGAGGTGCGCATGAGTCTGTCACTGCGCTTCGCCGCCGGATCGCACAAGGGGATGATCCGGGAGGGCAACGAGGACTCCGGATACGCCGGCCCGCGCCTGCTCGCCATCGCCGACGGCATGGGCGGCGCCGCGGCGGGCGAGGTCGCCTCCTCCGAGGCCATCTCCACGATCGTCGCGCTCGACGACGACGTCCCCGGCTCCGACATCCTCACCTCGCTCGGCACGGCGGTGCAGCGCGCCAACGACCAGCTGCGCTCGATGGTCGAGGAGGACCCCCAGCTCGAGGGCATGGGCACCACCCTCACCGCCCTGCTCTGGACCGGCCAGCGCCTCGGCCTGGTGCACGTCGGCGACTCGCGCGCGTACCTCCTCCGCGACGGCGTACTGACGCAGATCACGCAGGACCACACCTGGGTGCAGCGCCTGGTCGACGAGGGCCGCATCACCGAGGAAGAGGCCACGACCCACCCGCAGCGCTCGCTCCTGATGCGCGCGCTCGGCAGCGGCGACCACGTCGAGCCGGACCTGTCCATCCGCGAGGTCCGCGCCGGCGACCGCTACCTGATCTGCTCCGACGGCCTGTCCGGCGTGGTGTCCCACCAGACCCTGGAGGACACCCTCGCCAGCTACCAGGGCCCCCAGGAGACCGTCCAGAACCTGATCGAGCTGGCACTGCGCGGCGGCGGCCCGGACAACATCACCGTCATCGTCGCCGACGTCCTCGACCTGGACACCGGCGACACCCTCGCCGGGCAGCTGTCCGACACCCCGGTCGTGGTCGGCGCCGTCGCCGAGAACCAGCACCAGCTGCACGACAACGGCATCATGCAGACCCCCGCAGGCCGCGCCTCCGGACTCGGCCGCCACGGGCACGGCCAGGGCGGCGGGGGCGGCGAGTTCGGCCCGCCCGGCTCCGGCGACACCACCGGCTACATCCCGGCGGCCGGCCTGGACTACGGCGACGACGACTTCGTCAAGCCCCGCAGGAAGGGCCGCTGGCTGAAGAGATCCCTCTACGGCGTCCTCGCGCTGGCCGTCGTCGGCGGCGGTCTGTACGGCGGCTGGCGCTGGACGCAGACGCAGTACTACGTCGGCGCCGAGGACGAGCACGTCGCGCTGTACCGGGGCATCAGCCAGGACCTGGCGTGGGTGTCGCTCTCGAAGGTCGAGAAGGACCACCCCGAGATCGAACTCAAGTACCTGCCGCCCTACCAGCAGAAGCTGGTCAAGGCGACCATCGCCGAGGGCGGGCTGAAGAACGCCCAGGCGAAGATCCAGGAACTGTCGGTGCAGGCCTCCGCGTGCAAGAAGGAGGCGCAGCGGCGCGAAGCCGAGAGCCAGAACAACGCCAAGACCGGCGAGGGCGAGGCCGGGGGCACCACGGGAACCACTCCCGCCTCCTTCACGTCCAAGGCCACACCGACGCCGAACCCGTCGAACCCGTCGGGCTCGCCGTCGACGCCTGAGAAGTCCCCGAACCCGTCCACGACCGCACCTACTCCCAGCCCCGGCCCCAGCCTCTCGGAGGAAGAGCAGAAGGTCGTCTCGCTGTGCGGTAAGCAGTAGGCAAGCCGTGAGAGGCCCTGTTACACGATGAGCGGTACGAATACGTCGCACTCGCCGCAGCACCACACGTCCACGATCGGCGCGATCGGTGCCCCCAGCCGCCGCAACACCGAGCTGGCGCTGCTGGCGTTCGCCGTGGTCATTCCGGTGTTCGCCTATGCCAACGTCGGCCTGGCCCTCAACGACTCGGTTCCGCCGGGCCTGTTGAGCTACGGCCTGGGACTCGGCCTGCTCGCGGGCATCGGCCATCTGGTCGTACGGAAGTTCGCACCGTACGCGGACCCGCTGATGCTGCCGCTGGCGACGCTGCTGAACGGACTGGGCCTGGTCGTCATCTGGCGGCTGGACCAGTCCAAGCGACTCAGCAACTACGCCGAAGCCGCACCGCGCCAGCTGCTGTACTCGGCGATGGGCGTCGCCCTGCTGGCGGTCGTGGTGATCTTCCTCAAGGACCACCGTGTCCTCCAGCGCTACACCTACATCTCCATGGCCGGAGCGCTGTTCCTGCTGATCCTGCCGCTCGTGCCGGGACTCGGCGCGAACATCTACGGCGCCAAGATCTGGATCAAGATCCCCGGCCTCGGCACGCTCCAGCCCGGTGAGTTCGCCAAGATCGCCCTGGCGGTCTTCTTCGCCGGCTACCTCATGGTCAAGAGAGACGCCTTGGCCCTGGCCAGCCGCCGCTTCATGGGCCTGTACCTGCCCCGCGGCCGCGACCTGGGTCCGATCCTCGTCGTCTGGGTCATCTCGATCCTCATCCTGGTCTTCGAGACCGACCTCGGTACGTCGCTGCTGTTCTTCGGAATGTTCGTCATCATGCTGTACGTCGCCACCGAGCGGACCAGCTGGATCGTCTTCGGTCTGCTGATGTCCGCGGTCGGCGCCGTCGGCGTGGCGAGCTTCGAGCCTCACATCCAGACGCGTGTGCAGGCCTGGCTCGACCCGATGCGCGAGTTCGAACTCTCCCGCGCCGGCGTCCAGGACGGCGTCGTCCACTCCGAGCAGGCCATGCAGGCCCTGTGGGCCTTCGGCTCCGGCGGCACCCTCGGCACCGGCCTCGGGCAGGGCAACTCCGACCTCATCGGCTTCGCCGCCAACTCCGACTTCATCCTCGCCACCTTCGGCGAGGAGCTGGGCCTCGCCGGTGTCATGGCGATCCTGCTGCTCTACGGCCTGATCATCGAGCGGGGCGTGCGCACCGCGCTCGCGGCTCGCGACCCGTTCGGCAAGCTGCTGGCCATCGGCCTGTCCGGCGCCTTCGGCCTCCAGGTCTTCGTCGTGGCAGGCGGCGTCATGGGCCTCATCCCGCTGACCGGCATGACGCTGCCGTTCGTGGCCTACGGCGGTTCCTCCGTGATCGCCAACTGGGCGCTGATCGGCATTCTGCTGCGCATCAGCGATACCGCCCGACGCCCGGCTCCCGCTCCCGCCGCCAACCCCGACGCCGAGATGACCCAGGTGGTCCGCCCGTCATGAACAAGCCCCTGCGCCGGATCGCGATCTTCTGCGGCCTGCTCGTCCTGGCCCTGCTGATCCGCGACAACTGGATCCAGTACGTCCAGGCCGACGAGCTCAGGACGGACAAGAACAACCGCCGCGTCATCATCGAGCGCTACGCCTCACCGCGCGGTGACATCATCGTCGACGGACAGCCGATCACCGGCTCGACCGAGACGTCGGGCAGCGACTTCAAGTTCAAGCGGACCTACAAGGACGGCCCGATGTGGGCGCCGGTCACCGGGTACGCCTCGCAGGCCTTCGGCGCCACCCAGCTGGAGTCCATCGAGGACGGCATCCTCACCGGCAACGACGACCGGCTGTTCTTCCGCAACACCCTCGACATGCTCACCGGCAAGAAGCAGGAGGGCGGCAACGTCGTCACGACGCTGAACGGCGCCGCTCAGAAGGCCGCGTACAACGGTCTGAAGAAGCAGGGCGGCAAGGGCGCCGTCGTCGCCCTCGAGCCGTCCACCGGCAGGATCCTGGCCCTCGCCTCCTACCCGTCGTACGACCCGTCGTCCTTCGCCGGGAACTCCACGACGACGGACACCGAGGCCTGGCAGAAGCTGCAGAAGAAGAACAACCCGGACGACCCGATGCTCAACCGGGCGCTACGCGAGACGTACCCGCCCGGCTCCACCTTCAAGGTGCTCACCGCGGCCGCCGCCCTGGAGGACGGGCTGTACACAGACCCGAACCAGAAGACGAACACACCGCTGCCGTGGATCATGCCGGGCACCACGACTCCGCTGAAGAACGAGGGCAACATCCCCTGTAAGAACGCGACGCTCCGGGTCGCCCTGCAGTACTCCTGCAACACCGTCTTCGGCAAGATCGGCGCCGACCTCGGCAACGACAAGATGCTGGACATGGCCAAGAAGTTCGGCTTCACCGAGGAGCAGTTCACGCCGGTCCGCGCCAACGCCTCGGTGTTCTCCGACGACATGAACGACTCGCAGACCGCGCTGTCCTCCATCGGCCAGTTCAACACCGCCGCGACCCCGCTGCAGATGGCCATGGTCGCCTCGGCCGTCGCAAACGACGGCAAGCTGATGAAGCCGTACATGGTCGACGAGCTCCAGGCCCGCAGCGTCGACACCCTCGAGAGGACCGAACCGGAGGAGCTCAGCCAGCCGCTGTCCTCGGAGAACGCCCAGAAGCTCCAGTCGATGATGGAGACGGTCGTCGACAAGGGCACGGGCTCCAACGCCAAGATCCCCGGCGTCACCGTGGGCGGCAAGACCGGTACCGCCCAGCACGGTGTCGACAACAGCGAGAACCCCTACGCGTGGTTCATCTCGTACGCCAAGGGTGACGACGGCAGCTCGCCGGTCGCCGTGGCGGTCGTGATCGAGGACGACAACGCCGTCCGTGACGACATCTCGGGCGGCGGCCTCGCGGCGCCGATCGCGAGGAACGTGATGGAGGCGGTCATCGACAGCAAGAAGTGACCCCGCTCACGTCTGCTTCACATCGGTGCACGTTGCGATACCGGTCCTGTATCGGCTGACGGGCTTGGCCAGGTCACACAAAGCGAGCCGGGTACGGTAGGCCCGGACGGCAGCCTCGACCGTACAAGCTTCCGGTCGGGACCGACGGAGAGGGCTGGTAGGTAGCTATGGAAGAGCCGCGTCGCCTCGGCGGCCGGTACGAACTGGGCCAGGTGCTCGGGCGTGGTGGCATGGCGGAGGTCTACCTCGCGCATGACACCCGCCTCGGCCGCACCGTGGCGGTGAAGACGCTGCGCGCGGATCTCGCGCGTGACCCTTCCTTCCAGGCCCGGTTCCGCCGGGAGGCCCAGTCGGCCGCCTCGCTCAACCATCCCGCGATCGTCGCGGTCTACGACACGGGCGAGGACTACATCGACGGGGTCTCGATCCCGTACATCGTCATGGAGTACGTAGACGGCTCGACGCTCCGCGAGCTGCTCCACTCCGGCCGCAAGCTGCTGCCGGAGCGTGCCATGGAGATGACCATCGGCATCCTCCAGGGCCTGGAGTACGCCCACCGCAACGGGATCGTCCACCGCGACATCAAGCCCGCGAACGTCATGCTGACGCGCAACGGCCAGGTCAAGGTGATGGACTTCGGCATCGCCCGCGCCATGGGCGACTCCGGCATGACCATGACGCAGACCGCGGCGGTCATCGGCACGGCCCAGTACCTCTCGCCGGAGCAGGCGAAGGGCGAGCAGGTCGACGCGAGGTCGGACCTCTACTCCACCGGCTGTCTGCTCTACGAACTCCTCACGGTGCGGCCCCCCTTCGTCGGCGACTCCCCGGTCGCCGTCGCGTACCAGCACGTGCGTGAAGAGGCGCAGGCCCCGTCGGTCTTCGACCCCGAGATCACGCCCGAGATGGACGCGATCGTCCTGAAGGCACTGGTCAAGGACCCGGACTACCGCTACCAGTCGGCCGACGAGATGCGCGCCGACATCGAGGCGTGCCTCGACGGCCAGCCGGTCGCGGCCACGGCCGCGATGGGCTCGGTGGGCTACGGCGGCTACCCCGACGACCAGCCGACGACGGCCCTGCGCGCGGACTCCGGCGCGGGCGCCACGTCGATGCTGCCCCCGATGAGCCCGGACGACGGCGGTTACGGCTATGACGACCGCCCCGACCGGCGCCGCCAGCAGCAGCGCAAGTCCAACACCTCGACGATCCTGCTCGTGGTGGCGGGCATCCTGGTGCTGGTCGGAGCGATCCTGATCGGGCGGTGGGCGTTCAGCGGCAACGGAGGCGCGAGCGACGACACGCTCGCCGCGCCCAACTTCGTCGGTGAGACCCAGCAGAACGCCCGGAAGCTGGCCGACAACGCCGACCTGAAACTGACCTTCTCCAAGAAGCCCTGCGAGAACCAGACCAAGGGCAACATCTGCGACCAGGACCCGAAGGCCGGAACGGACGTCCAGAAGGGCGACACCATCTCCCTGGTGGTGTCGACCGGGGCGCCGAAGGTGGCGGTACCGAGCGTCGTGGGCGACACCCTGGACGAGGCCAAGGCGAAGCTGGAGGACGACAAGTACGAGTTCGTGGTCGAGACGAAGTCGAAGGAGTCCACGGAGGACCCCGGCACCGTGCTCGAGCAGAACCCGGAACTGGGCGAGGAGGTGGAGAAGGGCACCACCATCACCCTCACCGTCGCCAAGGAGGCGGAGAAGTCCACCGTCCCGGACGTCCTCGGCCAGAGCTGCGACCAGGCCAAGCAGCAGATGCAGGCCAGCAACCTGGTCGGCAACTGCACCGAGGTGGAGACCGACGACGACAACCAGGTCGGCAAGGTCATCCAGACCACGCCGCAGGCCGGCACGTCGGTCGACAAGAACTCGTCGGTCAACATCCAGATCGGCAAGAAGAAGGAACAGCAGAAGACGCGCGTGCCCCAGGTCGTCGGCCAGAACGTCGGCCAGGCCAAGCAGATCCTGGCGGCGGCCGGCTTCACCAACATCCAGTTCGCGGGCGGCAGCGACCAGAGCGACACCGCCATCGTCGCCGGCCAGGACCCGCAAGGTAACCAGGAGGTCGACGACCCGGCAGGGACGACGATCACTCTGCAGACCGTCGGCCTCGGCAACAACGGCGGCAACAACAACGGCGGCGGCGGCAACGGCGGCATCTTCGGCGGCCTCAACGGCAGCGACTAGGACGACTGACCGCCGGGGTCTGACCGGCCAGGTCGCACCCGTCTGACGGCAGAGCCCCGGCACCCTCCACAGGGCGCCGGGGCTCTGCTGTGCGGTGGCGTCGCTCTGCCGTGCGGTGGCGTCGCCAGTCCCGCAGTGCGCTAGGAGCGCAGTTCCTTCGGCGGCGTCCGGTCCGCATTCACCTTCTCGACCCGCTCCAGCTCGCCCCACACGATGTACCGGTACGTGCTCGTGTACACCGGCGTGCAGGTCGTCAGCGTGATGTAGTGGCCCGGCTTCTTCCTGCCGGACTCCTTCGGGACCTGCGAGAGGACCTTCACGTTGAACCTCGAGGTCTCGGGAAGGATGTCGTAGACCTTGTAGACGTACCACTTGTCCTTCGTCTCGAAGACGATCGGGTCGCCCTTCTTGATCTTGTCGATGTTGTGGAACTTGGCGCCGTGACCGTCCCGGTGGGCCGCGAGGGAGAAGTTGCCGGTCTTGCCCGACATCGGCAGGACCGCCTTGACGGGATCGGTGTAGTACCCGGCGACACCATCGTTGAGGATCTTGTTCGACGTGCCCTTCTCGACCAGGACCTCGCCGTTCTTCATCGCCGGCACGTGCAGGAAGCCGATGCCGTTCTTGGTGTCCAGCGCACCGGGGCCGCCCCGGCCGTGAGCCCAGTCGTCACGGACCTTGTCCGCCTGCTTCCCGGCCGCGCGGTCGGCAACCACGTTCGTCCACCAGAGCGAGTAGGCGACGAACAGGCCCAGCACCAGGCCCGCGGTGATGAGGAGTTCCCCGAAGACGCTCACCGCCATGGCGATCGGCCCGGGACGGCGCCGGGCCGCGGACGGCCGGGACGCCGCCGCGCCGGTGTGCTCTTCGTGCTCCGTGTCGGTGGTCGCTGCCACTGGTCATCTGCCCTTAACTGACGAGCGCATCCGGCTTGCCCTTGCTGCGCGGCCGTTCCTCGACCATCTTGCCCCAGACGATCATCCGGTACTTGCTGGTGAACTCCGGCGTGCACGTGGTCAGCGTGATGTAGCGGCCGGGCTCGGTGAATCCCGACCCCGGGGGGACGGGATTCAGAACGCTCGTGTTGCTGGGCGACGTGACCGGCAGGATCGACGCCATCTTGTAGACGTAGTACTTGTCCTGCGTCTCCACGACGATCGGATCGCCCGGAGTGAGCTTGTTGATGTACCGGAACGGTTCTCCGTGGGTGTTGCGGTGGCCCGCGAGCCCGAAGTTCCCGGTCTTGTCACCGGGCATCGCCGTCTTCAGCGCGCCCTCGGCGTAGTGACCGACCATGCCCCGGTCCAGAACGCCCTTGCTGCTCGTGCCCTCGGCGATCGGCACCACCACGTCCAGCTTCGGGATGTGCAGGATGGCGAAGCCCTGACCCGGCTCGAAGACCCCCGGGTTGCGCTTGCCGTTCGCCCAGTCGTCCTGGAGGCTGCTGGCCTCCTTGCCGGCCTGCGCGTGCGCCCGCACGTTCGTCCACCACAGCTGGTACGTGACGAACAGCAGCATCAGCACACCGGTGGTGATGAACACCTCGCCGATCGCCCGGCTGGCCACCACCGCCGGACCCGGCTTGCGCGCCCGCGCCTGCCGTCGCGCCTCGACCCGCGACAGCGGCGCCCGCCGCTCCTCCCGCGCCGAGCGCCCAGCGTCCTGGCCCGATTCCTGCGCCGAGCGGGCCTCCGAAGCGCCGCCATGACGCCCGTGACGGCGCTTGGCGGCCTTTCTGCGGGCCGCACGGCCGCCGTGGGCGGGTCCGTCGGGCCGTGTCGCGGAAGAGCCCGGAGAGCCGGATACGGGGTCACCGGCCGCGGGCGGCGGATCCGGTATCCGCAGCGCCACCGTCTCCTCGTCGGCCGGAGGCAGATACGGCTCGTCCGGGACGGGCTCGTACGACGCCGGGTACGGCTGTGGCTCCGGCTCTGACATGTACGGCGGTGACTGCGGCTGCGGCTGCGGTTCCGGCCGTGGAGAGGCACCGTACGCCCCTCCACCCGACCAGTCCTCGAACGCACCCGGCACCCCGTA
Source organism: Streptomyces afghaniensis 772 (assembly GCA_000415505.1). GTDB lineage: Bacteria > Actinomycetota > Actinomycetes > Streptomycetales > Streptomycetaceae > Streptomyces > Streptomyces afghaniensis. The sequence goes on from KE354201.1 coordinate 9,687, forward strand.
CGACTGCTGCCCGTACGAGGTGTCGGACTCGCGCTCGGGGCGCAGCGCCGTCACGCCGTGGCCCTGCCCACCACCGGGGCGAGCCCGGCCGACCTCGCCACCGCGCCCTGGTCCCCGCACTCCACCAGCCAGTTGGCCAGCATCAGGTGCCCGTGCTCGGTCAGCACCGACTCGGGGTGGAACTGCACGCCCTCGACCGGAAGTTCGCGGTGCCTCAGACCCATGACGATCCCGTCGTGCGTCCGGGCCGTCACCTCCAGCTCGGCCGGGACCGTCGCGGGCTCGGCGGCCAGCGAGTGGTAGCGCGTCGCCGTGAAGGGCGAGGGCAGGCCGGCGAAGACACCCCGGCCCGTGTGCTCGACCGGCGAGGTCTTGCCGTGCAGCAGCTCGGGCGCGCGGTCCACGACCCCGCCGTACGCCACCTGCATCGACTGCATGCCGAGGCAGACACCGAAGACCGGGACGCCCGTGGCGGCACAGTGCCGGACCATGTCGACACAGACGCCCGCCTCCTCCGGCGTGCCCGGGCCCGGGGAGAGCAGGACACCGTCGAAGCCGTCCTGGGCGTGCGCCGTCGACACCTCGTCGTTGCGCAGGACCTCGCACTCGGCGCCCAGCTGGTACAGGTACTGGACCAGGTTGAAGACGAAGCTGTCGTAGTTGTCCACGACGAGAATGCGCGCGCTCACTGGTTGTCCACCGTCACATCGTTGAAGGGCAGCAGCGGTTCCGCCCACGGGAAGACGTACTGGAAGAGGACGTAGACCACGGCCACGACCAGGGCGAGTGAGATCAGCGCCTTCACCCACGTGTTCCCCGGCAGATGCCGCCAGATCCAGCCGTACATGCCGTCCCTTCCGTCGTACCACGGCACCAGACCCACGCCGTACAGCCACCAGACTAACGGCGCAACGCCTCAGGTTTCCCTGCCTCCACAGGCTGTGTGGAGTCCAGGTGCGCCCAGACGATCAGCCGATGACTGTGTCCCCACTCCGGTTCACACGTGGTCAGCGTCAGATAGCGGCCCGAACGCGTGTACCCGGATGTACGTGGGACAGGGTCGATCACCTCGATGTCGGAGGGCACTGTTTTGTACGGGCCTTTGTCGATCCGATACGTGAACCAGGTCGTGCCGTCGGTCAGCACCACGGCGTCACCCCGCCTCAGCTGGGGAAAGTCCTTGAAGGGATCGCCGTAGGTGCGGCGGTGGCCGGCGACCGCGAAGTTCCCCTTCTGGCCGAGCTGGGCGGTCTCCGCGTAGTGGCCCAGGCCCTTCTTCAGAGTGCCGGTCGCCGTCCCTTCGAGCACCGGCTTGTTCCACGTGAAACCAAGACGCGGGATGTACATGATCGCGAAAGGCTTGCCCTTGGCGTAGGGCGCGGGTTTCGGAGGGCTCGCGGTGTTCCCGGTGGAGGAGCCGGCCGCCGTGGGAGGCACGCTCGACTTCGCCCACTGCTCCTGGAGCAGCTGGATCTGGTCGTCCATGACGTCGTCGGCCTGCACGCCGGTCCAGAAGAGCACGTAGACGACGAACAGCACGATCACGCTGCCGACGGTGATGCACAGTTCGCTGACGGTCCTGACGATCACACGCACCGGCGGCTCCCCCGGCCAGGCTGCTACTCCACAGGCTTCGCGTAGTGCAGATCCACTGTGCCCGAGTAGCCGGGAAGAGTCACCGGCCCGTTCTCCTCGACTTTCCAGCCGAGCCCGTAGACGTTGACGTAGACCATGTAGTTCTGGATCGCCGGGGACGCCGCGAGCGCCTTCTGGAGCTTGTCCGGGTCACCGACCGCCGTGATCTTGTACGGCGGTGAGTAGACGCGGCCCTGGAGGATCAGGGTGTTGCCCACGCAGCGCACCGCGCTGGTGGAGATCAGCCGCTGGTCCATGACCTTGATGCCCTTGGCCCCGCCCTGCCACAGCGCGTTCACCACGGCCTGGAGGTCCTGCTGGTGGATGACCAGGTAGTCGGGCTGCGGCTCGGGATAGCCGGGCAGCTTGGCGGTGGCGTCCGGCGGGGCGTCGTTGAGTGTGACCGAGAGCGACTCGCCCTTGAGCTTCTGCGTGCCCGCGCGCTTCTCCAGGGCGGCGAGCTTGTCGTCCTCCGCCTTGGTGCTGCCGTCGTCCCGCTCGGCGAGCGCCTCTATCTCCTTGCGGAGGGTTCCGTTGGTCTCGTCCAGCTCGCCGTTCTCGCGGCTGCGCTCCTGGATGAGATCGGACAGCTTCAGCAGCGAGGTGTCCGTGCGGATATTGGTGCCCTTGGCGGTGTTGAAGCTGGTGAAGAAGATGAGTCCCGCGAGAGCGAAGACGGCCGCCGTGAGGATCCGCACGGGCCGGAAACGGCGCGCGCGCTCAGGGCTGGATCCCGTCCCGGGGGAGTCGGCAGAATTGCTCAACGTACCCTTATCTCCTTCGGCGCCACGGAAGCACTACGCTAACGGACGCCCGGGGGAGCACTCAGAGTCCCCTTACGCTGCCCCGAGACCGACCCAGTTACCTGCGCGGCCACGCAGCGCATCGACAGGAGAGACCCTCGTGCCGAAGTCACGTATCCGCAAGAAGGCCGACTACACGCCGCCGCCCGCGAAGCAGGCGACCGCGATCAAGCTGAACAGCCGTGCCTGGGTCGCGCCCGTCATGTTGGCCATGTTCCTCATCGGCCTGGCCTGGATCGTCGTCTTCTACGTCACCGACGGGTCGCTGCCCATCGACTCGCTGGGCAACTGGAACATCGTGGTCGGCTTCGGCTTCATCGCCGCCGGATTCGGTGTGTCCACCCAGTGGAAGTAGCGGTCACCGGAAGGTGAACGCAGCTCTGCCCAGGGCTGTTCAGTGAGTTATCCACAGCGGTTTTCCACAGGTGGAAAAGAAACGACGATCTGTGGATAACTCGTTGAGTGTTGACGCCGGTATGACGGAAGTACCGGAACTCGAAAACTTGTTCGCCCCCTGCCTGACCTGCGGAAAAGCGGGTCAGCGACAGGGGGCACAAGTGTTCCCGCACACTGTGCACAAGATCCGCCACCCGCTGTGGACAACGCTCGCGCTCAGCTGAGCTGGGCCGTTCTCAACAGGGTCAACAGGACGATCACGGCGAGGACCAGCGCACATGTGCCGTACTGGATGAGGGCACGTCGCTCGCGCGGGGCGTGGACCATGGCGTACCCGACGACGGCACCGGCGACGAGACCGCCGATGTGGGCCTGCCAGGAGATGTTGAAGCCCGGGCTGAAGGTGAAGATCAGGTTGATCACCAGCAGCGCGATGATGGGCCGCATGTCGTAATTGCGCTGGCGCATCAGCACGGCCGTGGCGCCGAACAGGCCGAAGATCGCGCCGGAGGCGCCCAGCGTCGCCGTGTTCGGTGAGGCCAGCAGATAGGCCAGGGTGCTGCCCGCGAGTCCGGAGACGAAGTACAGCGCGAGATAGCGCACACGGCCGAGAGCCGCTTCGAGCGGGCCACCGAGCCACCACAGGCTGAGCATGTTGAACGCGATGTGCCAGATCTCCTGGTGCGTGAACATCGACGTCACCATGCGGTACCACTCGCCTCCCGCCACGCCCTGCGTGGGCGTGAAGGGCGCGGGCGGCCAGGCGCCGACCAGGGCGAGGTCGGTCGCGAGCGCCTGATGGGCCTGGATGGCGATGAACACGGCCAGGTTGATCCCGATGAGGATCTTGGTCAGCAGGCGGGGATCGGCGCTGATGGCGCCGCCGGCGATCGTCCTGGGCATGGCGGCCGTGGGCGCGTGGCCGGTGCCTGAGCCGGTGCGGACGCACTCGGGGCACTGGAAGCCGACGGAGGCGTTGACCATGCACTCGGGGCAGATCGGGCGCTCGCAGCGGGTGCAGCGGATGCCGGTCTCGCGGTCCGGGTGGCGGTAGCACATGGGGACGCTGTGGGCGTCCTGCGAGCTGCCCGCAGCCTGGTCGTCCATGAGATCCCCTCGGTCGTGATGAGAAAAGCCCGCCCCGCTCATCTTTACGGACGAGCGGGGCGAATGGTTCCCTGCGAGGGCTTCAGCACTCGGCGGGTCTCAGCGGGTCTCGATGACGACCGACTCGATGACCACGTCGTTGAGCGGGCGGTCGGTGCGCGGGTTCGTCTGGGCCGTGGCGATGGTGTCAACGACCTTCTGGCTGGCCGCGTCGGTGACCTCGCCGAAGATGGTGTGCTTGCGGTTCAGCCACGCCGTCGGGGAGACGGTGATGAAGAACTGCGAGCCGTTGGTGCCCGGGCCGGCGTTGGCCATCGCCAGCAGGTAGGGCTTGTCGAAGCGCAGGTCCGGGTGGAACTCGTCCTCGAACTGGTAGCCGGGACCGCCGGTGCCGTTGCCCAGCGGGTCACCGCCCTGGATCATGAAGCCACTGATCACCCGGTGGAAGACCGTGCCGTCGTAGAGCCTGTCCGTGGACTTCTGTCCCGTCTCCGGGTGGGTCCACTCCCGCTCGCCCTGGGCGAGCTCGACGAAGTTCTTGACCGTCTTGGGGGCGTGGTTCGGCAGAAGCCGGACTTCGATGTCGCCGTGGTTGGTCTTCAGGGTGGCGTAGAGCTGCTCAGCCACGATCTGCCTTCCGTTGTCTTTCTGTGACTCCCTGATCCTCGCATGGACGGGGCTCCGCGTCGCCCGACCTCGGTTCACCGGAGGTAAACCGGGTCGATCGCTTGCAGAAAACCAGTCGAGTAGTCCCGGGGCGGGGGCGTTCGGCGGCGATCCGTGGCATTGTCGACGACAAGCTCCTGTTGAACCGTATTCATCCGCTATTGCATGTGATCGGCTCCCGATCAGCGCTCGGTCCGCTCTTGATCGGGTTCCGACCGGAGAAGGCCCGGAGCCGGCTCCCGTGACCCGGATGCCCGCCCGCGCATGCCTGGCGGTGCTCCGGGAGGCATGATCCGTAAAAGGGTGGAAAGTCGAAATACCGTACGCCACCGAGGAGGAGGAACCCGTGACCCGCATCGACAGCGTGCGCGCCGCGACTGGTTCGGCGAAGGACAGCGTGCTGCACGCCGCGGAAGTGGTGGCGCCCTACGCCGACACGGCCAAGGACAGGGCCGCGCACTACGCACACGAGGCACGCGTACGGCTAGCGCCCAAGGTGACGCAGGCCGCCGGGCAGGCACGCGTCCAGTACGGCGCCCATGTGCAGCCGTATCTGGAGCAGGCCCGGACGCATGTGCCGCCGAAGGTCGACCAGGCCGCCCACGAGGCCGCCGTCCGCACGCGCAAGGCCGCCCGGCAGGCGGCGGAGTACTCGAGGCCCAGGCTAGAGCAGGCTGTGGCCGCGGCCGTGCCCGTCACGACGGAGGCCGCTGCCCGGAGTGTGGCCGCGATGGCCGCGCTGCGGGGTCAGGTCTCGTCGAAGGAGGTCCAGAAGCTGATCCGCAAGCAGGAACGGCGGGCGAGGGCCGGCCGGGCCATGAAGACGCTGGTCGTTCTTGGTGCCCTCGCCGGCGGTGCCTTCGCGGCCTGGAAGTGGTGGGACAAGCAGGCCAACCCGGACTGGCTGGTGGAGCCGCCCGCCGCGACGGAGGTTCCCGAGTCGGGCCGTCTGACCTCGGTGGACGGCAGTGGTGAGTCCGCTCTGGACCCGGAGGTCGAGGCGAAGCAGGCCGAGGACGAGGCCGCCCGGCGCGACGACCGTTCCTGACGGCCGCCGGATCGACCCCACGGCACAGCCACCGGATCAACAGCACGGCGGGGCGGGAGACTTGGGGCTCAGTCTTGAGAGCCTTGTGAGTCTCCCGCCCCGCCGTGCTGTTTCACGTGAAACAAAAGCCCCCGAACCACGTTTCCGCAGTTCGGAGGGCATTCGAGAGTGGAGCCTAGGGGAGTCGAACCCCTGACATCTGCCATGCAAAGACAGCGCTCTACCAACTGAGCTAAGGCCCCGGAAGAGGAACGTCCGCCCGGAGAAAATCTTGTCCCGGCGGGCGTCGGAGACCAGAGTACCGGGTCACCCCCATGATTCCGCAAAAGGATTGGGGGTCCCCGTCGCCGACCACTCTCCGTAAGATGCTCGGCGTGGTTCGCTACCGCGAACCGCCGTACTTGGGGAAGCGATGGGGAGACGCAATGGACGCCGCACAGCAGGAAGCCACCGCAAGAGCGCGGGAACTGCAGCGGAACTGGTACGGGGAGCCGCTGGGGGCGCTCTTCCGTAGGCTCATCGACGATCTTGGTCTCAACCAGGCTCGTCTCGCGGGGGTTCTGGGACTGTCCGCACCGATGCTGTCGCAGCTGATGAGCGGTCAGCGGGCGAAGATCGGCAATCCCGCTGTGGTGCAGCGAGTGCAGCTGCTGCAGGACCTGGCGGGGCAGGTCGCGGACGGAAGCGTGAGCGCGGCCGAGGCCACCGAGCGCATGGAGGAAATCAAGAAGTCACAGGGGGGCTCAGTGCTCAGCAACACCACGCAGACAACCAGCAGTTCGGGGCGCCCACGGTCAAGCGCGTCGTCCGGGAGATCCAGTCGCTGCTGCGCTCGGTCGCGGCGGCGGGCGACATCATCGACGCCGCGGAGACCCTCGCCCCGACCCACCCGGAACTGGCAGAGTTCCTCCGTGTGTACGGCGCCGGCCGTACCTCGGACGCGGTCGCGCACTACCAGTCCCACCAGAACTGACCCCGCAACCCGGCCGCCGAAGGGGTTCGGCACCGGGCTTCGGGTGAGGTGACGGGGGGTGCGTCACGGTACGGGCGGACACGAGGGGGCGTGGGCCGTACGGGGGACCGTGCGACGCGAGGGGGACGTGTATCGCTCATCGGGGGAGTCACGGGGGACACGGGGACACGTTTCGCCCATCGGGGAGTCGTAACGCTCGTCGAGGGGGAAGCAAGGGGGGAGACCACAGGGGGAGGAGCGACGTACAGCCATGGGTGAGGTGTTCGCCGGCCGGTACGAACTGGTCGACCCGATCGGACGCGGAGGGGTCGGCGCCGTCTGGCGCGCCTGGGACCACCGCCGCCGCCGCTATGTGGCCGCCAAGGTCCTGCTCCAGAGCGACGCGCACTCGCTGCTGCGCTTCGTCCGCGAACAAGCCCTGCGGATCGATCATCCCCATGTGCTCGCCCCCACCAGCTGGGCCGCCGACGACGACAAGGTCCTGTTCACCATGGACCTCGTCGCGGGCGGCTCACTGGTCCACCTCATCGGCGACTACGGTCCGCTGCCGCCTGCCTTCGTCTGCACGCTGCTCGACCAGCTGCTGGCGGGGCTGGCCGCGGTGCACGCGGAGGACGTCGTGCACCGCGACGTCAAACCCGCCAACATCCTGCTGGAAGCCACCGGTACAGGCCGGCCGCGGCTGCGGCTGTCCGACTTCGGCATCGCGATGCGGCTGGGCGAGCCCCGCCTGACGGAGACCAACCTCGTCGTGGGGACGCCCGGGTATCTCGCGCCCGAGCAGATGATGGGCGCGGAGCCGGACTTCCCCGCCGACCTGTTCGCCGTGGGCCTGGTCGCGCTGTA
>KE354202.1 GCA_000415505.1 Streptomyces afghaniensis 772
GGCGGCGATTGCCGGGCGAAGGCCCTCGGCCGGTCCTGTGCCGACCTGGCGGTGATGGCCGGGCGAAGGGCCTCCTCGGCCGGGCCCCGGCCGGGCCCGGGCCTGGTGTGGATGGCCCGCCGAAGGCCCTCGGCGGTCTCGTACCGGCCTGGTGGCGATGGCCGGGCGGGGCCCTTCGGTTTGTCCGGTCCGGGGGTGGCGGGGAGGGCGGGGTGAAGACGCTCGGTGGTCCCGTGCCGGCTTGGCGGGGTCGGCCGGGCTGGTCCTTCGGTGTGTCAGGCCCGGGCGTGGCGGGGACGGCCGGCGAAGACCCCCTCGGCGGTCCCGTGCCGGCCTGGGTGGGCACGGCCGAGTGAAGCCCCCTCTCCCTGCCCGGCCCGCACGGGCCTGGCGGGCACGGCTTGGCCAAGGCCTCCGGCTCATCGGCGCGTTGTGCAAAAACCAGCGAGTTGGTTTCATTGCGTCGCCATCAGAGCCCTCCACGGGAGCCAGGGGTGACCAAACAGGACCGGGCCGTCCGGACCCGTCTCGCGCTGATCCGGTCGGCGGCCGAGCAGTTCGAGGCACGGGGATACGTCCGGGCCAGTCTTGCCGAGATCAGCGCGGGAGCGGGCGTCAGCTCCGGCGCGCTGCACTTCCACTTCGCGAACAAGGCCGCCGTGGCCGAAGCCGTCGAGCACGCGGCCGCCCGTGCCCTGCGCCAGGTCGCGGTCCGGGGCCGCGGCGGCGACGGGTGCGCCCTCCAGCGCCTCGTGGACGTCACGCACCACGTCGCCCGGCTGCTGTGCGCCGACGTCGTGGTGCGCGCGGGGCTGCGGCTCAACGCCGAGGCGGTCGCCGGGCGAGTGCGTGACCTGCGCCGGGAGTGGCGGGAGTGCGTGCACGAGCTGCTGGCCGAAGCGGAGCGCCGGGGTGAACTCGCCGCCGGGATGCCGCCCCACCGCTCCAGCGCCGTCGTCCTCGCCGCCACGACCGGCATCGAGGTGCTGGCCCGGGAGGACCCCGGCTGGCTCGCCCGCCCCTCGCTGACCGACCTGTGGCACCTGCTCCTGCCGTGCGTGGCCGCACCGCAGCTGGCCGGCGCGCTGGACCCGGCCGGGACCGAGCCGGACCACGCGCAGGCGGACGCCGGCGGCGAGGCGGACGGGGCGTTGGAGGCGCCGGGCCGGGTGGGGCTCGCGCTGCGGTAGCGGTGCTTTGCCGCTGACGCCCGGGTGACGCCCGTTCGACGCCCGGCCGGCCTTCCCATGGCCGACAGTGCGTGAAGTCGTGGCGAAAACAAACCGGATGCCAAGTTTTTTCGTCGCCCGGATCGCACGATGGTTTCCCAGCCTCTGGACCAAGGAGCGATGAGTCATGGCACAGCAGGCCTGCCCCTTCCTGGCGATCGACCCGTCCGGCCAGGACCTCTACGGCGAGATCTCCCGGATCCGGGCCCAGGGACCGGCCGTGGAGGTGGAACTCCCGGGCGGCGTACGGGCATGGTGGATCAACGGCCTGGAGCTGAACAAACGGCTCCTGGCCGGCCCCGAGACGAGCAAGGACGCCTTCCAGCACTGGCCGGCCTGGATCAACGGGGACATCTCCCGTACCTGGCCGCTCGCGATCTGGGTGTCGGTGCGCAACATGGTCACGGCCTACGGCACCGACCACAGCCGGCTGCGCAAACCGATGGCCGCCGCCTTCACCAAACGCCGTGTCGACGCGCTGCTGCCGCGCGTCCAGGAGATCGTCGACCGAGCGCTGGACGACCTGGAGCGGATTCCGGAGGGCGAAGTCGTCGACCTGCGCGCGGCGTTCGCGGCGCCGATACCGCACGAGGTGGTGTGCGAACTCTTCGGCGTACCGCCGGGCGAGGACGGCCCGCGAGCTGCCCTCTACCGCATCATCAACCGCTTCTTCGACACGGCGATCACCCTGGAGGACGCCCAGGCCAACGGGGTCGAGCTGTACGGCACGCTGACCGCGTTCCTCCAGTACAAGCGCGAGCACCCGGCCGACGATCTGACGACGGCCCTCATGGCGGCTCACGACGACGGCAGCCTCAGCGAACAGGAGCTGATGGACAACCTGATCCTGCTGCTCACCGCGGGCTTCGAGACGACCGTCAACCTCATCGACAACACCGTGCACAGCCTGCTCGCCCACCCCGACCAGCTCGAGCTCGTCCGCACCGTGCAGGTGACCTGGGAGGACGCCATCGAGGAGTCGCTGCGTTTCGAGGCGCCCGGCGCGATGTCGGGGCTGCGCTACGCCGTCGAGGACATCGAGATCGAGCCAGGTCTGACGATCCCGAAGGGCGATCCGGTCGTGGTGTCGTTCGCCGGTGCCGGACGCGACCCGGAGCGGCACGGCCCGGACGCCGAACGGTTCGACGTCACCCGGCCCACCAGCCGCGACCACGTCTCCTTCGGCCACGGCGTGCACCACTGCCTGGGCCGGCCCTTGGCCATGGCCGAGGCGACGGTGGCCCTGACGTCCCTGTTCGACCGGTTCCCGCGGCTGGTCCTGGCGGATCCGTCCCGGCCTCCGCAGCGGCTGCGGTCCATCATCTCCACGGGGCACCAGGAGTTGCCCGTGCTGCTGCACGGCCGCGATCCCGGTCCGCAGCCGGGTCCGCGTCCGGAGGAGGCGGAGGCGATCAGGAAGCTGTCCGGCCTCGGAGGAACGAGCGGTACCAGGGTGCCGCGCGCCTGAATCCGGCCCCGAACCCCTCGCCGGGCGAGCAGTCGAGGTCCTTCCAGAAGGCGTCGTCCACGAACCAGTGGTCGACCGTGAGCATGCCGAGGTGGTGGAGGGCGAGCGGCTTCCCGGCGGCCCGGTCCAGGGCGGTGGCGACATCCACCGCCGCGCCGCCGCCGGGCTCCTCCCGCAGGGTGCGCACGGCCCCGAGCAGGTCCGGGACGCTCACCGGCTCGGGGTGGCCGACGTGGTGCACACCGCCGTCGTGTGCCGGGGACAGGGCCGCGGCCGCCACCGCACGCCCCAGCGTGTCGACGTCGATCATCGACTGGAGCGCGTCGCAGCCGGTGAGGGTCGTCGCCGACAACTCCCCCAGCAGCCACAGCAGTCCGGGGACGACCCACCGGTCGCCCTCGCCGTACACGAGATGCGGGCGCAGCACCACGCCGCCCGCGTCGAGGACGTGCCGTTCGGCGGCGGCCCGGGTGCGGCTGGTGGCCGACGCGGGCGCGGTCGGCACCTCCCCGGGGCGCACCCCGCGGAAGGGGCCCCGGCCGTACACGGCGGCCGTGCTCACGTACACGATCCGGCGCACCCCGGCGCGCACGGCCTCCTCGACCAGGGCTCGCGTGCCCAGGTCGTTGACGGCCTCGACGGTGTCGGCGTCGCCGCCGATCCGCGTGGCGCAGTGCACCAGGACGTCGGTGCCCGCGCAGGTGCCGCGCAGGGAGGGCGGGTCGCCGAGGTCGCCGTGGACGAACGTGACGGGGTCGGCTGCCGGTTGATTACGGCGTGTCAAGTGCCGTACGCGGACACCGGGTTGCCGGTCTGCGGCGGCTGCGACCCGGCTGCCGACGAAGCCGCTCGCGCCCGTGATGAGAAGGTCGACCGTCACGACAGGGACCGTACCCGGGCCGGTTGCGCGCAGGTCAGCGTGGCGCTGAAGACGGACTCGCCGTCCTGCCGCCCCGAGACCCGTACGGTCGTCTCCCCCAAGCCCTGCGGGTCCTGCGGGGCCTCGTCGAGGATCTCCGTCTCGATCCAGCACGGGCTGTGCAGCTCGGCGTACCGGGAGAAGGCCGCCGTCATCGAGCGGGGCAGGAAGGGGTGCCGGCCGGACGCGGCGGTCGCCGCCTGGCGGGCCGCCTCGAACAGGACCATGCCCGGCACATGGTCGTTGGGCCGCGGGAAGAGCACCGGATGGCCGGTGTCCACGCGCAGCCGCCAGACGCCCGGGCGGTCGGCGGGGGCGAGGACGACGTCCTCGGCGCGGGAGCGGCCGGCGAGCGCCGGTGATATGCCCGGCAGCAGCGGCACCGGGGTGGCCACTTCGGCCAACTGCCTGGCCCGCAGACGGCGGTAGGCGAGCGGCGAGGTGCAGCCGGTGCTGCCGGTGCCGCGGGCGACGAAGCGTCCCGCGCGGCGGAACTCCATCGTGGTCCGCATGCTGTGCAGGCCGCGACCGCGACGGCGTATCTCGGAGCACACGACGTCGACGTCGACCGGTTCCGCCGCGTCCGACAGCAGGAGCGCGGACGGGTCGGTGTTGACCGTCAGGTCCCACATGACGAAGTGGGTGTCGGCGGGTGCACCGAACTCGGCGTGCGCGAGCACCATCGAGGCCTGCCGCAACGTTTCGCCTACGACCATCGGGTCCTGGTGGCGGTCGTCCACGGGCCCGAAGAAGGCGTGGGCGGCCGGCCAGTGAGCGGTGAAGCGGAAGCGGGTGTCGGAGATTCGGCGCCACCGGACGGGGAAGACGTCTGCTTCGGCGGTGCGGTGGGCGAGTTCCTTGGTGACCGGAGTGACCGGGGTGACGGGGGCGACCGAGGTGACCAAGGGGGCTTCGGGGGGTTCTGTGGGGTCGGTGGCTGCGGCCTGTGGCGCGTTCTCGACGGCCACAGCGGTTCTGTTTGCCGGACGGCCCCGCTGTCCGGTCTGATCGTCCGTGGGTGCGCTTAAAGGTTCTGACTGCGGCATGAGAACCCCCAGGATCGGCTGCCTGGCTGAGGTCGGCGTTTGACTAAGATACGGACGAGCCGGTTTTTTTCAAAGGGTGAGCCAAACCGCTGGGACAGGCTCTCGCGCCCCCGCTGCACAGCGATTTCACTGGGATCGACGGAGATCAGGAGGCACCCGATGGCGCGACAGGAGCGCGCGATCCGCACCCGGCGGACCATCCTTGAAGCGGCCGCGGCCGTCTTCGACGAACGCGGCTACACCTCGGCGACCATCGGGGAGATCCTGGACCGGGCGGGCGTCACCAAGGGCGCGCTGTACTTCCACTTCGGTTCCAAGGAGGAGCTGGCGGTGGGAGTGTTCGAGGAGCAGCTCGCGATCACGCTCCCGCCGCAGTCCACCAAGCTCCAGGAACTCGTCGACTCCGGGCTGGTGCTGGCCCGTCGGCTGCGGTCCGAACCGCTGGTTCGCGCCAGTGTGGGGCTCGCCCTCGACCAGGGGGCCATGGACCTCGACCGCACGCCGGCCTTCCAGATGTGGATCGACCAGAACGTGCAGATGCTGGCCGAGGCGAAGGCGCAGGGCGAACTGCTGCCGCATGTCGACGTGGCGGAGACGGCGGAGCTGCTGGTCGGCAGCTTCTCGGGGGTGCAGTTGCTGTCCCAGCTGCGCTGCCAGCGGCAGGATCTGGAGCGCCGCATCGTCGTGATGTTCGAACACTTCCTGCCGGGCATCGCCGTCCCCGCGGTGCTGGCCCAGCTCGACATCTCCGCGGAGCGGGCCGAGCGGGTGCTGGCACAGGGGCAGGTGGAGGTGCCCGTGCAGGGGCCGGTGAAGGTGCAGGTGCAGGAGGTGCCTGTGCCGACGCAGGTCTCTACGGGGGCTTAGGAGACTGGGGCGTAGGAGACGGTGCTCCAGGAGACAGGGGACCTGGAAGACGGGGTCTGGGAGTCGGTCTGCTCCGCACGGGTTGTCCACAGCTGTGGAGTTGTCCACAGGGTCTGACGCGTTTCGGCCGTCGGCTGTACGGTCGGCACGAGTTGATGTTCGTGCGCGTACGGGGGAGGCGGTCGGTGTGACCAGGGACGGTGCTGGGGCCGAGGGCGGGACGGATGACGGGGTGGCCCGTCGGCTGCCCCGGGTGCGCGGTTTCGCCGAATGGCCCGTCGAGGGCTCGCCCAAGGACGAGGGCAAGGCCCTGCGCGAGCGGATCCCGCGCAGTGCGCATGCCACGCTCGATCCGGACGGGACCCGGCCCGACGTGGTGAGCGCGGTCGAGGAGTCGGGCCGCGGCCGGCTCCCCGAGCTGACGCCGATCCGGGTCGGCCGCATGGCCGCCACCCCGTTCGCGTTCCTGCGCGGCGCCGCGGGTCTCATGGCCCACGACCTGGCGCGCACCCCCATGACCCGGATCCGGGCCCAGATCTGCGGCGACGCCCACGCGGCCAACTTCGGCCTGTACGGCGACGCGCGCGGCGGCCTGGTCATCGATCTGAACGACTTCGACGAGACGGTGCCCGGCCCCTGGGAGTGGGACGTGAAGCGCCTCGCGGCGTCCCTGGTGCTGGCGGGCCGGGAGGCCGGAGCGGACGAGGACAGGTGCCGCAAGGCGGCCCGTGACGCGGTGGGTGCCTACCGCCGCACCATGCGGCTGCTGGCGAGGCTCCCGGTGCTGGACGCGTGGAACGCCATCGCGGACGAGGAGCTCGTCTCCCACACGGACGCCCATGACCTGCTCGGCACCCTGGAGCGGGTCTCCGAGAAGGCGCGTCAGAACACCAGCGGCCGCTTCGCCGCCAAGTCGACGGAGGCCACGGAGGACGGCGGGCGCCGCTTCGTCGACGCCCCGCCGGTGCTGCGGCGCGTCCCGGACGAGGAGGCCGCGGCGGTGGCGGCGTCCCTGGAGGAGTACGTCGGCACGCTGCCGGAGGACCGTCTGCCGCTCCTGGCCCGGCACGCGGTGCACGACGTGGCGTTCCGCGTCGTCGGCACCGGCAGTGTCGGCACCCGGTCCTACGTGGTGCTGCTCCTGGACCACCGGGGCGAGCCGCTGGTGCTCCAGGTGAAGGAGGCCCGGGCGTCGGCGCTGGTGCCGCATCTGGTGACGGCCGGTTTCGACGCGCCGGCGGCCGGCCACGAGGGACGGCGGGTCGTGCTGGGGCAGAAGCGGATGCAGGTCGTGAGCGACATCCTGCTGGGCTGGACGACGGTCGACGGGCGCCCCTTCCAGGTCCGCCAGTTCCGCAACCGCAAGGGCAGCGTCGATCCGGCCGCCCTGGCCGCCGACCAGATAGACGACTACGGCCGGATGACCGGCGCCCTCCTGGCCCGTGCCCACGCCCACAGCGCCGACCCCCGCCTCATCGCCGGTTACTGCGGCAAGAGCGAGGAGCTGGACGAGGCGATGGCCGCGTTCGCCGTCGCCTATGCGGACCGTACGGAGGCGGACCACGCGGACCTGGTGGCGGCGGTACGGGCGGGGAAGGTCGCAGCGGAGATGGGGGTGTGACCCCTGAGGACCCAAGACCCTCGGGCGGGTGACGGTCCGCGGCGCGGGAGCGGTCGGGCCGTGGCCTACGCTGGTCGGGTGACGACCCCGGAAGCTGAGCAGGGTGGTGGCGGCGCCGGTGAGGAACGGGTGACGCCCGAAGGTGACGCGGCGCGTGCCGAGGGCGGCGAGGCTCGCCCCGAGGACGGCGCGGCGCGGACCGCAGGAGAGTCGGCGCAGAACCCAGGCGACGCGGCGCGGCCCGAGGCGCGGCTGGAGCGGGCCGTGCGGGCCGCCGAGCAGGCGCTGATCGAGTACGAGATCGCGGTGGAGACCTTCCGCGTCGAGGTCGAGAACTTCTCCCGGCTGCACGAACAGAAACTCGGTCCGCTGTACGCCCGGCTGGAGGAGCTGGACGCCCGGATCCTCGAGGCCAGGGCCGCCCGCAGCGGCGACGCGGAGGACCGGCGCCGGGCGGAGGAGGCCCGGGCCCGGCTCGCGCCGATCCCCGGCGTCGAGGAGCTGCTGCACGGCTGGATGGACGACAGCGGCCTGTTCCCGGAGGCCGTGGCGATGCTCACGGACCAGGCGGTCCGGCCCCCGCCGCGGGTCCGCCCCAGCGAGGAGGCCCGCAAGCTCTACCGCGAGCTGGCCCGCAAGGCCCACCCGGACCTGGCGCAGGAGGAGAAGGAACGCGAGCGGCGCGAGGAGTTCATCACCCGGGTGAACGCCGCCTACGCCCGGGGTGACGAGGCGCAGCTGCGCGAGCTCGCCGAGGAGTGGGCCAAGGGGCCCGAGCTGAAGCGGGTCCCGAGCCGCGCCGAGGAGCTCTACGCCCGCCTCGAATGGCTCGCCCAGCGCAAGGAGCTGCTCGCCCTGCTCGCCAAGGAGCTGGAGGAGAGCGCCATAGGCCACATGCTCCAGCTGGCCCCGGACGACCCGGACGGCCTCCTGGACGAGATCGGGCAGCAGCTGGTCACCCAGGTCACCGAGCGGGAGCGGGAGCTGGCCGCGCTGCTCGCCGAGGGCTGAGCCGCGCTCCGGTTCGGGTAGCGTCGGAGGCATGAGTTTCGGAGCTGGTGTGCCCACGGTCGAGGTCGCGGACCTCAAGGACGGCGACTTCCTGCTGGACGTCCGGGAGGACGACGAGTGGAAGGCCGGTCACGCCGAAGGGGCGCTGCACATCCCCATCAGCGACTTCGTCGCCCGCTACGGCGAGCTGACCGAGGCCGCCCCGCAGGACGGCCGGGTCCATGTGATCTGCCGCTCCGGCGGGCGTTCCGCCCAGGTCACGATGTACCTGGCCCAGCAGGGCATCGACGCCGTGAACGTCGACGGCGGCATGCAGGTGTGGGAGGCGGCGGGCCGTCCCGTCGTGACGGACGACGGGCAGCCCGGGTTCGTCCTGTAGCGCCTGCTTCGTCCTGTAGCGCCTGCTTCGTCCTGGAGTGCCCGGTCGCCGGTGGGTTCAGGCCAGGGGGTGGGCCGCCAGCAGGTCGCCCAGGGCCTCCTCGTGCGCTGCCGCCGGGCCGAGCGACAGCTCCAGGTGCTTGGCCCAGGCGTGGTACCGGTGCAGGGGGTAGTCGACGTCGGCGCCGAACCCGCCGTGCAGATGCTGCGCGGTCTGCACGACCCGGCGTACGCCCTCCGCCGCCCAGATCTTGGCGACGGCGACGTCACCGGCGGCGGGCAGCGCGCCCGGGGCCCCCGAGGAGATCCGCCACGCGGCCTGCCACAGCGTGGCCTCCATCGCGCGCAGGTCGATGTAGCGGTCGGCGGCCTGCACGGCGACCGCCTGGAAGGTCGCGATCGGGAAGCCGAACTGCTCCCGCTCGCTCGTGTACTGCCCGGTCATCCGCAGCACGCGCTCCCCGAGCCCGAGCGCCAGCGCACACGTCCCGGTGGCCAGCAGGTCCCGCAGCCACTCCCACGCCCCGTCGGCGTCGATCACGTCCCGGGCGGCCAGCCGCGCCGACTCCAGCCGCAGCTCGCCGAGCCGCTCACCGCTCGTGGAGAACTGTTCGGCGAGGACGGCCCCGTCCTGGTCACGGGGCACCAGGGCGAGCACGGTCCGGCCCGTTTCCGTGTGCGCGGGCACGACCGTGACGTCCGCGTCGTACGCCCACGGCACCGCCGTCTGCACTCCGTCCAGCACCCACGCCGCGCCGTCCCGCCGTGCGGTGACGGCGAGCTCAGCCGGGTCGTGGCCGGTGCGGCCGTGCGCGGCGACGGTCAGCACGAGCTCGCCCCGGCCCGCCCGGGCCGGCAG
The DNA here is from genome assembly GCA_000415505.1 of Streptomyces afghaniensis 772. Taxonomy (GTDB): domain Bacteria; phylum Actinomycetota; class Actinomycetes; order Streptomycetales; family Streptomycetaceae; genus Streptomyces; species Streptomyces afghaniensis. The sequence goes on from KE354202.1 coordinate 9,399, forward strand.
GGCGGCCTTCGCCTCTTCGCCGCCGTAGGTCTGGACGGCGGCGGCTGCCGCGCTGTTCTCCAGCAGCGGCACCCTGGCCAGCACCCGCGCCGACTCCCGCAGCACCAGGCACAGTGCGATCGCATCCAGGCCGGACCCGCCGTAGCGCGCGTCCAGCAGCAGGCTCAGCAGGTCGGCGTCGGCGAGATCGGCCCACAGGGCGCGGTCGAAGGTGTCGGCGACGGCGCCCGGGGTGAGGGCCGGGCTGGGCACGGCGTCCGGCGCGACCCCGGCGAACACGCCCTTCGCCGCCTCGGCCGCCGCCTGCTGCTCCTCGGTGAAGGTGAAGTCCACGGTGCCTGTCCTTCCGGCCGGTCCCGTTGAGCTGAGGTGAGCTGACGGGGCGCAAGATAGAACAGGTTCTAGAAGAAGGGAATGGGTGTGCGGGCGGGCGCCGTAGGGTGTCACCCCTGTGGGCGACCTGGCCGGGCGCCCTGTGGATAACCTGCGTGGGTCACCTGTGGGCCAGGGGGATCGCCGCTCTTCGGGCGAGGCGAGCGCCGTACGGTCGGCTTCGGATCAACGTCCGGGTCGGCTTCGGATCGGCTTCTGTGGTGTGGTGACGGCCACGGCCGGAACCGGCCGAAGAGGCTGTGCCCGGGTGGGCGGCCTGAGTACGGTGCCCGTGCCGACGTCGCGCAGCGGTGCGCGGGCGGTGCGACGCCCTCGCGACCGGGCGGACGACAACGACGGACCGGGATCGTGGAACGGGGCTGAATGGACGCGTACGACGGAGGCTCGAACGCCCGCCACGGGCCGGACGGGCCGGAGGGGCCGACCGGGTCGGCCGCGCCGGGTGTTCCTGCCGAGTCGGGCGCGCCCGCCCCGTCCGTCGGGCTTGCCGAACCGCACCCGCCCGCCCGGCCGGGCCCGCCCGCCGGACCCCGCGCCGGTATAGCCGCGCTCTCCCTGCGCTACCGGATCGGTGTCGCGCTGGCGCTCGCGGTCGTCGCGGTGGGGGTCTGTGTGCACCTCGGGATGACGTTCCTGCACGTCGCGCCGCCGAACACCGTCACCCGGGAGCACGGCAAGGCCGTGGACGACTGGATCTATCCGGAGTTCGAGCAGAACTGGAAGCTCTTCGCGCCGAACCCGCTCCAGCAGAACATATCGATCCAGGTCCGCGCCGAGGTCCGGGACGGGGAGGGCGGGACGCTGACCACCGGCTGGTACGACCTGTCCGCCGAGGACGGGCGGGCCATCGACGGCAACCTGCTGCCCAGCCACACCCAGCAGAACGAGCTGCGCCGCGCCTGGGACTTCTTCCTCGCGACGCACGACGGCGAGAACCGCCCGGTGGGCCTGCGTGGCTCGCTCTCCGAGTCGTATCTGCGGCGGATAGTGGTGCTGCGCCTCGACCGCGACGACGCCGTGCGGGCCACCACCGGGGGCGTCGGTGTGATCGAGCGGGTCCAGGTCCGCTCCCGCACCAGCAACGTGCCACCGCCGCGGTGGAGCCGGGAGAAGGTCTCCACGACGCCGGCCTACCGCGAGCTGCCGTGGTGGCGGGTGCCGGCGGACGAGGCCGGGGGTGGGGCGCGGTGAACCGCTTCTCCCTGGCCGTCTCGCGCGGAATCGCCCGGGTCACCGAGGCCGCTCTCGGCCCGTACCAGACGGCCGTGATCCGCATCGGCTTCAGCGCGACCTGGCTGCTCTTCCTGCTGCGCGAGTTCCCCCACCGTCACGAGCTCTACGGCCCCGACGGGCCCTGGAGCTGGGGTCTCGCCGAGCAGCTGATCGGGACCAACAAGGCCTTCACCGCTCTCATGTGGTCGGACGGCGGGATCTGGTTCGAGAGCGTCTACCTGCTCGCGATCCTCGCCAGTGCCCTGCTGATGCTGGGCTGGCGCACCCGCACCATGTCGGTGCTGTTCATGGTCGGCGTGCTGTCGCTGCAGAACCGCAGCGTCTTCATGGGCGACGGCGGCGACAACGTGCTGCACCTGATGTCGATCTACCTGGTGTTCACGCGCTGCGCCCAGGTGTGGTCGCTGGACGCCCGGCGGGCCGCGCGCGCCGAGGCGGCACAAGCGCGGGGCGAGCGGGTCACGGACCGGACCGGCCCGGCCCTGTGGGGCGTGCTCGGGCTCGTGCTGATCGGGGCGACCCTGGCCGGCCGGATGGAGGGCGACCGGCTGATACCGGCGCTGCTGTGGACCGTGTGGGTGGCGCAGGCCCTGTGGTGGCTGACGGGGCGTCGCGCGAAGCCCGGTGAGCCGCGGATCATGCTCGACGTCGTGGCCAGGGTCGTGCACAACGGCGCCCTGCTCGTGATCATGGCCGAGGCCTGCCTGATCTACGCGACGGCCGGCTGGTACAAGATCCAGGGCTCCCGCTGGCAGGACGGCACCGCCGTCTACTACCCGCTCCACCTGGAGTACTTCTCGCCCTGGCCCGGGCTCGCCGACCTGCTGTCCGCCAGCGGCACGATGGTGATGCTCGTGACCTACGGGACGGTCCTCGTGCAGGTCGCCTTCCCGTTCACGCTGTTCAACCGGCGGGTGAAGAACGTCCTGCTGGCGGTCATGATCACCGAGCACGCCGTGATCGCGGTCGTGCTCGGACTGCCGTTCTTCTCGCTGGCGATGATCGCGGCGGACGCCGTGTTCCTGCCGACGGCCTTCCTGCGCCGCCTGGGCGGCCGGGCGGCACGCGCGCGTGACCGGCTGCTGCGGCGCGGCGGGCCCGCGCAGCCCCCCGACCAGCACGCCCACGAGCGCCCCGAGGCCACGCACGTAGGCTTCGGGACATGACCGACCCCGTCACCGTCTGGCGCCGGCTCGCCGGCAGCACGTCCTGCTCGACGGCTTCCACGCCCTCAAGCACGCCGTGCGGTTCGGTGCCGACGTGCCGGTCGCGGTCGCCGCCGACCGGGCGGCCACGCTCGCCCTCGCCGACGAGCTGGCTCCGGACGTACGGGACGCGCTGGCCGGACTGCTGACGGAGGTGCCGCACGAGACGTACGCGTCGTTCGTCCCGCGCCCGCACCCCACCGCCGTGGCCGCCCTCGCCGTACGGCCGTCCCGCGCCTCCCACCTCGAAAGGCTGGCGCACACGCCCCGCAAGGCCCCCGTGGTGGTCCTCGACAACCCGCGCAACCTGGGGAACGCGGGGGCGGTGATCCGCCTGGCGGCCGGCTTCGGGGCGACGGGCGTGGTGACCACGGGGACGGTCGATCCCTGGCACCCCACGGTCGTCCGCGGCGGGGCCGGGCTGCACTTCGCGACGGCGGTGGAGCGGCTGGAGGTGTCCGACCTGCCGCCAGGCCCGCTGTTCGCGCTGGACCCGGAGGGCGACGACATCCGGGCCATGAAGCTCCCGGACGACGCCGTCCTCGCCTTCGGCTCGGAACGCACCGGCCTGTCGCCGGAACTACGCGCCCGTGCCGACCACTTGCTGTCCCTCCCGATGCGTCCCCAGGTCAGCAGCTACAACCTGGCGACGAGCGTGGCGATGACCCTGTACCACTGGAGCTGCGGTGTGGCTCCCGAGGGGCCCGGGGAACTGCGCGACAAACCACGACGCACCGGCAGCCGCGCAATCACCGCACCTCCCGAGCTCCTAGGCTTCCCGCCGCACCTCGACCACCCGGAACCGGTTGGCGACGAACGCCCCGTCGCACAGCGCCGCACTCGCCGCCGGATTCCCGCCCGACCCGTGGAAGTCGGAGAACGCGGCCGTCTGGTTCACATACACCCCGCCCGTGAGGTTCAGCGACAACTGCGCCGCCTCCTCCAGGCACACCTCCCGCACGGCCTGCTCGACCTCCGGGTCGGTCGTGTACGCCCCGACGGTCATCGCACCCTTCTCCCGGACGGTCCGCCGCAACAGCTCCGCCGCGTCCGCCGCCGAGTCGACCGCCACGGCGAAGGAGACCGGCCCGAAGCACTCGCTCATGTACGCGGCCTCCGCGTCCGGCTTGGCCCCGTCCAGCTTCACGATCACCGGCGTACGGACGACCGCGCCCGGGAAGTCCGGGTTGGTGACCTCCCTGGAGCCCAGGGCGACTTCGCCCAGCCCCGCTGCGGCCTCCAGCCGGGCCTTCACGTCCGGGTTGACGATCGCGCCCAGCAGCGCGTTGGCCCGGGCGTCGTCGCCCAGCAGCCCGTCCACCGCCCTGGCGAGATCCGCGACCACCTCGTCGTAGGACTTGGGGCCCTGGTCCGTGGCGATGCCCTCGCGCGGGACGAGCAGGTTCTGCGGGGTCGTGCACATCTGGCCGCTGTAGAGGGACAGCGAGAACGCCAGGTTGGAGAGCATGCCCTTGTAGTCGGACGTGGAGTGGACGACGACCGTGTTGACGCCGGCCTTCTCCGTGTAGACCTGGGCCTGGCGGGCGTTGGCCTCCAGCCAGTCGCCGAACGCGGTCGAGCCCGTGTAGTCGATGATCCGGATCTCGGGGCGCAGCGCGAGGGTCTTGGCGATGCCCTCGCCGGGGCGCTCGGCGGCCAGCGCCACCAGGTTCGGGTCGAAGCCGGTCTCGGCGAGCACCTCGCGCGCGACCTGCACGGTGAGCGCGAGGGGCAGCACCGCGCGCGGGTGGGGCTTGACCAGGACCGCGTTGCCGGTGGCGAGGGAGGCGAACAGGCCCGGGTAGCCGTTCCACGTCGGGAAGGTGTTGCAGCCGATCACCAGGCCGATGCCGCGCGGGACGGGCGTGAACTGCTTCGTCATGGCCAGCGGGTCGCGCTTGCCCTGGGGCTTGGTCCACTCGGCGTTGTCGGGCGTGCGCACCTGCTCCACGTAGGCGTACGCCACCGCCTCCAGGCCGCGGTCCTGCGCGTGCGGCCCGCCCGCCTGGAACGCCATCATGAACGCCTGGCCGGAGGTGTGCATGACCGCGTGTGCGAACTCGTGCGTCCGGTCGTTGATGCGCTTGAGGATCTCCAGGCAGACCACCGCGCGCTGCTCGGCGCCCGCGTCCCGCCAGGCCCGCTGCCCGGCCTTCATGGCCGGCAGCAGCACGTCGAGGTCCGCGTGCGGGTACGTCACGCCCAGGTCGATGCCGTACGGGGACGTCTCGCCGCCCACCCAGTCGTCCGTGCCCGGCTGGCCGAGGTCGAGGCGGCTGCCGAGCAGGGCGTCGAAGGCGGCCTTGCCCGCGGCCGCGTCCAGGCTGCCGTTCTCCCCGTAGGCCTTGGGGTGCTCGGGGTGGGGGGACCAGTACGCGCGCGTGCGGATCGCTTCCAGCGCCTGGTCGAGGGTGGACCGGTGCCGGGCGATCAGCTCGTGCGCCGAGAGTGCGGCGGTCATGGGTGACCAACTCCTCGTCTCAAGAACTCCTCGTCGAGTTCATGACCTGGGCAGAAACCTGGGCAGGAACACTCGGACAGAGCTAGAGTAACCGAACGATCGGTCGGTTCAAGGGGGTCCGCCGCATCTGTGGAAAACCCCGTGCGGGAGGATCGCGCACATGACAGCACTCGACCTCAGCAGCCCCGTGGCCGTCGTCGGCACCGGCACCATGGGCCAGGGAATCGCCCAGGTCGCGCTGGTCGCGGGCCATCCCGTACGGCTGTACGACACCATCCCCGGGCGCGCACGGGAGGCCGCCGACGCGATCGGTGCCCGGCTGGACCGGCTCGTCGAGAAGGACCGGCTCACCGGCGCCGACCGGGACGCCGCCCGCGCCCGGCTGCTGCCCGCCGAAGACCTCTCCGAGCTGGCGGACTGCGCCCTGGTCGTCGAGGCGGTCCTGGAGCGGCTGGACGTCAAACAGGACCTGTTCCGCGGGCTGGAGGACATCGTCGCCGACGACTGCCTGCTCGCCACCAACACCTCGTCCCTGTCCGTCACCGCCATCGGCGGCGCCCTGCGCTCCCCCGGCCGCTTCGTCGGCCTGCACTTCTTCAACCCCGCCCCGCTGCTGCCGCTGGTCGAGGTCGTCTCCGGGTTCGCCACCGACGTCACGTACGCCACGCGCGCGTACGAGACCGCCCGCGCCTGGGGCAAGACGCCGGTCGCCTGTGCGGACACCCCCGGTTTCATCGTCAACCGCATCGCCCGGCCCTTCTACGCCGAGGCCTTCGCGGTCTACGAGGCGCAGGGCGCCGACCCGGCCACCATCGACGCCGTGCTGCGCGAGTCGGGCGGCTTCAGGATGGGCGCGTTCGAGCTGACCGACCTGATCGGCCAGGACGTCAACGAGTCCGTCACGCGGTCGGTCTGGGAGTCCTTCTTCCAGGACGTGCGCTTCACGCCGTCCCTCGCTCAGCGGCGCCTGGTCGAGTCCGGCCGGCTGGGCCGCAAGACCGGCCAGGGCTGGTACGACCACCGGGACGGCGCCGAGCGCCCGGACCCTGACACGGCGGAGCAGCGGCAGCCGCCCGCCTACGTCGTCGCCGAGGGCGACCTGGGCCCCGCCGGTGACCTGCTCGCGCTGATCCGCGAGGCGGGCATCCCGGTCCGTGACGAGGACGAGGACAACGGCACCCGCATGGTGCTGCCGAGCGGCGGCCAGCTCGCCCTCGCCGACGGGCAGACCTCCGTGGAGTTCCGGGACGTCGTCTGCTTCGACCTCGCCCTGGACTACCGCAAGGCCACCCGGATCGCCCTGTCCGCCTCCCAGGACACCTCCCCGCAGACCCTCGCCGAGGCCATCGGCCTGTTCCAGGCGCTCGGCAAGCAGGTCAGCGTCATCGGCGACGTCCCCGGCATGATCGTCGCCCGCACGGTCGCGCGGATCATCGACCTGGCGCACGACGCGGTCGCCAAGGGCGTGGCCACCGAGGAGGACATCGACACCGCGATGCGTCTCGGTGTCAACTACCCCCTGGGTCCCTTCGAGTGGAGCCGCCGGCTCGGCCGCTACTGGGCCTACGCGCTCCTGGACGACCTGCACCTGCGCGACCCCTCGGGGCGTTACGCGCCGTCCCTCGCGCTGTACCGCCACGCCCACGCCTCCGACAAGCGGGAGGGCAACGCCTCATGACCACCGCCAAGCGCGACACCTACACCCCGGACACACTGCTGTCCGTCGCCGTCCGGGTGTTCAACGAGCGCGGCTACGACGGCACCTCCATGGAGCACCTCTCCAAGGCGGCCGGCATCTCCAAGTCGTCGATCTACCACCACGTCACCGGTAAGGAAGAGCTGCTGCGCCGTGCCGTGAGCCGGGCTCTGGACGGCCTCTTCGGGATCCTCGACGAGGAGCACGCGCGCGTGGGGCACGCCGCCGATCGTCTGGAGTACGTCGTGCGGCGCATGGTCGAGGTGCTCATAGCCGAACTGCCCTACGTGACTCTGCTGCTGCGCGTGCGCGGCAACACGGACACCGAGCGGTGGGCCCTGGAGCGCCGCCGCGACTTCGACCACCGGGTGGCCGACCTGCTCAAGGCCGCCGCCGCGGACGGGGACGTGCGTGGCGACATAGAGGTCCGGCTGGTGACCCGGCTGGTCTTCGGCATGATCAACTCGATCGTCGAGTGGTACAAGCCGGGCGGGCGGGGCATGAGCGAGCGCGAGGTGGCCGACGCTGTGGTGCAGCTGGCGTTCGGCGGACTTCGCAAGAGCGCCTGAGCCTCAGCTCTGGGGCTCCAGGTCCTCCTCCTCGAACACCAGCAGCGTGCGCGTGCTGAGCACCTGCGGGATCGCCTGGAGCCGGGTCAGCACCAGCTCGCGCAGCGCCCGGTTGTCGGACACGTGCACCAGCAGCAGCACGTCGAAATCCCCGCCCACCAGGGCGATGTGCGAGGCGCCGGGCAGTTGTCTGAGCTCCTCGCGCACCGTGCGCCAGGAGTTCTGCACGATCTTCAGGGTGATGTAGGCGGACGTCCCCTGACCTGCCCGTTCGTGGTTGACGCGGGCGCCGAAGCCGCGGATGACACCGTCCTCGACGAGCCGGTTGATGCGGGCGTAGGCGTTGGCGCGCGAGACGTGGACCCGTTCGGCGACCGACCGTATCGAGGCGCGGCCGTCCGCCTGGAGCATGCGCAGGATGTCCTGGTCGATGGCGTCCAGCGGACGCGGCGGCGGCAGCAGGCCGCTGTCCTCCTGGCTTTCGGCCATTTGTTCAGATGCCACCTGCGCCCGCCTCCCTGCAGTGGACGTACTGCGTCCATCACAGGCTGTGGAGAACCGTTTGTCCACAGCCTGAGGTCACCCGTAGCCAAATTGTGCCGACGACCGAACAATCGGTAGGTGAGGCGCATCACAGCCGACGCGCCTGCACGAAGCCGCTCCCACGAGGAGGTGCCGTCATGACGGTCATGGAGCAGCGGGGCGCGTACCGGCCGACCCCGCCGCCCGCCTGGCAGCCCCGCACGGACCCCGCGCCGCTGCTGCCCGACGCCGAGCCGTACCGCGTCCTCGGCACCGAGGCGGCCGCGAAGGCCGACCCCGAGCTGCTGCGCACGCTGTACGCGCAGCTGGTCCGCGGTCGCCGCTACAACGCCCAGGCCACCGCGCTCACCAAGCAGGGCCGCCTCGCCGTCTACCCCTCCACCACCGGCCAGGAGGCCTGCGAGATCGCCGCCGCGCTCGTGCTGGAGGAGCAGGACTGGCTCTTCCCCAGCTACCGCGACACGCTCGCCGTCGTGGCCCGCGGCGTGGACCCCGTCGAGGCGCTCACGCTGCTGCGCGGCGACTGGCACACCGGCTACGACCCCTACGCACACCGGGGTCGCCCCCCTGTCGCACCCCACTCGCCACCCAGCTGCCGCACGCCGTGGGCCTCGCGCACGCCGCCCGCCTCAAGGGTGACGACGTGGTCGCGCTGGCCATGGTCGGTGACGGCGGCACCAGCGAGGGCGACTTCCACGAGGCGCTGAACTTCGCCGCCGTCTGGCAGGCCCCGGTGGTCTTCCTCGTCCAGAACAACGGCTTCGCGATCTCCGTCCCGCTCGCCAAGCAGACCGCGGCCCCGTCGCTGGCCCACAAGGCCGTCGGCTACGGCATGCCCGGCCGCCTGGTCGACGGCAACGACGCCGCCGCCGTGCACGAGGTGCTGAGCGACGCCGTACGGCACGCGCGCGCGGGTGGCGGACCCACCCTCGTCGAGGCGATCACCTACCGCGTCGACGCCCACACCAACGCCGACGACGCGACCCGCTACCGCGGCGACGCCGAGGTCGAGACCTGGCGCGAGCACGACCCGATCCAGTTGCTGGAGCGGGAGCTGACCGAGCGCGGCCTGCTCGACGAGGCCGGAAAGCAGGCCGCACGGGACGCCGCCGAGGCGATGGCCGCCGACCTGCGCGCGCACATGAACCAGGACCCGGCGCTCGACCCCATGGACCTGTTCGCCCACGTCTACGCCGAGCCCACACCCCAACTGCGCGAGCAACAGGACCAGCTGCGGGCCGAGCTGGAGGCCGAGAGCGAGTCGGAGGGGACGCACCGATGACCACCGTCGCCGTCAAGCCGGCCACCATGGCGCAGGCCCTCACGCGCGCGCTGCGCGACGCCATGGCCGCCGACCCCGCCGTGCACGTCATGGGCGAGGACGTCGGCACCCTCGGCGGCGTCTTCCGCGTCACCGACGGACTCGCCAAGGCGTTCGGCGAGGACCGCTGCACGGACCACCCGCTCGCGGAG
>KE354203.1 GCA_000415505.1 Streptomyces afghaniensis 772
CTACCGGCCCGGCCTGGCCGCCGCCACGCTGCCCGCGCTGGCCGCGACCCAGGCCACGGACACCGGTGTCAGCGAGGTCGCCCAGCCCGGGAAGATCGTGCACGAGGTGCGGCACGGCGAACTGGCGCACTTCGGCCAGGTCCCCTACGGCCGCTACTACGGCTCGGTGGACGCCACTCCCCTGTTCCTCGTCCTGCTCGGGGCGTACACCGAGCAGACCGGCGACACCGGCCAGGCCCGCCGTCTGGAGCCGCATGCCCGGGCGGCGGTCGGCTGGATGCTCGACCACGGCGGCCTGACCTCGCGCGGCTATCTCGTCTACCGCGCCGACCAGGGCGGCCTCGCCAACCAGAACTGGAAGGACTCCCCCGGCGCCATCTGCTCCGCCGAGGGCACCCGCCCCGACGGCCCGGTGACGGCCGCGGGCGCCCAGGGCTACGCGTACGACGCGCTGCGCCGCACGGCGTGGCTCGCGCGCACGGTGTGGCAGGACGCGACGTACGCGGATCTGCTGGAGCAGGCGGCCGGTGATCTGCGCGACCGTTTCCAGCGGGACTTCTGGATGCCGGAGCACTCCTTCCCGGCGCTCGCGCTCGACGGCCGGGGCAACCAGGTCGACGCGCTCGCCTCCGACGCCGGGCATCTGCTGTGGTCGGGCCTGCTGGACAAGGAGTACGGCGAACAGGTCGGCCGGCGTCTGCTGGAGCCGGACTTCTTCTCCGGCTGGGGCGTGCGCACCCTGGCCGCCGGCCAGCCCGCCTACCACCCGCTCTCCTACCACCGCGGCTCGGTCTGGCCGCACGACAACGCGCTGATCGCGCTGGGCCTGGCCCGCTACGGGCTGCACGACGAGGCCCGCGCGATCGCCCGCGGTCTGGTCGACGCGGCGAGCGCGACCGGCCACCGGCTGCCGGAGGTCCTCGCGGGCTACGGCCGCGACACCCACCCCGAGCCGGTGCCGTACCCGCACGCGTGCGTCCGTGAATCCCGGTCGGCGTCGGCCCCGTTGGCTCTGCTCACGGCGGTCGGCGGCGCCTGAGGGCGGGTCGGCCGGCCGGTTGGCCGGCCGTTTGCCCGGTGTTTGCCGAGCGCTGGCCCGGTGGGGCTGAACGCACCTGGTGGGCGCCCCGTACGGAACTGCGGCGGACCCGTACCCCCACGCGGGTCCGCCACCTCACCGGGTTTCGTACGGGAAGGACCTCCGGGTGCCTGTCTTCACACGCTTCCGCCAGTCATCGCAGCCGGGCACACCAGGGGACGGGGCCGAGGCGGAGCGTGCCGCGAGGGGGGATGCCGTCACCGAGGAAGTGGAGACTCCCGGGCCCAGATCCCGGTTCACCCACCTGCGCACCTGGCGCACCCGTCACCCCCGGGCCGCCCGTGCCCTCCGTCTGACCACCACCACCGTCGCCACCGTCCTGGTCCTCGGGGCCCTGCTCCTGCCCAACACCCTCCCCGCCGTCGAACCGGACCGCTTCGCGCGGATCCCGGCGGAGGCGGTCGTCGGGGCCGTCGTGATGCTGGCGCTGCCGCGCCGTCCCCGGCTGGCGGCGGCGGTGCTGTACGGGCTCGGTCTCACCGCGCTGACCACGGTGAACCTGCTCGACATGGGGTTCAACGAGTATCTGGGCCGGGGCTTCAACGCCGCGCTGGACTGGGACCTGCTGCCGGACGCGCAGGCGTACGTCGAGGACACCCTGGGCGGGGGCGTCGCGACCGCCGCCGCCGTCGGCGCGGTCGTGCTCGTCCTGCTCGTCGCGGCCGTCATGGTCGCGGCGACGATCCGGCTCAGCGACGTACTGGCCCGCCACCGGCCCCGGGCGACCAAGGGCGCCCTGCTCGCCGGCACGGTCTGGGTCACCTGCTCGGCGCTGGGCCTGACGCTGTTCGGCGGTCCGATCGCCTCCGAGCGGGGGGCCGGGGCCCTGCGGGTGCACGCGCAGCGGACGGTGGAGTCGCTGCGGGACGAGGCGGCGTTCGTGCGGCAGTCGAAGGCGGACACCTTCGGCAACACCCCGCCCGGTCAGCTCCTGCCCGACCTGCGCGGCAAGGACGTGATCTTCACGTTCATCGAGAGCTACGGCCGCAGCGCCGTCGAGGACCCGATCATGGCACCCGGCGTCGACCGCACCCTCGCGACGAGCACCGAGGCCCTGGCGAAGGCCGGCTTCCACGCCCGCAGCGGCTGGCTGACCTCGGCGACCTACGGCGGCAGCAGCTGGCTCGGCCACTCCACGACCATGTCCGGCCTGTGGATCGACAACCAGCGCCGCTACCGGACGGTCACCGCGGGCGACCACCTCACCCTCACCAAGGCGTTCCAGAAGACCGGCGCCTGGGACACGGTCGGTGTGATGCCGGGCGTGCAGAAGGGCTGGCCGGAGGAGAAGTGGTACGGCCTCGACAAGCTCTACGACGCCTTCGACCTGGGCTACAAGGGCCCGAAGTTCAGCTGGTCGACGATGCCCGACCAGTACGCGCTGGAGGCGTTCCAGCGCCGGGTGCACGGAAAGAAGCGCGACAAGCCGCTGATGTCGTTCGTCATCCTGACCTCCAGCCACCAGCCCTGGGCGCCCCTCCCGAAGACGGTCGGCTGGGACGAACTCGGCGACGGCTCGGTCTTCGACGCCATCCAGAAGTCCGGCAACAAGGCGTCGGACGTCCTCACCGACACCACCAGGTCCCGCCAGGAGTACGGCAAGTCCATCCAGTACTCGGTCACCAGCCTCACCCAGTGGCTGGAGCGCTACGGCACCGACGACACCGTCCTGGTCTTCCTCGGCGACCACCAGCCCATCGCCCGCGTCAGCGGCAACCGCGCGAGCCGGGACGTGCCGGTGTCGATCGTCGCGAAGGACCGGAAGGTCCTCGGCAAGGTCGCCGGCTGGAACTGGACGGAAGGCCTCAAGCCGGACCGGGACGCCCCCGTCTGGAAGATGAGCGCGTTCCGCGACCGTTTCCTCACGGCGTTCGGTTCCACACCGCACGCCTCGGGCGGCTGATCAGCCGCCGGAGGTGTCCAGCTCCGCGTCCTCGCTGATGCCCGCGCAGTCGTACGGGTCCTTGAGCCAGCCGTCCGGCAGCACCACCCGGTTGTTGCCGGACGTACGGCCGCGGGGCCCGTCGGCGCCGGCGGGCCAGGGCTGGTCGAGGTCCAGCTCGTCGAGACCGGCCCGCAGTTCTTCGAGCGACGAGGTGATCGCGAGCCGCTTGCGCATCTCGGAGCCGACCGCGAAACCCTTCAGGTACCAGGCGACGTGCTTGCGGAAGTCGATCACGCCCCGGGACTCGTCGCCGATCCACTCGCCGAGCAGCGTGGCGTGCCGGACCATGACGTCGGCGACTTCCCGGAGGGTGGGCCGTGCAATGTCCTGAGAGCGCCCCTCGAAAGCCGCGACGAGGTCCGCGAACAGCCAGGGCCGCCCGAGGCACCCGCGCCCCACGACCACTCCGTCGCAGCCGGTCTCCCGCACCATCCGCAGGGCGTCCTCGGCCGACCAGATGTCGCCGTTGCCGAGCACGGGGATCTCCGGCACGTGCTCCTTCAGCCGGGCGATGGCGTCCCAGTCGGCGGTGCCGCCGTAGTGCTGGGCGGCGGTGCGGCCGTGCAGGGCGATGGCGGTGACGCCCTCCTCGACGGCGATCCGGCCGGCGTCGAGGAAGGTGATGTGGTCGTCGTCGATGCCCTTGCGCATCTTCATCGTCACGGGCAGGTCGCCGGCGCCGCTGACCGCCTCGCGCAGGATGGCCCGCAGCAGGTTCCGCTTGTACGGGAGCGCGGATCCGCCGCCCTTGCGGGTCACCTTCGGCACCGGGCAGCCGAAGTTCAGGTCGATGTGGTCGGCGAGGTCCTCCTCCGCGATCATGCGGACGGCCTTGCCGACGGTCGCCGGGTCCACGCCGTACAGCTGGATGGACCGGGGGCGCTCACTCGCGTCGAAGTGAATGAGCTGCATCGTCTTCTCGTTGCGCTCGACCAGCGCCCTGGTGGTGATCATCTCGCTGACGAACAGGCCCTTGCCGCCGCTGAACTCCCGGCACAGCGTGCGGAAGGGCGCGTTGGTGATCCCGGCCATGGGGGCCAGGACGACGGGGGGCTGGACGGTGTGCGGACCGATCTGGAGGGGCGTGGACATGCCTCCATTGTGCCGTGCCATGAGATGGCAAACTTCATTAGTTAGCCACACTATCGAAATCGGCGTACGATGGCGGCCATGCCTGCGCTCAGCCCCCGCCGCCGCATGCTGGTGCTCGCGATCTGCTGTATGAGCCTGCTGATCGTGAGCCTGGACAACACGGTCCTGAACGTGGCCCTGCCCTCGATGCAACATGACCTGCACGCGAGCACCTCCGGCCTCCAGTGGACGATCGACGCCTACACCCTGGTCCTGGCCTCGCTGCTGATGCTCGCGGGCTCCACGGCCGACCGGATCGGCCGCAAGCGCGTCTTCATGGCGGGCCTGGTGGTCTTCACCCTCGGCTCGGTGCTGTGCTCCCTCGCGCCCAGCCTCGAGGCGCTGGTCGCCTTCCGGATGGTGCAGGCCGTGGGCGGCTCGATGCTGAACCCGGTCGCCATGTCGATCATCACCAACACCTTCACCGACCCGCGCGAGCGGGCCCGGGCGATCGGCGCGTGGGGCGCGGTCGTCGGCATATCGATGGCCGCCGGCCCGCTGGTCGGAGGCCTCCTGGTCGAGTCGGTCGGCTGGCGCTCGATCTTCTGGATCAACCTGCCGGTGGCCTGGCGGCCCTGCTCCTCACCTGCGCTTCGTCCCGAGTCCCGGGCCCCGAGGCCCGCCGCCCGGACCCGGTCGGGCAGCTCCTGGTGATCGTGCTGTTCGGCACGCTCACGTACGCGATCATCGAGGCGCCGAGCACGCCGTTCGCCTCGACTCGTCCCGCCGGCCGTCGTCGCCCTGGCCGCGCTGATCGGCCTGCTGTGGTACGAGCCACGCCGCGCGCAGCCGCTGATCGACCTGCGCTTCTTCCGCTCGGCGCCGTTCAGCGGGGCGACCGTGATCGCGATCAGCGCGTTCGCCGCCCTCGGCGGCTTCCTGTTCCTGTCCACGCTGTACCTGCAGAACGTCCGCGGTCTCGGCGCCCAGGAGGCGGGTCTGTGGATGCTGCCGATGGCGGTCCCGACGTTCCTGTGCGCCCCGCTCTCCGGCCGCCTGGTCGGCAGCCGGGGCCCGCGCGTGCCGCTGCTGATCGCGGGCTGCGCGATGACGGTCAGCGGCATCCTCTTCGCCGCGTTCGAGGCGGAGACCTCCGACACGACCCTCTTCGCGGGGTACGTGCTGTTCGGCATCGGCTTCGGTTTCGTCAACGCGCCGATCACCAACACGGCGGTCTCCGGCATGCCGCGCGCCCAGGCGGGTGTCGCCGCGGCCGTCGCCTCCACGAGCCGCCAGCTCGGCCAGACGCTCGGCGTCGCGGTGGTGGGCGCGGTGCTCGCCTCCGGCGTGGGCGCGTCCACGTACCGCGAGTTGTTCGTGCCGGCCGCGCGGCCGGGCTGGTGGATCATCGCGGCGTGCGGGTTCGCGGTGCTGGTGCTGGGGGCGGTGAGCAGTGGGCACTGGGCCCGGGGGACCGCCGAGCGGACGGCCGAGAGGCTGGAGGCGGCGGAGGTGCGGGAGGCGGCGGGATGTGACGGCGGCCGCGGCACGCGCTCGGCGTCGACCGGGATATGAAGGAGACCGCGATCACCACGTCCGGCGCAACCCGCCCCGCCGCACGCCGAGCACGGCGAGAAGGCCCGGACGAAGCCGGTCGAGGGCCTGGCCGAGATTGACCTTGTCCGGGACATCGCGCGTGGCGAGGCTCTTCGTTGAGTGTCAATGGCCAACGGGGGGAAGCCATGCTGCGCATCCATTTCACCGGCAGTGATCTGGAAAGCGTGCGCATCGCCCGCCGCCCGGACCCGCTGTGGGAGATCGTGTGCAGTGTGTGCCGCTTACAAGCACGGGAGGGCGCCGTCGCCTTCGACCCGTGGCGGCAGACGGTCGCCGGGTTGGTCCGCCGGGACGAGACGGCCCGAGGGGCAGCGTCGGCGCTGTTCAGTCTGGTGCCGCGTGCCGCCTACTTCCCGGACTTCCTCACCCCGCCCGTCGAGGACGGTCCAGATGATCTCCAGACGGGCATCGACAGGGTGCTCGCGACGCCGCGACGCCGCCTGCGCCAGGAGCTGACCCTGTTGACGGCGAGCGGCGGACGGCCGTGGGCGGGCGCTGCACTGGCACGTGGTGACGTCACCGCGCTCACCGCGCTGGGCGGGAAACTCCGCACCTACCACCAGGAGTTCATCGCGCCGCTCTGGAACCGCATCAGCGCGGCCACGGCGGCGGACCTGGCCCTGCGCACCCGCGCCCTCGTGGACGGCGGTACGAGGGCGCTGCTGAACAGTCTGCGACCGATGGCGGTGTGGGAGCCGCCCGTGCTGACCGTCGACTACCCGGTCGAGCGCGAGCTGCACCTGCAGGGCCGCGGCCTGCTGCTGGTCCCTTCGTACTTCTGCTGGCGGCGCCCCATCACCCTGGCCGACGGCCAACTGCGACCTGTGCTCATCTACCCGGTCGACAAGACCCACTCGACGCCTGCCACTTCCACGGCGTCGCTGGCCCGTCTGCTGGGGCCCACCCGCGCGGCACTCCTGTACGAGGCTGCCACACTCACCTGCCCCACCACCTCCGAGCTCGCCGACACGACGGGGGTCTCCCTGCCGAGCGTCAGCCAGCAACTGGCCGTGCTGCGAAACAGTGGACTCATCACGTCCCGGCGGGACGGCAAACGCGCCCTGCACACCGCAACCCCCTTGGGACGACGGCTCCTTGGCGACTCTTGACGCCCCGGTTCCGGGTGCGAGCAAGCCGCGGATGTGACCGACGTTTTGGCTGCAGCCAAAACCACGCGCGTCCGGCGCCCAGGCCACCGCATGCTGCTGCAGGAAGCCAACCGCACACATACCAGGGGGAATCCGCATGCGCACACGTTCCGTCCTCGCCACGGCCACCGCAGCAACCGCCCTTCTCACCGCCGGCATGGTTCCCGCAGCCAGCGCCGCACCGGCCCCCGCAGGCCAGAGCACGGCGGCAAGTGCGCCCACGGTGTCACCGGCCGCGAGCTACTTCCACACCTCGGGCCCCGGCTACACCTGCCCCACCGGCAATCTGTGTGCCCGCGTATGGGACCCGACGGTGAACAAGTTCAAGGTGTTCAAGCTCTACGACTGCCACACCTACTCGCTGTCGAACTGGGGAGGTACCGGAGGCTACGTGAACAGGCAGACCGGCAGCCGCGCGACGGCGACGTTCTACGGGCAGTCCGGCAACGTCCTGAAGAACGTGCCGGTCGGGGATTCCAGCACGAGCTACAACTGGACCCCGGTGTGGAAGATCCGCAACTGCTACTGACCGGCTGCCTGCGGTAGCCGCTGACGTACGCGAGCAACCGGCCCGCTCGCCGGGGAGTGGAGCGGGCCGGGGTCACGCGGATCCGAACAGCGACGGCCGGAAATCCGTTACCGCAGGTGCGCGGCGGTAACGTCACGTCGGCCTTTCGCTATTGCGTGCAGCTTCTCGAGGCGCTCTCGCGAGTCCTGGTCCGCCGGGACGTACGTGACCATCCGCGGGCCCGTCCCCGGCGTCAGCCAGAAGTCCGTGTGGTGGACGGTGATGCGGCCGACGTGACGGTTGAGGAACTCCTTGCGCTTGGTGCGGTGGGCGACGACCTCGTGGCGGTCCCAGGCCGTGCGGAAGGCGGGGGACTCCGTGCGCAGTCGCTTCAGGAGCATCGTCCAGGCGGGCTCGGCGAGATGGCCGGCCATCGCGGCCCGGAAGCGCGCGGCCATCAGCCGCTGCGTCTCCTCCAGGTGCACGATCGACGACTGCCACTCGGCGTGCGTGTAGGACAGGACCATGCAGTTGCGGTCCTCGGGCGGCACCGCGTCCAGGTCGCACAGCAGCAGCCCGTAGGTGCGGTTGTGGGCGAGGATGTCGTACCGGCTGTTCTGCAGGCACGCCGGGAACGGCTCGATCTGCTCCAGCACCGCCCGCATCGCCGGCGTGACCGACGGGCACGTGGTCGCCGGTGTCGGGTCGGCGGCCCCGGCCAGCCGGAAGAGGTGGGCCCGCTCGCTGGGGTCGAGCAGCAGCGCGCGGGCCAGCGCGTCGAGGACCTGGACGGAGACCTGGATGTCCCGGGCCTGCTCCAGCCACGTGTACCAGGTGACGCCCACGGCGGAGAGCTGGGCGACCTCCTCGCGGCGCAGCCCCGGCGTGCGGCGACGGCGGCCGCGGGGCAGGCCGACCTGCTCGGGGGCGATCCGCTCCCGGCGGCTGCGCAGGAACGCCGCCAGCTCGTGCCGCCGGACGTCCGCGTCACCGGACGCCTCGGGCGGGTGGGCCGGTGTCCGCTGCGCCATGGTCGTCATACCCTTCAGCCTGCCGCCGCCCGGACCCTGTTTCCAGGTGCTGCTGCTACCAGGATAAGAACACTCTGGTACCAGCCTGAGCGTCGCCGCAGGCTGATGACGTGACCACGGAATCCCTCACTTCACGTCCCGTCCGCTCCCCCGCCGCCCCGGCTCCCGTGCTCGGCGGGCTCGGACTGTTCACGGTGCTGCTGGCCGCGGCACTCCCGCTCATCGACTTCTTCATCGTGAACGTCGCCCTGCCCACCATCGGCGCCGACCTCGCCGCGAGCGAGTCGGTCCTCGAACTCGTCGTCGCCGGGTACGGGGTGTCGTACGCGGTCCTGCTGGTCCTCGGCGGCCGGCTCGGTGACCTGTTCGGCCGGCGGCGACTGTTCCTCGTCGGCATGGCGGCCTTCGGGCTGACCTCGCTGGCGTGCGGGCTGGCGCCCGGCGCCTGGTCGCTGGTCGCGGCCCGGGTCGCCCAGGGCGCGTCGGCCGCCGCGATGCTGCCGCAGGTGCTGGCCACCATCCAGGCGACCACGACCGGCCCCCGGCGGGCGAAGGCCATGGGCCTGTACGGCGCGACCGCCGGGCTGTCCATGGTGGCCGGGCAGATCCTCGGCGGGGTCCTGGTGGCCGCCGACATCGCGGGGACCGGCTGGCGGTCGGTGTTCCTCGTCAACGTGCCGGTCGTCCTCGCCGGGCTGTTCCTGGCCGCCCGCGCGGTCCCCGAGACCCGCTCCACGCGCCCCGAGCCGGTCGACGTCCCGGGCACGGTCCTCCTGGCGGCCTCGCTCCTCACGCTGCTCGTCCCGCTCACCGAGGGCCGGGCGGCGGGCTGGCCGCTGTGGACCTGGCTGTCGCTGGTGGCGTTCCCGTTCGCGGCGGCGGCGTTCTACGTCGTGGAGCGGCGGGCCGACCGGGAGGGCCGTACACCGCTGGTTCCGCCGAGCCTGTTCGCGCTCACCTCCCTGCGCCGCGGGCTGCTGCTGGTGCTGCCATTCTCCATCGGCTTCAGCGGCTTCATGTTCGTGATCGCGGTGGCGTTGCAGCAGGGCGCCGGGCTCGACCCGGTCGCCGCGGGGCTGGCGCTCGCGCCGCTGGCGGTGGTGTTCTTCGTCTTCTCGCTGCTGGGCCCGCGGCTGGTCGCCCGGTACGGCACGCGGGTGGTGACGGCGGGCGCCGCGCTCCAGGGCCTGGGTCTGGCGCTGATGGCACTGGCCGCCTGGCGCTTCTGGCCGCACCTCGGCTTCGTCGAGCTGTTCCCCGGAGCGGCGGTCGCCGGTGCGGGACAGGCTCTGCAACTCCCCGTCATCTACCGGGTCATCCTCTCCGAGGTGCCGCCCGCCCGCGCCGGTGTCGGCAGCGGCGTGATGATCACCACTCAGCAGTCGGCGCTGGCACTCGGGGTGGCGACCCTGGGCACGCTGTTCCTGTCCCTGGTCCCGGGGATGGGCATGCGGGACGCCCTGGTCACGACGCTGCTGGTGCAGCTCGCCGGTGTGGTGCTGACCGGCCTGCTGAGTCTCCGGCTGCCGCGCACGGTCGCTTGAGGTATCTCACGGCCTGATAACTCGCGTCCGGGAAAACCCTGTTGATGTTGGTCTTGCAGCACACTCCTTGCTGCGAGCAGACCGGATCCGCCGGATTCCTGGACGCGGGAGACGTCATGGCGCAGAGCGACACCAGCAAGGTCAGCCGCTGGGACCAGCACGGCCGGGAGCACGTGGTGCGGGTGCGGCGCACGGGCGTGCAGCGCACGATCAGATGCGACACCTGCGGCTGGCGCAGAGGCGCCCAGTTCCTGCCCTGGCTGAAGGCCGAGGAGCACCTGGCGGAGGCCCACCAGGCGACGGTGGACCCGACGGCGGCGTGAACGGCCGGGCGGGCCCTAGTAGAGGATCGAGGGCAGGTACGCACCGTCGGGCTGGTTGTACAGACCGATGGTCATCAGGCTCATCAGCTGCACGACCTTGAGGCCGTTGGCCAGGCACCACCTCAGCAGCACACTGTCGCTCACGGGCACCAGGATGCCCGGGCCGGCGAACTGCGGGGCCGCCGCGATCAGGGCCTGTACGTCAGGGGTGGTCTCGCCGACGGCGTGCGCGAAGAAGGCCAGGTCGGTGGCGTACCCGGTGACGCGTCCCGCGCGCTCCACGACCCGGGCGGTGCCCTGTTTGAGCCCGTCGGCGACCTCGCCGCCCCGGTCGACGCCGTGGACCTGCCGGCACACGTCGTTGCAGGCGCCGAGGTCCGCGTCCGTGGCCTCCCGCACCGCGTAGCCGGGCATCGCACGCCCGATCGGCGGGCCCTGCACACAGGCCACCGTGGCCCGGTGGACGAAGCCCAGGCTCACGTACAGCGAGAACGACCTGTTGTGGTAGCCGGTCTGCAACAGCCGGATGCCCGGCGCCCCGCGTTCGTCGGCGCGCTCCATCACGTCCCGCATCAGGCGGCGGCCCACGCCCGCGTTCTGCACGGCGGGGTCGACGGTGATGGGCCCGACCCCGACGACGGCCGAGCGTTCGTCGAGGAAGTTGCTGCCGACGATCCGCCCGTCGAGCTCGGCGACGACACTGTAGAAACCCGGGTGCGTCAGGGCTCCCTCGATCACCGCCACACCCACGTCGGGGCTCGGGAAGTCGGGTGGGAACGCGTGCTCCTCGGCGATGCCCGCGAAGGCCTCGTAGCAGATCCTTCCGCACTCTGCGGCATCGTCCGCAGTGCCCGGACGCAGTACGAGATCCATGATCGCCATCTCCTTCTCAGCGCCCCCTCGCGGCGACCCGCCCCTCCCTTCCCATCCTGTGCCTCTCCCGGCCGGGGCGCACCCGGTGGGTACGGCGATCCCCTCAGGGCCGCAGTCCTCGCATCAGCAGGTCGACGACCGCCCTGAAGTCGGCCTCGGCCCCCGGCTCTTCCCACTCCCGGGCATGACTGGGGTCGTGGAAGCGACCCGTCGCCTGGAAGACCGCGCGGGCCGTGGCCTGCGGGTCCCCGGCGGCGAAGTCGCCGGTCTCGACGCCGGCCCGGATGATGCGGGTGAGCTGGGATGTCAGGTCGGCGATGTGCTCACCGACCGCCGCGCCGTTCTCGCTCGTGAGGACCGTGTACGTGGCGAACAGCTCCGGATCCCCGCCCGCCTTGCGGCGCTTCGCGGCGAACAACGCGGCGAGCCAGTCCCGCAGCCGGGCCTCCGGGGCACCGTCCCCCGCGGCAATGCCCGACAGCTCCCCGGACGTGCGATCCAGCCAGCGCTTGGTGACGGCCTCGCGCAGCGCCGCCTTGGTGCGGAAGTGACGGTAGACGCTGCCGTGGCTGACGCCGAGCGCGCGGGCCACGTCCACCACGGTGGCCTTGGCCGGGCCGTGGCGGCGCAGCACCTCCTCGGTCGCCTCGAGGATGCGCTCGGCGGTCAGAGTCTCGCTGGTCGGTGCCATGCCCCTGACCGTACCTGGAGCCCGGTTCAGCTCTCGAGGTGTGCCATCTGGGCCGCCGGGTAGCGGTCGCCGGCGGCGGCGCCGGGCGGTACGGCCTCCTCGATCGCGGTCAGGTCGGCCGCGTCCAGCGTGACGTCCAGCGCGCCCAGCGCCTCCGTGAGCCGGTCGCGGCGGCGGGCGCCGACCAGCGGCACGATGTCCTCACCGCGGGCGAGCACCCAGGCGATGGCGATCTGCGCGACGCTGACGCCCTTCTGCTCGGCGATCTTCCGCAGCGCCTCGACGAGGTCGAGGTTGTGCCGGAGGTTGTCCCCCTGGAAGCGCGGCGACATCGCCCGGAAGTCGCCGGCGCCGAGCTGCCGGTCGGCGGTGAAGTGCCCGGAGATCAGGCCCCGGGAGAGCACGCCGTACGCCGTGATGCCGATGCCCAGCTCGCGCGTGGTGGGGAGGATCTCGTCCTCGATGCCGCGCGAGATGAGGGAGTACTCGATCTGCAGGTCGGAGATCGGCGCGGTGGCGGCGGCCCGCCGGATCGTGTCGGCGCCGACCTCGCTGAGGCCGATGTGCCGCACGTATCCCTTCTCGACCAGTTCCGCGATCGCGCCGACCGTCTCCTCGACCGGCACGTCGGGGTCGAGGCGGGCGATGCGGTAGACGTCGATGTGGTCGACGCCGAGCCGCTGGAGGGAGTACGCGGCGAAGTTCTTCACGGCGGCGGGCCGGCCGTCGTAGCCGGACCAGCCGCCGTCCGGGTCGCGCAGGGCGCCGAACTTCACGCTGACCAGGGCCTGTTCACGCCGGGCGGCGGGGGCCGCGCGCAGGGCCTCGCCGATCAGCATCTCGTTGTGGCCCATGCCGTAGAAGTCGCCGGTGTCCAGCAGGGTGACGCCCGCTTCGAGCGCCGCGTGGATGGTCGCGACGGACTCGGCCCGGTCGGCCTCGCCGTACAGCGCGGACATGCCCATGCAGCCGAGACCGAGGGCGGAGACCTGGGGGCCGGTGGTGCCGAGGGTTCGGGTTCGCATCGTCATGCCGTCCACTGTGCCATGACAGCTGACAGATTTCAATATCTGTCATTCGATACTTGTCAGCCCACCCCGGAACCGCCGCCCCGGACCTTCGGCTACCGCGCCGTGAACGCCAGCTTCGCCCCCAGCGCCACGAACGACCCCGCGAACCCCCGCCGCAGCCACGCCATCACCCGGGGCCGCCCGATCACATGACTGCGCACCGACGCGGCCAGCACCCCGTACGCGGCGAACACGGCGAAGGTCGCCAGCATGAACACCCCGCCGAGCCCCACCATCCGCACCACCGCGTGCGGCTCCCCGGGGCTCACGAACTGCGGCAGGAACGCGAAGAAGAAGATCGTCAGTTTCGGGTTGAGGATGTTGATCAGCACGCCCCGCACGATCACCCGCCGCGCGGACACCGGCGCCGCCCGCTCCTCCTCCACCACGAGCGCCTCCTTGTCCCGCACCGTCGCCCACGCCATGTACAGGAGGTAGGCGACCCCGGCGTACTTCAGCACCTGGAACGCGGTCGCACTGGCGTGCAGCAGGGCGGCGACCCCGGTGACCGTGGCCAGCAGATGCGGCACGATCCCGAGCGTGCACCCGACGGCCGCGACGACACTCGCGCGCCGGCCCCGGGAGAGTGCGGCGGCGAGGGTGTAGACGACTCCGGTGCCCGGCGTGGCGACGACGACGAGCGTGGTCAGCAGAAAGGCGATGCTCATGCCCTCACCCTGGCGGCGCGCCGCTCCCGGAAACAGGGCCAATCGGCGGTGGCGCTGAAGGACCACTCGGCCGTCCACGCGTGAAACGCGCCGGTGCCGGGCCCCTCCGCGGAGGAACCCGGCACCGGCGTGCGCAAGGAGAGATCAGCAGCCGACCAGGCGGGCCGCCAGGTAGCCCTCGATCTGGTCGAGGGAGACGCGCTCCTGCTTCATCGAGTCACGCTCGCGGACGGTGACCGCGTTGTCCTCCAGGGTGTCGAAGTCGACGGTCACGCAGAACGGCGTGCCGATCTCGTCCTGGCGGCGGTAGCGGCGGCCGATGGCGCCGGCGTCGTCGAACTCGATGTTCCAGTTCTGGCGCAGCGCCTGGGCGAGGCCCTTGGCCTTCGGGGACAGCTCCGGGTTCCGGGACAGCGGCAGCACCGCCACCTTCACCGGGGACAGGCGCGGGTCGAGGCGCAGCACCGTGCGCTTCTCCATCTTGCCCTTGGCGTTGGGCGCCTCGTCCTCGATGTAGGCGTCCAGGAGGAACGCCAGCATCGCGCGGCCGACACCGGCCGCGGGCTCGATGACGTACGGGGTCCAGCGCTCGCCGGCCTCCTGGTCGAAGTAGGTGAGGTCCTGGCCGGAGGCCTTGGAGTGGGCGCCGAGGTCGTAGTCGGTGCGGTTGGCGACGCCCTCGAGCTCGCCCCACTCACTGCCGCCGAACTGGAAGCGGTACTCGATGTCGGCGGTGCGCTTGGAGTAGTGGGAGAGCTTCTCCTTCGGGTGCTCGTACCACCGCATGTTCTCCTCGCGCAGGCCGAGACCGGTGTACCAGTTCCAGCGCTGCTCCATCCAGTACTCCTGCCACTTCTCGTCCTCGCCCGGCTTGACGAAGAACTCCATCTCCATCTGCTCGAACTCGCGGGTGCGGAAGATGAAGTTGCCGGGCGTGATCTCGTTGCGGAAGGACTTGCCCATCTGGGCGATGCCGAACGGCGGCTTGCGGCGCGAGGTGGTCTGCACCTGGGAGAAGTTGGTGAAGATGCCCTGGGCGGTCTCGGGGCGCAGGTAGGCGATGGAGCCGGAGTCCTGCGTCGGGCCGAGGTGGGTGGACAGCAGGCCCGAGAACTGCTTCGGCTCGGTGAACTGGCCCTTGTTGCCGCAGTTGGGGCAGTTGACGTCGAGGAGGCCGTTCTCCGGGGCGCGGCCCTTCTTCTCCTCGTAGGCCTCCTCCAGGTGGTCCGCGCGGAACCGCTTGTGGCAGGAGGTGCACTCGGTCAGCGGGTCCGTGAAGGTGGCGACGTGGCCGGAGGCGACCCAGACCTCGGGGGCCAGGATCACGGACGAGTCGATACCGACGACGTCCTCGCGCGACGTCACCATGTAGCGCCACCACTGGCGCTTGAGGTTCTCCTTGAGCTCGACACCCAGGGGGCCGTAGTCCCAAGCGGCGCGCTGGCCGCCGTAGATCTCACTACAGGGGAATACGAAGCCACGGCGCTTGCTCAGGCTGACGATGGTGTCGATCTTGTCGGCGGCCACGGTGCTCTCTTCATTACGACGACGGGCGACGAAGCGAGTTGCTTCCAGCGAATGCTTCAGGTTACCGGCGGGGGCGCCCCCTCAATCAAATCGCTCCCCCCTCGGCGACCGCCAGGCCCCCTCGCGGATCCCGCTCAGCCGGTTTGTTGACAACGGTTTCCATATTTGTTGAAAATGAGTGTCATGAACGTACGACGACGCCTCATATCCGCCACCGCGGTCACCGCGGCCACCGCTCTCGGCCTCGGTGCTCTCTCCGCCTGCTCCAGCGACAGCGCGGCGAAGGGCAACACGGACAAGTTCGACGTCGTCGCCTCGTTCTACCCGATGGCGTTCCTCGCCGAGCAGATCGGCGGCGACCACGCGAACGTCACCAGTCTGACCGAGCCCGGCCAGGAGCCGCACGACCTGGAGATCAGCACCAAGCAGCGGGCACAGCTCGAAGAGGCCGACGCGGCGCTCTACCTCAAGGGCCTCCAGCCCGCCGTCGACGAGGCGGTCTCGCAGACCGGCATCAAGACGAAGATCGACGCGGCCGGCCTGACCACCCTCGAGGACCACGGCAACACCGAGCACGACCACGCGGGCGAGGAAGGCCACGCCGAGGAGGAGGGGCACTCCGAGGAGGAGGAGCACGCCCGCGACCCCCACATCTGGCTGGACCCGGTGAAGTACGCCGAGGTCGCCCAGGGCGTCGGCAAGGCCTTCGAGAAGGCCGACCCGGACCACGCCGCCGACTACAAGAAGAACACCGCGGCCCTGGTCGAGAAGCTGAACGGCCTCAACGGCGAGTTCGAGACCGGCCTGAAGGACACCAAGACCAAGGTCTTCTTCACCAACCACGCCGCCTTCGGCTACCTCGCCGAGCGCTACGGCCTCACCCAGGAGGCCATCTCCGGCCTCGACCCCGAGAGCGAGCCCAGCGCCGCCCGGGTCAAGGAGCTCCAGCAGGAGGCCAAGGCCGACGGCGTCACCACCGTCTTCTACGAGACACTGGTCTCCGACAAGACCGCGAAGACCCTCGCCAAGGACGCGAAGCTCAAGACGGACGTCCTCGACCCGCTCGAGGGCATCACCGACAAGTCCCGCGGCGACGACTACTTCCAGGTCATGGAAGCCAACCTCAAGGCCCTTCAGACGGCCCTGGGAGCCAAGTGATCGACCCATCGGAGGACGGCATGACCGAGCCCGTCGTATCCCTGCGCGGCGTCCGCGCCGACCTGGGCTCGCGCCCCGTCCTGCGCGGCATCGACCTCACCGTGCGCCACGGTGAGGTCGTCGCGCTGCTCGGCGCGAACGGCTCCGGCAAGTCCACGGCCGTGCGCAGCATCATCGGCCAGGTGCAGACCGGCGCCGGCGAGATCCGGCTGTTCGGCACGGACCGCAGGCGGTTCCGCGACTGGCACCGCGTGGGCTACGTCCCGCAGCGCACCACGGCCGCCGGCGGGGTGCCCGCCACGGTGACCGAGGTGGTCTCCTCGGGCCGCCTGTCCCGGGCCCGCTTCGGCGTGCTGCGCAAGGCGGACCACGCGGCCGTGCGCGCGGCCCTGGAGCTCGTCGGCATGGCGGACCGGGCCAAGGACTCGGTCAACGCCCTCTCGGGCGGCCAGCACCAGCGCGTCCTGATAGCCCGCGCGCTCGCCTCCGAGCCGGAACTGCTGATCATGGACGAGCCGATGGCCGGCGTCGACCTGGCCAGCCAGGAGGTCCTCGCGCACACGCTGCGCGAGCAGGTCTCGCAGGGCACGACCGTGCTGCTGGTGCTGCACGAACTGGGCCCCCTCGGAGCCCCTCATCGACCGGGCGGTCGTCCTGCGCGACGGCTGCGTCGTGCACACGGGCGCCCCCCAAGGCGTCGGGCAGCACGCCCTGCCCGGCCACGACCACGTACACCCGCACGCACCCGCGGGCCACGAACCGATCCGCACGGGACTGCTGAGCTGATGGAGATCCTCGACTACGCCTTCATGCAGCGGGCGCTGCTCGCCGCCGTCCTGGTCGGCATCACGGCCCCCGCGGTGGGCATCTACCTGGTCCAGCGCCGCCAGGCCCTGATGGGCGACGGCATCGGACATGTGGCGATGACCGGCGTCGGCCTCGGCTTCCTGCTGACCTGGTCCCCGGTGTGGATGGCGACCCTCGTCTCGGTCATCGGCGCGGTGCTCATGGAGCTGATCCGCTGGTACGGCAGGACCCGCGGCGACATCGCCCTCGCGATGCTGTTCTACGGCGGCATGGCCGGTGGTGTGATGTTCATCAACCTCGCGCCGACGGGCTCCAACGCCAATCTGACGTCGTACCTCTTCGGCTCCCTGTCGACGGTGTCCGAGTCGGACGTCACGGCCATCTGCATTCTGGCCGCCTTCGTCGTCCTGGTCACCCTCGGCCTGCGCCGGCAGCTGTTCGCCGTCAGCCAGGACGAGGAGTTCGCCCGGGTGACGGGCCTGCCGGTGCGCGCCCTGAACCTGCTGACGGCGATCACCGCGGCCGTCACGGTGACGGTGGCGATGCGCGTGGTCGGCCTGCTCCTGGTCAGCGCGCTGATGGTGGTGCCCGTCGCAGCCGCCCAGCAGATCGGCCGCAGCTTCGCCGCGACCTTCGTGATCGCCGTGGCCATCGGGGTGAGCGTGACGATCGGCGGGACCGTCACGTCGTACTACCAGGACGTGCCTCCCGGTGCGACGATCGTACTGCTGACCATCGGCGCCTTCGTCGTGCTGACGGCGCTGGCGACTCCGCTGGCCCGCCGCCGCGCCCGCGCCAGGAACGCCGCGGATCCCGCTCACGACCCTGCCGAGTGCGCGATTCCGGCCACCCGGGAGCCGGCCGACGAAGTCGGCGTCTGACCGCCCCCACCCCGGGCTGGCACAATGGCCCGGGCAAGGCAGACGTGAGGAGGCAACGGTGACGACCGCTGGACCGTCCGTGAAGGGCCGCGCCACCAGGCAGCGTGCCGCCGTGGCGGCGGCCCTGGACGAGGTCGACGAGTTCCGCAGCGCGCAGGAACTGCACGACATGCTCAAGCACAAGGGCGACTCGGTCGGGCTCACCACGGTCTACCGCACCCTGCAGTCCCTCGCCGACGCCGGCGAGGTCGACGTCCTGCGCACGGCCGAGGGCGAGTCCGTCTACCGCCGCTGCTCCACCGACGACCATCACCACCACCTGGTGTGCCGTGGCTGCGGCAAAGCCGTCGAGGTGGAGGGCCCGGCCGTGGAGAAGTGGGCGGAGGCCATCGCCGCCGAGCACGGCTTCGTGAACGTGGCCCACACGGTGGAGATCTTCGGCACGTGCGCGGACTGTGCGAAGGCCTCCGGCGGTTGAGCCGCTGTTCGCCGTGGGGGTGAGACCCGCATCCCGGGTGCGGGTCCACCGTGGCCGGTCGCGCAGTTCCCCGCGCCCCTGAGTGCGGGACTACTCCTGCTTGCCTTCCATGGCCAGCAGCTCCTCGTTCGGGATGGCGCCGCCGAAGCGGCGGTCCCGCGAGGCGAACTCCAGGCACGCCCGCCACAGGTCGCGGCGGTCGAAGTCCGGCCACAGCACGTCCTGGAAGACCATCTCGGCGTACGCGCTCTGCCAGAGCAGGTAGTTGGAGGTGCGCTGCTCACCGCTCGGACGCAGGAACAGGTCCACGTCCGGCATGTCCGGGTAGTACATGTACTTCGCGAAGGTCTTCTCGTTGACCTTCGAGGGGTCGAGCTTGCCGCTCTTCACGTCTTCCGCGAGCGCCTTGGCCGCGTCCGCGATCTCGGCCCGGCCCCGTAGTTCATGCAGAAGTACAGGGTCAGCCGGTCGTTGCCCTTGGTCTGCTCCTGGGCGATCTGGAGCTCCTTGGCGACCGAGCGCCACAGCTTGGGCATACGGCCCACCCAGCGCACCCGGATGCCCAGCTCGTCGAGCTGGTCGCGGGTCTTGCGGATGAAGTCCCGGTTGAAGTTCATCAGGAAGCGCACCTCTTCCGGCGACCGCTTCCAGTTCTCGGTGGAGAAGGCGTACAGGGAGATGGCGCCCACTCCCATCTCGACGGCGCCCTGGAGCACGTCGAGCACCCGCTCGGCGCCGACCTTGTGCCCCTCGGTGCGCGGCAGGCCCCGCTCCTTCGCCCACCGCCCGTTGCCGTCCATGACGATCGCCACATGCTGCGGTACGAGCTCCCCGGGGAGCTTCGGCGGCCGCGCGCCGGACGGGTGCGGCTCCGGCGTCCTGTACTCCCGGCGCTGCCGCCCCAGGATCCCGCGTACGGCCATGTGTTTCTCGTCTCCTCGTGCTTGCTTGCTTCGCTTACTTCTCGACGTAGCGCAGGGAGCGCAGCCCGCGCTCCATGTGCCAGTGCAGATACGCGGACACCAGCCCGCTGCCCTCCCGGACGTACCGCGCCTCGCAGGCGTCCGCGGTCTCCCAGTCTCCCGTAAGCAGCGCGCCGAGGAGTTCCAGGGCCTGGGGCGAGGGTACGACGCTGCCGGGCACCCGGCAGTCCACGCAGACGGAACCGCCCGACGCGACCGAGAAGAACCGGTTGGGCCCGGGCATGCCGCACTTCGCGCAGTCGGTGAAGCTCGGGGCGTAGCCGTTGACGGCGAGGGACCGGAGCAGGAACGCGTCCAGCACGAGATGCGGCGCGTGCTCCCCGCGGGCGAGGGTCCGCAGCCCGCCGACGAGCAGCAGGTACTGCTGCACGGCCGGCTCGCCCTCGTGGTCGGTGAACCGCTCGGCGGTCTCCAGCATGGCCGTGCCCGCGGTGTACCGCGCGTAGTCGCTGACGATCCCGCCCCCGTACGGGGCGATGGTCTCGCTCTGCGTGCACAGCGGCAGCCCGCGTCCGACCAGTTCGCTGCCCTTGGCGAAGAACTGCACGTCGACGTGGGAGAAGGGTTCGAGGCGCGCACCGAACTTCGACTTCGTCCGGCGCACGCCCCTGGCCACCGCCCGTACCCGTCCGTGACCGCGGGTGAGCAGCGTGATGATCCGGTCCGCCTCACCCAGCTTCTGGGTGCGCAGCACGATGCCGTCGTCGCGGAACAGACTCATGGCGCCATTCTCGCAGGGTCATGGCGTCAAGGGACCTCGCCCCTGCTGCGGGCGTTGGCGTACGCCGTCGCCGCGCGCAGCCGCTCGGCCGGGGTGGCGTGCCGGACGGCGGCGGGATCGGCGTCCCACTCCTTGCCGCCCCCGTACGGCCTCAGCTGTACGTAGGGCCCCTCATGCCCCATGACGATGCCGATGCGGCCGCTGCGGGTGTCCACGACGTACGCGCCGACCGGGGGCTTCATCGCGGCACCGCCGCGAGCCGCCGGGCGGTCCGAAGGGAACACCGGCCCGATTCCACGAGCGGACAGGGTACGTCCCGCACAAGATTCACCGGGTGAAGTCCCGGTGACGGCTGGATAATTCCGCCCTTGGCGAGTTCTGCCCGCAATTCTTTCACCGCATCCTCCGCTTCTTCGACGCAGAGCGCCGAGTGTCGTGCCTCCACCGTGCTCCCCTTCCTTTCGGAGTTTCACTCTTCGCATCCCTGCGATGACTCTCCGCGCCTACACTCGGGAAGGGTCTGTGCCGTACAACTGCAGGGCGGCACAAAGGGGTTCGGGCATGATCGAGCCGTGGACACGAATACGGGGACGAAAAAGACCGAGCCCGGCCGGCGTACGGACCTGGAATGGTCGCTGCGGGCCGCGGAACCGGCCGATGTCGAGGCAATTGCGGAACTGCGGGCGGTGGTGATGCGCCCGGATCTGGAAAGGCTGGGCCGCTACGACGCGCACCGGGTCCGGCAGCGCCTGCGGGACGGCTTCCGCCCCGAGCACACGTCGGTCGTCCTCGTGGCCGGCGCCTTCGCGGGCAGTGCCGCCCTGCACCCGTCGGAGGACGGCCACTGGCTGGAGCACTTCTATCTCGCCCCGGCCGTCCAGGGCCGAGGCCTCGGCTCCGCTGTCCTCCGCACCCTGCTGAGCGGAACGGACGCCACCGGCACGGCCGTCCGCCTCAACGTCCTCCGGGGCAGCCCGGCCCGGCGCCTCTACGAACGCCACGGCTTCACGGTGGAGACCCAGGACCCGACGGACGTCTTCATGCTCCGCACCCCCCGCCCCGGACGGCTCCCCAGCACAAATCCGCGCCCGTCACTTCGTCCGGTAGGGGGTAAACCCCCGGCGGAACCCGGGAGTTGACCGGATGTGGGGCGGGGCCGGGGGGCACCATGATCGGCTCATGGACAAGAAGCAGATCACGCGTCACGCCTCACTCGCCGCGGCCTCCGCCGTCCTGCTCGGGCTCGCCGTCCCGCTGACCGCGTCCGCCGACACCACCGAGCCGCTGCGGTGGTCCGCCTGGCGGGGCAGCGGCCTCGACCCCAGACAGCGGTGCGCCACCGTCGAGGTCCCGATGGACTACTCCGACCCGGACGGGCGGACCATCGAGATCGCCGTCTCCCGCATTCCGAGCGAGAAGCCCTCGGCCCGCCGCGGCGCGCTGTTACTCATCCCCGGCGGCCCGGGCGGGGACAGCCTCTCCGACCCCTCCGGCAAGGGGCAGAAGCTGCCGCAGAAGGTGCGTGACGCCTACGACCTCATCGGCTTCGCGCCGCGCGGCATGGCGCCTTCCACCGCCGTCGACTGCAAGCTCGACCCCGCCGACCTCGGCAGGACCAAGTTCCTGCCCTGGCCCGCCCCGGACGGTTCCGTCGCCGAGAACATGGCCACCGCGCGGCGCGTCACCGAGGCCTGCGGCCGCAACGGCGGTGAGCTGATCCGGCACATCAGCACCGCCAACGAGGCCCGCGACCTCGACCGCGTCCGGGCCGCGCTCGGGGAACCCAAGATCTCCGCGTGGGGCGACTCGTACGGCACGTACGTCGGCGCCGTCTACGGCCAGTTGTTCCCCGACCGCACCGACCGCACCGTGCTGGACAGCAACAACGACCCCGACCCCACCCGGGTGACCCGCGGCTGGCTCGCCGCCTTCGAGACCGGCGTCGAGGACAACTTCCCGGAGTTCGCCACGTGGGCGTCCCGGCCGGGGAATCCGTACCGGCTGGCGCGCACCGCCGCCGAGGTGCGCTCCGGCTTCCTGCGCCTCGCCGCGCGGCTGGACCGCGAGCCCCTCCCCTGGCCCGGCGCCAACCCGGACCGGCTGGACGGCAACGTACTGCGTCAGACCATGCTGACCAGCCTCTACGACCCCGACGACTACCCGGTCCTGGCCCGGACGATCCTGGCCGCCCGCAAGGGAACCGTGCCGCCCGTGCCCGAGTCCCCGCCCGAGTCGGTGATCCAGAACGTCGCCGCGATCACTGTCGGCACCATGTGCAACGACATCGACTGGCCGGACTCCGCCGCCGCGTACCAGAAGGACGTCCACGAGAGCCGGGCGAAGCACCCGCTCACGGCGGGCATGCCGCGCGGGCCGATGGTGTGCGCCGCCCTGCCGTACGAGCCGGGGGAACCGCCCGTGCGGATCACCGACCGCGGGCCGTCCAACGTGCTGCTCGTGCAGAACGAGCGGGATGTCGCCACCCCGCTCAGCGGCGCGCTGAAACTCCGGCAGGCGCTCGGCGACCGGGCCGTCATGGTCACCGTGAACTCCACCGGCCACGGCGCCTTCCTCGACAACGGCAACGCCTGCGGCGACCGGACCGTCTCCCGCTTCCTGGCCACCGGGAAGCGGCCCGGATCCGACCTCTCCTGCGCGTGACGTCAGCGGTGGCCCGCCGCCCCGTATCGGCGGGCCACCGCGTGGAACGCCTCCTTCGGCTCCCAGTGCCAGCCGGAGGCGGGGTCGTCCGGGCGGTGCGGGGCGTCCGCGCTGATGAACTCTAAGATCATCGCCGCGTACAGGCCCATCGGCTCGAAGACGTCCTGGACGCGTTACCGTTCACTGTGCCGAGCCGGCGCCAGTCCCCGCTGTCGGCCGTCGGTCTACGGCGGCGCGACCAAGGTATGAGGCGCCGCGCCGAAGGAGAGGCTCATCCCTCGCCGAACCGGCGTACGTACCGCCGCTGCCAGGGCGTTTCCACCGCATGCCGGTCGTAGTGCCGGCGCACGTACGCCACCGCCTCCTCGCCGGGCACGCCGTCCAGGACCGCGAGGCAGGCCAGGGCCGTGCCCGTGCGGCCACGTCCTCCGCCGCAGGCGATCTCCACGCGCTCTCCGGCGGCCCGCTCCCAGGCATCGGCCAGCACCTCGCGGGCGGCTGCCCGGTCCGACGGGAGGCGGAAGTCGGGCCAGCGGATCCAGCGCGCCTCCCAGGGGACCTCGGGCGGCCGCCGGCCGAGCAGGTAGACACCGTAGGAGGGAAGGGGCGCGCCGGGGTCCATGGGGTGGCGGAGGCCTCGCCCCCGCATCAACCGGCCGGAAGGCAGTCTCAGGACGCCGGCGTCACTCTCACTCCACAGCTCAGTCACGTCCCTCATCATGCCTGCCCTGACAAGACGTCAACTCACGTCCCTCACCGGCGTCATTGGTCCGACCTGTGGCAGATACGCCATTCGTGTGCGATCTCTTGACCGCCCCCACGGCCCCTCTTATGGTCGCGCTGACCGCCGGACGTAGGACGTCGTATCTCCGCAGCTCACCCTCCCCCTGTCTCCTTTCCAGACCTCTCGCTGGAGGACCCCGTGCGCGACGTGACCCACGACGTGCCGGCGCCGCACCGCCGGACGTTCCTGAAGTACACCGGCGCGCTGGGCGCGGCCGCCGCCGTCTCCGCGTCGCTGTCTGCCTGTTCGTCCGGGCCGGAGTCCACGAACGACACCGGTGGCGGCGGCAGCGGCGCGAACCGGACGCTGACCGCCGTGATCGGCTACGGCAACGACGGCAGCTGGGACCCCACCCAGACGGCGTCCGCGTTCTGCATGGCCGCGAACAACCACATCTACGAGGGCCTGCTCGACACCGACCCGATCTCCCGCGAGCCGTACGCGGCCCTGGCGACCGAGGTGCCGAAGGACCCGGGCGGCACGTCCTGGACGTTCACGCTGCGGGCCGGGGCGAAGTTCCACGACGGCAAGCCCGTGACCGCCGACGACGTGGTCTTCGTCTTCGAGCGGATCCTCGACCCGGACACCCAGACCCTCGCCAAGGGCTTCTTCGCGAGCTGGCTGAAGGAGGTCCGGAAGATCGACGCGCGGACCGTGGAGCTGGTGCTCAAGTTCCCGTTCCCGGACGGTCTCGCGCGGCTGGCCCTCGCCAAGATCATGCCGAAGCACGTGTTCTCGCAGCCGGGCGCCTGGGACGACGCCATCAAGGGCAAGGCGATCGGCTCGGGACCGTACCGGCAGACCGCGCACCACCCGAAGTCGAACACGACCTTCGAGGCGTTCGACGACTACAACGGCCCGCGCAAGCCGGCCTTCCGGAAGATGAACTGGCTGACGATCGTGGACGCGGCCCCCCGCGTCGCGAAGATCTCGGGGTCGAGCGCGGGCGCGCAGATCGCGGACAACATCCCGTACGCCAACATCGCGCAGTTGGAGAGCAGTGGACTGACAGTCGCCGGCGGGGCCGGGATGAACAACCTGTTCCTGATGTTCAACACCCAGCACAAGCCCTTCGACGACGTGCGCGTACGCCAGGCCCTGCACTACGCCATCGACACCGAGAAGATGGTGGAGGTCGCGCTCAAGGGCCACGGGAAGCCGTCGAGTTCCTTCCTCGACGAGAGCAACCCGTCCTACCGCCGGGCGAAGACCGTGTACGACTACGACCCGGACAAGGCGAAGGCGCTGCTGAGGGAGGCCGGGGTCAAGGGGTTGAGCATCGACATCCTCGCGGTGAACGTGAGCTGGATCGTCGACTGCCTGCCGACCATCAAGGCGTCCTGGGACGCGATCGGCGTGAAGACGACCCTGTCCCCGCAGGAGACGACGGCCGTGTTCACGAAGATGGACCAGAAGCAGGACTACCAGGTCGTCGCCGCCGCCTCGAATCCCAACCAGTTCGGCCTCGACGCCGACCTGATCATGCACTACAACTACGGGCCCGAGAACCTGTGGATGCAGTACACGCGGTGGGCCGGCGACCCCGTCGCCAAGGCGCTCTTCAGGGACATGGACCGGGCCACCCGGGAGCCGGACCCGGAGAAGAAGAAGGCGATGGTCCAGGACTACATCGACGTCGTCGCCGAACAGGCCGTGCTCTACCCGGTCGTCCACAACGAGCTGATGACGGCCTGGGACCCGAAGCGGCTCAGCGGCATAAGGGCACAGCCCTACCCGGGCATCAACCTCCTCCAGGCCAAGTGGGCCTAGCGGCATGACCGCAGTCCTGCGCATCCTGCTCCGCCGCGTCGCCCTGCTCGTGCCGCTGATGCTCGGCATCGTGCTGTTCGTCTTCCTGGTGATGCGTTTCTCGGACGTCGACCCGGCGTCCGCGTTCTTCCAGGGCGCCAACCCGACACCGCAGCAACTGCACGACTTCCGCGAGGAACACGGCCTGCTCGACCCGCTGCCCGTGCGCTACGCCGACTTCGTCGCCGACCTGCTCCACGGCGACCTGGGCACCAGCGCGCTGACCCGGGCGCCGGTGATCGACCAGGTCACCACCGCACTGCCGCTCACCCTCCAGCTGACGTTCCTGGGCCTGGGCGTCGCGGTCGTGCTGTCCCTCGTGGGCGGCGTGACCGCGGCGATCTACCGGGACCGGCTGCCCGACCAGATCATCCGGGTCGTGTCGCTGACCGGTGTCGCGGCGCCCGGCTTCTGGCTGGCGCTGCTGATGATCCAGTACCTGGCGGTCGACCTGGGCTGGTTCCCGACCGGCGGCTACATCAACCCGGCCGACTCGTTCACCGGCTGGCTGAAGACCATGACGCTCCCCGCCCTCGCCCTCTCCCTGCCGGTGGCTGCGCAGCTGACCCGGATCGTGCGGACGGCCGTGGTGGAGGAGCTGGACAAGGACTACGTACGGACGGCGATCGGCAGCGGGCTGCCGCCGCGCGTGGTGGTCGGGCGGAACGTGCTGCGGAACGCGCTCATCAACCCGCTCACCGTGCTCGGGCTGCGCGTCGGCTATCTGCTGGGCGGCGCGGTCGTCATCGAGACGATCTTCTCGCTGCCCGGCATGGGCAAGCTGATGATCGACGCCGTGAAGAACGGCGATCCGGCCGTCGTCCAGGGCGTCGTCCTGACCACGGCGGCCGGGTTCGTCGTCGTGAACCTCGTCATCGACGTCCTCTACCTGCTGGTCAACCCGCGACTGAGGGATGCGACCACGTGATGACCCGCATGATGACCCGAAAGAGCCTCACCGAGGCGCTGTCCCGGCCCGGCCTGCGGCTGCGCGGCTGGCGCCGGCTGCCGCTGCTGTCGAAGGCCGCCGTCTGCTTCCTGGCGGTCGTCGTGCTGCTGGCGCTGCTCGCCCCGCTGCTCGCCCCGCACGACCCGCTCGACCAGCAGCCGCCCGTCGACGGCACCGGGCATCCCTCCGCCGGGCACTGGATGGGCCAGGACAGCCTCGGCCGGGACATCCTCAGCCGGCTGATGTACGGGGCGCGCTGGTCACTCGCGATCGGGCTCGGCGCCACCGGCCTGGCGCTGGTGGCCGGGGCGCTGCTCGGGGCGATCGCCGCGACCTCCCGCAAGGCGGTGGACGAGACGCTGATGCGCTGCCTGGACGTCGTCATGGCGTTCCCGGGCATCGCGCTCGCCGCCGTGCTGGTGGCGGTGTTCGGCGGTGGCATCACGGTGCTGATCTGCGCGATCGCGTTCCTGTTCACGCCGCCGGTGGCCCGGGTCGTCCGGGCGAACGTCCTCGACCAGTACGGCGAGGACTACGTGACGGCGGAACGGGTGATCGGTGCCCGGACCCCGCACATCGTGCTGAAGCACGTGGCGATCAACTGTGCCGCGCCCGTGCTGGTGTTCTGCACGGTGCAGGTCGCCGAGGCGATCGTCTTCGAGGCGTCGCTGTCCTTCATCGGAGCGGGCGTACGGCCGCCCGACCCGTCCTGGGGCAGTGTCATCGCGGACGGCAAGAACATGGTGCTGACCGGCGGCTGGTGGGCGACCGTGTTCCCCGGCCTGCTGATGCTGGTCACCGTGCTGTCGCTGAACATCCTGTCCGAGGGGGTGTCCGACGCGTGGGCGGCCCCGTCGGCGCGGGAGGTGGAGGTCCCCGAGGACGACGACCGCCTCCAGGCGCCGGAGCCCGGCAGCGGGGAGATCGTGCAGCTGCCCGGCCTGACGGAGGCGGCCCGGCGGCTGCGGGCCCGGGCCCGTCATCTGCCCCGCGACGGGCAGCCGGTGCTCGCGGTGGAGAACCTCGCCATCGGCTTCGACCAGCGGCACGGCGGCGTGGACATCGTGGACGGCATCAGCTTCGAGGTGCATCCCGGTGAAGTCCTGGGCCTGGTCGGCGAGTCGGGCTGCGGCAAGTCGCTGACCGCCCTCGCGGTCATGGGCCTCCAGCCGAAGGGGGCGCGCGTCGGCGGCCAGGTCCGGTTCGGCGGGCGCGACCTGCTCGCCGAACCGATGCGCGTACGCCGCAGGCTCCTGGGCCACGAGATGGCGATGATCTACCAGGACGCGCTGTCGTCGCTGAACCCGGCCATGACGATCCGCGCCCAGCTGAAGCAGGTCGTCCGGCGCGGCGGGCGGCGCGAACCCGCCGAGTTGCTGACGATGGTCGGCCTCGACCCCGAGCGCACCCTGCGCAGCTACCCGCACGAACTGTCCGGCGGGCAGCGGCAGCGCGTCCTGATCGCCATGGCCCTGTCCCGCGACCCGAAGCTGATCGTCGCCGACGAGCCGACGACCGCACTCGACGTGACCGTGCAGGCCCAGGTCATAGAGCTGCTGCTGCGGCTGCGCGAGGAGCTCGGCTTCGCGCTGATCCTCGTCTCGCACGACCTGGCGCTGGTCGCCGACGTCACCGACCGGGTGGCGGTGATGTACGGCGGGCAGATCGTCGAGATCGGCGTGACCGCCGACCTGGTGGAGGCCCCGGCCCACCACTACACGCGCGGCCTGCTCGGCAGCGTGCTGTCGCTGGAGTCGGCGCAGGAGCGGATGACCCAGATCAAGGGAGTCGTGCCGTCCCCGGCCGACTTCCCGGCCGGGTGCCGGTTCGCCGACCGGTGCCCGCGCGCGAGCGGGGTCTGCCGCACGACGGCCCCGGCCCTGACCGGTACGCCGGCGCACACGGCGGCCTGCCATCACCCGGCCATAGAGCCGGCAACCACCGAGACCGAGGCGGTGTCATGAACGCACAGCCCGCTCTCGTGGAGCTGTCCGACGCGCATGTGGTGCACAAGGCCCGCAGCGGCGGCCTGTTCACCCGCGACCGGGTGTACGCCCTGACCGGAGCCGACCTGGCGATCGCGCCCGGCGAGACCGTCGGCGTGGTGGGCGAGTCGGGCTGCGGGAAGTCGACCCTGGCGAAGGTGCTGGTGGGGGTGGAGCGGCCGACGCGGGGCACGGTGTCGTTCCGGGGCCGCGACCTGTGGGCGATGCCTCCCGCCGAACGCCGCCGGGCCGTCGGCAGCAGCACCGGCATGATCTTCCAGGACCCGTCGACCGCCCTGAACCGCCGCCTGACCGTACGGCAGATCCTGCGGGACCCGCTGGACGTGCACGACCGGGGTACGAGAGCCCGACGCGAGGATCGGGTGCGCGAGTTGATGTCCCTGGTCGGCCTCCCCCGGGCCCTCGCCGACGCCCTGCCGGGCCAGTTGTCGGGCGGCCAGCGACAGCGCGTCGCCATCGCCCGGGCGCTGGCGCTCGACCCGGACCTGGTCGTGGCGGACGAGCCGACGAGCGCCCTGGACGTGTCGGTCCGCGCCCAGATCCTCAATCTGCTGCTGGACCTGAAGGAACGCCTGGGCCTGGCCCTGGTGTTCGTCTCGCACGACATCCAGACCGTCCGGCGGATGAGCGACCGCGTGATCACCATGTACCTGGGCCGGATCGTCGAGGAGTCCCCGGCCGCGCTGGTCACCGACCGGGCCCGGCACCCGTACACCCGCGCCCTGTTCTCCGCCACGCCCGGCCTGCTCGACCCGATCGACCCGATCCCGCTGGCCGGCCCGGTCCCGTCGGCGACGCGCCCGCCGAGCGGCTGCCCGTTCCGCACGCGCTGCTGGAAGGCGGACGGGACGTGCGCGGAGGCGATGCCGGACTTCTCGGCCGCGTCGGCCCCCGCGCACCGCTTCCGCTGCCACCATCCTGTCCAGGAGGACGAGTCGACCCGCGAGCTCGCCCTCCGGAGCGACCCGATGGAGGCCCCATGACGTTCACCCCGCTGACCGGTGTCATCCCGCCCGTCTGCACGCCCCTGACACCGGACCGCGAGGTGGACGTCCCCTCGCTGCTCAGGCTGGTCGACCATCTGGTGGACGGCGGAGTGCAGGGCCTGTTCGTGCTCGGCTCGACCTCGGAGGCGGCGTATCTGACGGACGCGCAGCGCAGACTGGTGGTCGAGTCGGTCGCGGCCCACGTGGGCGGGCAGCTCCCGGTGCTGGCCGGGGCATCGACATGACGACGGCCCGGGTCCTGGACCACGTCACGGCGGTGACGGCGGCGGGCGCGGACGCGGTCGTCGTCACCGCCCCGTTCTACGCCCGCACCCACCCGGCGGAGATCACCCGGCACTACCGCGCGGTCGCCGCCGCGAGCCCGGTCCCGGTCGTCGCCTACGACATCCCCGTCGCCGTCCACACGAAGCTGCCCGCGGACGTGGTCCTGGAGCTGGCCGCCGACGGTGTCCTGGCCGCGCTCAAGGACTCCAGCGGCGATCTGGCCGCCTTCCGCCAGGTCGTGACCGGTGCCCGAGCCCAGGGCATCTCCGGCTTCAGCGTGCTGACCGGCTCCGAGCTGATCGTGGACGCGGCGCTCGCGGTCGGCGCGGACGGCACCGTGCCCGGCCTCGGCAACGTCGACCCGCACGGCTACGTCCGCCTGGACCGCCTGTGCCGCGCCGGGGAGTGGGAGCAGGCCCGTGCCGAACAGGAGCGGCTGTGCGCCCTGTTCGGCCTGGTCGGCGTCGGAGACCCGGCCCGCATGGGCCCCGGCTCCTCGGCGATCGGCGCCTTCAAGGCCGCGCTGCACCTGCGGGGCGTGATCGACTGCCCGGCCACGGCGGAGCCGCAGGTGCCGTTGTCGCAGGGCGAGGTGGAGCGGGTCGGGACGTACCTGACGGCGGCCGGGCTGCTCCAGAGCTCGCCGCCCGGACCGTGCCTGCCTGCCCGTCAGACGCTCCCCGGCGTCACCAGCCCCGACTCGTAGGCGACGATGACCAGCTGCGCCCGGTCCCGGGCCGCCAGCTTGCCCATGATGCGGCTGACGTGGGTCTTCGCGGTCAGCGGGCTC
Source organism: Streptomyces afghaniensis 772 (assembly GCA_000415505.1). Classification (GTDB taxonomy): domain Bacteria; phylum Actinomycetota; class Actinomycetes; order Streptomycetales; family Streptomycetaceae; genus Streptomyces; species Streptomyces afghaniensis. The sequence continues at coordinate 30,414 of KE354203.1, forward strand.
AGCCCCAACGCCTCGGCTATCTCGGTGTTGTTGAGGCCGCGCGCGACCAGCGCCAGCACCTCCCGCTCACGGCCGGACAGACACTCCGGCCCGCCGGTCTCCGGTGCCGAGGGGCTGCGCAGGAACCGCTCGATCAGCCGTGCCGTGGGCCCCGGCGACAGCAGGGACTCCCCGGCCGCGACCGTACGGATGGCGTCGAGGAGTTCGGCCGGCCTGGTGTCCTTCACCAGGAACCCGGAGGCGCCGGCGCGCAGGGCGTCCACGATGTTCTCGTCGGTGTCGTACGTGGTGAGGACCAGGACGCGGACGCCCGCGAGGTCCTCGTCGGCCGCGATGAGCCGGGTCGCCTCGATGCCGTCCAGGTCGGGCATGCGGATGTCCATCACCACGAGGTCGGCCCGCTCGCTGCGGGCCAGTCGCACGGCCTGCCGGCCGGTGGCGGCCTGGCCGACGACCTCCATGTCCCGGGCCGACTCCACGAGCATCGCGAACGCCTCCCGTACCAGGGTCTGGTCGTCCGCGAGCAGCACTCTGATGGTCATCCGGTCCCCTCCCCCACGGTTCCCGTCCCCGTGGTCCCCGTCCCCGTGGTCCCCGTCCCCGTGGTCCCCGTCCCCGTCTTCGTCAGCGGCAGGACGGCGGTCACCTCGAAGCCGCCGTCCGCACGCGGACCGGCGTCGAGTGTGCCACCCACGGTGCGGGCCCGCTCGCGCATTCCGACGAGTCCGAAGCCCGGGGTGCCGCCCGGGGCCGGTCCCGTGCCGTCGTCGCTGACCGACAGGTGCAGGGCGCCCTCCCGTTCCACCAGGTCGACACGGACGGCCGGTTCTGGTCCCGCGTGCCGTACGGCGTTGGTCAGCGCCTCCTGCACGATGCGGTAGGCGGCGGCGCCGACGGCTGGTGGTGCCTGCCGTATCCGTACGGTCTGCTCGACCCGGGCACCGGCGAGCCGCGCGGCCTCCGCCAGGTCGGGCAGACCGTCGAGGCCGGGCAGCGGACCGCGGGCGTCCGGGGAATCGTGTTCGCGCAGCACCTCCAGCGTCGTGCGGAGTTCGCCGCGGGCGCCGCGGCAGGTCTCGGCGATGTCGTCCAGCGCCTTGGCCACCGTCTCCCGGTCGAGCCGCTCGGGGTCGGCGGACAGCACGTGGGCGGCGACCGAGGTCTGCACGCCGATGAGGGTGATGCTGTGCGCGAGCAGGTCGTGCAGGTCCCGGGCGATCCGCAGCCGCTCCTCGGCGACCCGCCGCCGGGCCTCCTCCTCGCGGGTGCGTTCGGCACGTTCGGCGCGTTCCACGATGGAGGCGACGTACTGGCGGTAGAAGCGCACGTCGACGCCGAGGAACAGCACGGCGACGACCCAGCCGGATGCCTTCAGCAGCCCCAGCGCCTCGTGGGCGCTGATGGTGAGCATCACGCTCACCGACAGGGTGATGACGCCGATGCCGACCAGGACGGTGCGCAGCGGCCGGCCGGTGACGGCGACCGTGTAGAGGGCGACGTACGCGGCCTGGGTGGCCGCGGTGTGCGTGTACTCGAGGAAGTGGTAGGGGACGACGCAGGCCACCACGGCGAGCAGGACGAGCACGGGACTGCGGCGGCGCCACACCAGCGGCACGTGCGAGACGAGCAGCAGGGCCCAGCCGAGCGCGTCGGGCCTGCGGCCGTCGTCGACGAACAGCCCGAGGGCGACGGAGAGCCCGGCCGTCAGAACGGCGAGCAGCGCGTCGTTGCGGACGGCGTGCGGGGCGGTCAGGGGGTCGCGGTTGATCGCGGCCATGATCCGCTCGGCGGGACGCGACCAGCTCGCGGACGGGGTGGGTTGCTGCACGGGCATCATCCTCGGTGAGGAAGGCGTCCCTCCGGGAGGGAGGGACGCCTGATCGATCAGCGGCACCCCGCTACGCCGGGCTGCGCACCCGCCCCGGCTCAGCGACAGCGGGCAGTTCCGGAGCCCGGGAGAGCCGCCCCGGCCACCACACCCGCCGCCGCAACAGCACACTCGCCGTGGTCACCAGATACGTCCGCACAAGGAACGTATCGAGCAGCACACCGACCGCGATGACGAACCCCAGCTCGACGAGCCCGACCATCGGCAAGGTCGTCAGCACGGCGAACGTCGCCGCCAGCACGACACCCGCGGAAGCGATGACCCCACCGGTCGTACGCAACGCGGCAAGAGCCGCAGCCTCCGGCTCGACCCCCTTCACGGACTCCTCCCGCATCCGGTGCATCAGGAAGATGCCGTAGTCGACCCCCAGGGCGACCAGGAACACGAACGACAGCAGCCCCAGCCCGGGATCCGTCCCGCCGAACCCGAGCACCGGCTCGAACACCAGCCCCCCGATCCCGAGAGCCGCACCCCACACGGCCACCACAGCCGCCAGCAGCAGCAACGGCGCGACGAGACTGCGCAACAGCCCGACCAGGATGACGAACACGGCGCCCAGCACCAGCGGCACGATCACCTTCCGGTCCCGGGACTCACTGTCGGCCAGATCGATCTGCTGCGCACTGGGCCCGCCGACATAGGCGCCCTCGGGGTCGAGCCCGGCCCGCAGGGCCTCGATGGTGCGAGTCTCGGCCGGTGTCTCCGGCGGCGCGGTGGCGAAGACGGCGATCTCGGTCCAGCCCGACCCGCTGCGTCCCGCGACCGCCTCGGCGACCCCGTCGGTCGCCCGGGCCCGGTCCAGGACCTCCGCGGCCTTGCCGGCGGGGGCGATCACGGTCACGGGCCGGCTGCTGCGCTCCGGATACTCCCGCGCCAGCGTCTGCATCGCGGTGATCGACTCGGGCCGCTCCGTGAAGGAGTCCTCCTGCTTGATGCTGCCGGACAGGTTCAGCGTGCCGAGCGCCAGCGCACCGAGCAGGACGCCTCCACCGACGAGCACGGCGGCGGGCCGTCGCGTCGCCGAGGTCCCCATCGCGGCGAACAGCGACCGGCGGACCTTGGGCTCACTGCCGAACGCCGGGATCAGCGGCCAGAAGACCCGTCGCCCGAGCAGCACCAGCACCGCGGGCAGCAGCGTCGTCATGGCCACCAGCGCCGCGAGCACCCCGACCATGCCGACCGGCCCCATGCCGCTGCTGCTGTTGAGGTCCGCGGCGAGCAGGCACAGCAGCCCGGCCGCGACGGTCCCCGAGGAGGCGAGGACGGCCGGTCCGCATCCGCGCAGGGCAGCGCTCATGGCGTCGTACGGCCGCTCGTGGCGGCGCAGTTCCTCGCGGTAGCGGGAGATGAGCAGCAGCGCGTAGTCGGTGCCGGCGCCGAGGACGAGCACGGTCATCACGCCGCCGCTCTGGCCGGTGACGGTGACGTCGAACAGTTCGTGGAGTCCGTACCCGGCGGCCATCGACACGGCGGCGGCGACGCCCGCGACGGCGAGCGGCACCAGCCACAGGAAGGGGCTGCGGTAGATGAGGACGAGCAGGACGGTGACGACACCGAGGGTGGCGAGCAGCAGTGTGGCGTCGAGCGTCTCGAACACCTTGTTCATGTCGGTGTTCAGCGCCCCCGGCCCGCCGACCTCGACGCTCAGTCCGCCCCCGTCCTCGGCGATGTCCCGCACGCCGTCGACGAAGGCGTCGCGGGCCTCCGCGTCCTGGCCCGGCTGGGTACTGGAGACCGGGTACATCAGGGTGGATCCGTCCTTCGACGGGACGCCCCGCGGCTCACCCGCCAGGTCGTAGGCGCCGCGCACCTCGGCGATCTGCTCGGCGGCCGTGCGACGGTCGGCGTCGGTCAGCCCGCCGCCGCGGTGGTACACGAGCACCAGGTCGGTCGACTCGCCGCCCGGCAACTCGTCCTGGATGCGCGCCACCTGGGTCGAGTCGGCGCTGTCGGGCAGGTAGTCGACCGCGCGGTTCTGCTGGATGCCGGCGAACTTCCCGGCGAGCGGTCCGAGCACCACGAGCGCGGCGAGCCACAGACCGACCACCGCCCAGGGCACGGCCCGCCGCCGTGCGGTGTTCCTTGTGTCCCCCACTGTTCGGGCTCCCTCCGGTCCGGGTGTCTGGAACGGTCTCCAGACTCCCGGCGCGCGGGGGCCGATTCGTCGGGCCCGAGGCCGAGTCGGGGGTTACTGCGCGGGGCGGTACGGGCGGCGGATTACTCCCCGGGGAGTAACGGCCGGGGGTACCCGGCAGGGGCGCTGCGCTACGACGGCGTACGCGCAGCCGCCGTCATCACCCGTGTCACGTCGTCCGAGCAGATGGTGAGCGCCGCCCCCACCGTCGTGAGCACGTCCCGCTCGGCCGGTGTGTACGGCCCGTCCGCCAGGGCGATACGCGCGCCCTGGAGCAGGACCGATTCGCGGCCGACCGTGGCGAGGTGCGGGGCGAGCGGGTCCAGCGCCTCGTGCAGCTCTATGGCCAGCCCCGCACCGCAGGGCTCCCCGGTGATCCGGCCGGTGTCCGCCTCCAGCGCCTCCACGAGGGCGACCAGCTGTTTCTCCGTGCAGTCGTCGAAGCCGGCCGCGCGCACGGCGAGCACCGCGGCCTCCAGCGCCGTACGGGAACCGGTGCCACCCGCGGCCAGCACGGCGAGGGCGACGGTGTGCACGGCGTCGCGGAGCATCGCGGAGAAGCGGGTGGTGGTCGGATGGTCGAGGACGTCCGTGCCGAAGTGGCGGCGGCAGGCGGCGCACTCCACGACCGGGCCGGTCTCGCCGCGCGACAGCACGGGCAGGCCCAGCAGGGTGAAGCGGCGTTGTCCGGTCAGCCGCTGGTAGTTGCGGTCGCCGCCGCAGCCGGGGCAGAAGAACTCCCCGTCACCGGTGGGCGTCCACGCGGTACGGGTGCCCAGGATGCTCGAAAGCCTGGCGGCATGGCCGTTTCGTCCCCGTCCTGGCAGCACGTCGCACCTCCGTCACGCCGCACGGCAGCGTCGCCGCGCTTGCGTGATGTTAGCCACATCCGTGAGGAGGAGTCAGTACCCCGGAGGAGACCTTTCCGTGACCCTCACAGGGATTGGCCGGTATGCGACGGGGCTCCGCCCGCCGGACATCAGCGGACGGAGCCCTCAAACCGCCTGCAGGGCTGGTCAGCGCGTTGCGCGGTTGACGGCCGAGACGACCGCCTTCAGTGAGGCCCGCGTGGTGTTCGCGTCGATTCCGATCCCCCACAGGACCTTGTCGTCGATCGCGCACTCGATGTAGGAGGCGGCCTGCGCGGAGGCGCCCTCGCTCATCGTGTGCTCCTGGTAGTCCAGCAGGCGTACGTCGATGCCGACGGACTGGAGGGCGTCGAAGAAGGCTGAGATCGGACCGTTGCCGGAGCCGGTCAGGACGGTGTCCTGGCCGTCGACCGTGGCCTCCACCGTCAGCGTGTCCACGCCGTCCGTGTCGGTCGTCGACTGGTTGTTCTTGACCTGGATCCGGCCCCACGGATTCTCGGGGTTGGGCAGGTACTCGTCCCGGAAGGCCGCACAGATGTCCTTCGGCGTGACCTCACCGCCCTCGGCGTCCGTCTTCGCCTGGATGATCTTCGAGAACTCGATCTGCATCCGGCGGGGCAGTTCCAGCTTGTGGTCGTTCTTCAGGACGTACGCGATGCCGCCCTTGCCGGACTGCGAGTTGACCCGGATGACCGCCTCGTAGGAGCGGCCGACGTCCTTCGGGTCGATGGGCAGGTACGGCACGGCCCACTCGATGTCGTCGACGGTGACGCCCTTGGCCTTCGCGTCGGCCTCCATGGCGTCGAAGCCCTTCTTGATGGCGTCCTGGTGGGAGCCGGAGAAGGACGTGTAGACCAGGTCGCCCACGTACGGGTGGCGCGGGTGGACCTCCATCTGGTTGCAGTACTCCCACGTGCGACGGATCTCGTCGATGTCGGAGAAGTCGATCTGCGGGTCGACGCCCTGGGAGAAGAGGTTCATGCCCAGGGTGACCAGGTCGACGTTGCCGGTGCGCTCGCCCTGCCCGAACAGGCAGCCCTCGACGCGGTCGGCGCCGGCCATCAGGGCCAGCTCGGCGGCGGCGACGGCCGTGCCGCGGTCGTTGTGCGGATGGATGGACAGGCAGACGTGCTCGCGGCGGGACAGGTTGCGGCCCATCCACTCGAAGCGGTCCGCGTGGGTCGAGGGGGTCGAACGCTCCACCGTGGCGGGCAGGTTGAGGATGATCTCGCGGCCCGGGCCGGGCTGCCAGACGTCCATGACGGCCTCGCAGACCTCCAGCGCGAAGTCCAGCTCGGTGTCGGTGAAGATCTCGGGGCTGTACTGGTAGCCGAACTCGGTCTCCGGGCCCAGCAGCTTCTCCGCGTACTCCATGACCAGCCGCGTGCCGTCGACGGCGATCTGCTTGATGTCGTCCTTGGAGCCCCGGAAGACGACCCGGCGGAAGACGGGGGCAGTGGCGTTGTAGAGGTGGACGGTCGCGCGCTTGGCGCCCTTCAGCGACTCCACCGTGCGCTCGATCAGGTCCTCGCGGGCCTGGGTCAGCACCGAGATGGTGACGTCGTCCGGGATGGCCCCCGGCTCCTCGATGATCGACCGTACGAAGTCGAAGTCCGTCTGGCCCGACGCCGGGAAGCCGACCTCGATCTCCTTGTAGCCCATCTTGACCAGCAGGTCGAACATCGCGCGCTTGCGGGCGGGCGACATGGGGTCGATCAGGGCCTGGTTGCCGTCACGCAGGTCCGTGGAGAGCCAGCGGGGGGCGGTGGTGATGCGCTGGTCCGGCCAGGTGCGGTCCGGGATGTCGACCTGCTCGTAGCGGCCGTACTTGTGGATCGGCATGGAACTGGGCTGCTGGCGGTTCGCCATGATGCGGGGGCTCCTCAGAGGGTGTCCGGAAGGACGGCCGACGACGCAGCACCAAGCTCCGCGGGGAGGGAGTCGGCCTCGACTACAGGCCCTCGCCGCGGCAGCTAAGGAGAAGCAGCCCGAAACGCATGATGCGCAGCATGCTAGCCGAGGCCCTCCGGGTGCGCGGGTCCGTATCAGTATGCGGGACCGGGCGCGCATACGGGACAAAAAGTGCGCTATACCACTTCGCCACGGAGCGTGAGGGCCCTTGTCCCCGTATTTCACCAATCATGGTGGCGACTAGTGACAGCCTCGTCACGCAGTGCAAGGGTGCCGGGCATGACGACTCACGGGGGCTTCGAGCCCGTCTTCTGCACCATCGTTCCGCCCCATGTCCTCGACAAGCTCGCCCAGGCCGAGGACCCCGCGCTCGCCGGACCCGCCCGCCGCACCCTGCAGCGCGACGCCTTCGAGCGCACCCAGCGCCGCCTCACCACGGTCATCGGCGCCACCGCCGTCGCCGCGGTCGCCGACGGCAAGCCGCAGCGCACGGTGCACGACGCCCGGCACGGCACCGACCTGCCCGGCCACAAGGTCCGCGGCGAGGGCGACAAGCCCGGCAAGGACGCCACCGTCAACCGCGCCTACGCCGGTCTCGGCGCCACCTTCGAGCTGCTCCTGAAGGCGTACCGGCGCGACTCGATCGACGGCGACGGCCTCCCGCTGAAGGCGACGGTGCACTACGACCGCGACTACAACAACGCCTTCTGGAACGGCGAGCAGATGGTGTTCGGCGACGGGGACGGAGAGATCTTCCTCGACTTCACCATCCCGATCGACGTCATCGGCCACGAACTGGTCCACGGCGTCACGCAGTACACGGCCAACCTCACCTACTTCGGCCAGCCCGGCGCGCTGAACGAGTCCGTGTCGGACGTCTTCGGCTCGCTCATCAAGCAGTACACGCTCGGCCAGACCGCCGCCGAGGCCGACTGGCTGATCGGCGCGGGCCTGCTCGCCCCGCGGGTGACGGGAAAGGCGCTGCGCTCCATGAAGGAGCCGGGCACGGCGTACGACGACGACGTCCTGGGCAAGGACCCGCAGCCGGCCACGATGGACGACTTCGTGCGCACCGGCCGCGACAACGGCGGTGTCCACATCAACTCGGGCATCCCGAACCACGCCTTCTACCTGGCGGCCACGGCCCTCGGCGGCCACGCCTGGGAGCGCGCGGGGCTGATCTGGTACGACGTGCTGACCGGCGGCGAACTGAAGCAGCAGGCCATGTTCGCCGACTTCGCCACGCTCACCGTCAAGGCCGCGCGGGAGCGGTTCGGCGACGGGGAGGAGCTGGACGCCGTGTCGAAGGCCTGGGAGCAGGTCGGGGTGCGGACCCTGTAGTTCCGTACTAGACAGGTGCCATGCGTATTCAGGTGAGGCGCACGGGCGGGTTCGCGGGCATCGAGCGGCATGCCGAGGTGGACACCTCCGGCCGCCCCGATGCCCCCGAATGGCACGCCCTGGCCGAGCAGGCGGTCGCCGCCGGCCGGCACACGCCGCCGATCGGGGTTCCGGACGGGTTCAGCTACCAGATCACCGTGGACGGGAAGACGGTGTACGCGGCCGACCCGCGACTGACGGACGAACAGCGGAAGCTGATCTCGCGGGTGCTCAAGGAAGGGGCGTAACAGCTCCTCCGCGGCGGCCTGTTGACTTCTGTTACCACCGGTACGGATGATCCAGCGCATGGCGACTGACGCAGGCACTCCGATCCCCCGCTTCCCGGCCGGCTTCCTCTGGGGCGTGTCGACCTCGGCGCACCAGATCGAGGGCGCGGCGGACGAGCGCGAGCCGTCCGTGTGGGACGCCTTCACGGCCGAGCCGGGCCGGGTGAAGGACGGCTCGACGGCGGCGGTGGCCTGCGACCACTACCACCGCCACCGCGAGGACGTGGCCCTGCTGGCCGGCCTCGGCGTGAACGCCTACCGCTTCTCGGTCTCGTGGCCGCGGGTGCGCTCCGAGAAGGGCCTGGACTTCTACGACCGGCTGGTGGACGACCTGTGCGCGGCGGGCGTCCGCCCGGTCCCGACCCTGTTCCACTGGGACCTGCCGGCGGACCTCGACTGGCTGGAGCGGGACACGGCCGCGCGCTTCGCCGAGTACGTCTCTCAGGTCGCCGGCCGCCTCGGGGACCGGGTGACGAAGTGGATCACCCTGAACGAGCCCGCCGAGCACACCCTGCTGGGTCACGCCCTGGGCGTGCACGCGCCGGGCAGGCAGCTGCTGTTCGACGCGCTCCCGGCCGCCCACCACCAGCTGCTGGCCCACGGCCTGGCCGTACGCGCCCTGCGCGCCTCGGGCGCCACGGACATCGGCATCGCCAACTCCCACGGCCCGACCTGGGCCGCGTCGACCGAGGCGGCGGACGTGGAGGCGGCCGAGTTCTACGACGTGCTGCTGAACCGCCTGTTCGCGGACCCGCTGCTGCTGGGCCGCTACCCGGACGGCATCGGCGAGCTGATGCCGGGGGACGTCGAGGCCGACCTGGAGGTGATCGCCGAGCCGCTCGACTGGTACGGCGTCAACTACTACGCGCCGACGCGGGTGGGCGCCCCGCAGGGCACCGACATCACCTTCGGCGGCGTCGCCATGCCCGCCGAGCTCCCCTTCGCGGTCCGGGAGATCACGGGCCACCCGGTCACCGACTTCGGCTGGCCGGTCGTGCCCGAGGGCCTGACCGAACTCCTCATGGCCTTCCGCGACCGCTACGGCGACCGGCTCCCGCCCGTCGTCATCACCGAGAACGGCTGCTCGTACCCGGACGTCGACGACCAGGACCGCATCGCCTACCTGGACGGCCACCTCCGGGCCCTGCACCGGGCGCTGGAGGCGGGCGTCGACGTGCGCGGCTACTTCGTGTGGTCCCTGCTCGACAACTTCGAGTGGGCGGAGGGCTACGCACGCCGCTTCGGCCTGATCCACGTCGACTTCGAGACCCTTCGGCGGACCCCGAAGTCGTCGTACGGCTGGTACCGGGAGGTGCTGCGAGCTCAGGGGACGGGGACTACGGCTTGAGGCCCACGCCGGTCCACAGGCTGACCTCGGCGTCCGTCGGGGCGTCGCCGTCGGTGGCGTCGGGCCGCCAGCGGTGGCCGACGGTGACGCCGGGTTCGAGCAGCTCCAGGCCGTCGAAGAAGCGGGCGACGTCCGCCCGTGAGCGGAACTGCACCGGCGTCCCGGCAGAGGTGTAGATGTCGGTGACCTTCTGCCAGGTGGCCGGGTCGAAGTCGGGCGTGCAGTGGCTCAGCGCCAGGGCGCTGCCGGAGGGCAGGACGTCCAGCAGGCGGCGCACGATGCCGTACGGGTCCTGGGCGTCGGTGACGAAGTGCATCAGGGCGTTGAGGGACAGCGCGACCGGGCGGCTCAGGTCCAGGACCTCGGCCAGCTCTGGTGCGGTCAGCAGCGTCTGGGGGTCGTTGACGTCCGCCTCTATGTACGTCGTACGGCCCTCGGACGTGCTGCGCATCAGGCGCTCGGCGTACTTGAGGACGAGGGGGTCGTTGTCGGCGTAGACCACGCGGGCGTCGGGGACCACGGACTGGGCGACCTGGTGCAGGTTGGGCTCGGTGGGGATGCCGGTGCCGATGTCCAGCCACTGGCGGATGCCGTGCTCGCGGGCGAGGACCCGGGTGGCGCGGTGCATGAAGGCCCGGTTCTCGCGGGCGCAGACGAAGATGGCGGGGTAGGCCTCGGCGACCCGCTCGGCCGCCTGCTTGTCGACCTCGAAGTGGTCCTTGCCGCCGAGGTAGTAGTCGTACATACGGGCGGAGTGCGGCCTGCTGGTGTCGATGTCCCGCGCTGCCTGCGAGTGGGTCATGGGGGTGCCTCTCGTGGGGGGTGGTGGTGCGATCCGGCTCGGTGGGGCGTCAGTGGGCCGAGTGGCCGGTGAGATGGTCGGCGAGGCCCTGCTTGACCCCCGCGACGAACGCGGTGATCTCCTCGGGCGTGTAGATCAGCGCGGGGCCGGCGGGATCGGCCGACTGCCGAACCGCCACGCGGCCGTCGGCCAGTTGCTTGGTCTCCACGCA
>KE354204.1 GCA_000415505.1 Streptomyces afghaniensis 772
CGCGGTCTGTTCCATGGCTCGCTCCGGATGGTGCCGATCGCCTCGGGGGTCCCGGAACGATCACGGCAGATGCTCTACCCGGCACATCGGCGGCCGACGAGCCACGAACGAGTGAGACTGACCGGGGCCGAGGCGCCGGGGGCCTGCCCGAACACGGGCGCGGCCCGTACCGCACCCGGTCGCCGGGAGCGGTACGAGCCGTGGGAACAGGCGGGTAGGTCAGCCCGTGTGGCCCTCCCCGTGGCCGCCGTGGTCGAACACTTCCCCATGACACGGAGCATCTGGTTCCCGGGCACCCGGAAGACGTCCCGAAACTTCCGGCGCACCACCGGGCGCTCCGTCATGTCCCGTTCCGCGTCGATCTGGCCGGAAAGCGCCGCCTCAGCGGAAGGCGGGCACGGGCACGGCCGGCGGGCGGTCCGGGAGGAAGCCGTGGGCGCGGCGGGACAGCCACTCGTCCTTGTAGCGGTCCACCTCGCGATGCCAGTTGAGGATGCCCGCCATCCAGTTCCGCAGGTCCTCCACGTACGTCCCCATGGCCGCGCGCGCTTCCTTCGTGAGCTGGAAGTCGTCGTACAGGATGGGCAGTTCGTGCTCGACGACGTGCTCGAACTGGCGCATGCGCTGGCTCATCAGGTCGTGCACGATGCCGAGCCCGGTCGGGTAGTCGCAGCCGAAGAAGGTCTGCACGACGAGGATCGCGTTGTGGATCTCGCCCTCGAACTCGATCTCCTTCTGGTACGAGAAGACGTCGTTGAGGAGGCACGCGAAGTCCATCGCGGCGTTCTCCAGGGAGCGGACCGGGCCGCTGCGGTAGACCTCGGGCGGGACGGCCGGGCCGTGTCCCATCCGGCACAGGCTCAGCGTGAGGTCGGAGCCGAAGGTCGCCCGGCGCATCTCCAGGTAGTCGACCGGGTCGGGCACGCGGTTCTGGAGCTGGTTGGACAGCTCCCACACCCAGCTCTCGGTCATGACGTTGATCGCGTCCTTGAGGGTGCGCCGCGCGCCGGGCGTCATCTCCGCGGTGGTGCGCACCCACAGGTCGAGCAGGCCGCGCTCCATGGCGTTGACCGGGAGCAGCGGCTCATCGCCGTCGACGGGCATGCAGTCGGACAGCCGGGCCGTGGTCAGCCGGGCGGCGGCGAGGTCGCGGCGGTGGCCGTAGACCAGGGGGTAGTAGTCGTCGCCGTAGGTACCCCAGGCGAGCCACTGCGCGCTGAGGTCGAGGGCCTCGGGGGTGGCGTCCGGGTCGAGGCCGGCCGAGCAGAGCGCGAGGTCGTAGGCGCGGAGCTTGTCCTCGTCCCAGACGCCCTCGGCGAGGATGCCCATGCGGTCCGCCCAGTCGCGCAGACTCCGGCGGGCGTTGTCCAGGTGCGGGCTGAGCTCCAGGGGGAACGGCATGCGGATGTCGGGGATCCGCGACGGCCCCACCTTCTGGTACGGCACGTGCGTGTAGGAGCGCAGCCGCTCGGCGCCGGCCGTGGCCAGCAGGGCGCGTACGTCGGCGGCGGAGGTGCCGATGCCGCTGAACCCCGGCCACGGCTTGCTGCCTCGCGCGTTCTCGTTCATGTAGCGGCTGGAGCGCAGATGCCACTCGTGGCCGCCGGACTGCCAGTCCTGGAGTCCCTTGGTGTACGCCGCCACGGCCGCGACCTCGCCGGGAGTCAACCCGTTCTCCAGGGCCACCGCGGGCACTTCGGTGAACGCCGTGTGCTCGAACTGGTGGAGGCGGGACGTGAGGACGTCGTTGACGGTGTCCGCGGCCTCCTGGGTGGTGCAGCCGAAGAAGGTCTCCAGGACGAGCACGCCGTTGCTGAGCTCGCCCTCGTCCTCGACCTCCCGCTGGTAGGAGAACAGGTCGTTGCGCAGGTGCACGGCGTCGGAGAACGTCTCCATCAGCACCCTGAGCGGCCTGGACTGCGCGACGGACGCGGGCACTTCGGCCGTCGCGTACTCCACGAGGCCCGCCGACCAGGGGGCGCCGCCCACCTTGCGGCGCATCTCGATGTACTCGACGGGGTTGGCGATCCGCCCTTCGTTGATGTTGGACAGCTCCCACAGGGACTCGTTCAGCAGGTGCTCGGTCGCCACGGCGAAGCGGCGGCGCCAGTCCTGCGACATCGTCGGCACCGTCCGCGCCCACAGGTCGGCGAGGCCCGCCTCGACCGGGTTCTCCGGCTCCGGTACGGGAGTCGAGAGGTCCAGCGGCATGAACAGGGGCAGCCGGTCCAGGTGGGCCTTGCCGGCGACGCGGTCCTGGCTGCGCTTGTACTTCTCCAGGAAGTGGTCGTCGAAGAAGAAGACCCACACGTACCAGTCGGTGATGAGGGAGAGGGCGGGTCCGTCGCAGTCGGGGTGGGTGTAGGCGCAGAGCAGGCCGTAGTCGTGCGCGTCGAGGTCGGCCTGGTCCCAGACGCCGGAGCCCTCCAGCATGCCCATCTCGCGCGCCCACTCGGTCGAATGGGCCCGGGCCTCGTCGAGATGGGGGTTCAGCCGCGCGGGATGCGGCATGTAGAAGTGCGGGAGTTCGAACGGCTGCGTCATGGCCGGGGCCCTACCCGGCGTCTCGCGGCGGCATCCGCGAGGCCGGACATGATCACACCATCGCGTGAATCGGGGCTGAATGCCGGTGTTCTCGCCGGAGGTTGTGTGAGGCTGTGGGACCTCCTAGGGCGTCCCCGGGCCGCGCAACTGGATCAGCGCGTGTGTGCCGCTGGTGCGCCAGCGCTGGTCCTCCGCAGCGACGAGTTCCGCCTCGGTGCGGGCGTCGAGGCCGGTGATCACGTCGGACTTGAGGGTGCGCAGGGCGGCGACGGGGCCGGGGAAGTACGCGGTGACGTCCGGGAACGGCGTGGTCGGGGCCCAGAGCCGGTCGCCCACCAGGCGACGGTAGTTGAGGTCGCCCTTGACGACGGTGAGCGTGGCCGAGGCGAAGTCGGCGCGCAGGTCCGCGGGCATCTCCTCGTACGGCAGCGGGGCGCAGGAGAAGGGGTGGGCGCGCAGCGTCAGGCGGCCGTCGGCCAGGGCGGCCCACAGGTGCTGTCCGTACTCGGCGGCCGCTCCCCCGGCGCCGGTCAGGCGGCGCAGTGCGTCGACGACGTCGGCGGTGGTGGCGTCGGAGACGTAGTACGGGTAGGGCTTGACGTGCAGCACGGCCCGTCCGATGCGCCCGTGGGCCAGGAGGTGGGCGATGAGGAGCAGGTCGGGGACGAGTTCGCGGCCGGCGTTGTCGGCGACGAGGCACAGGGTGCCCGTGCCGGTGCCGCCGAGCAGGGCCCACAGGCTCTCGCTGTCGTCGGCCACCAGCCCGGGGGCGGCGTCCGCGGTCCGTGCGCCCTCGGCGGAGAGACGGAAGCCGAGGTCGGCGCGGTTGCCCCAGAGGGAACCGTGCAGCAGGGCCTGTGCCTGTTCTCCGGCGGGCCGGGCGGCGAGGCCGTCGAGCGCGGCCAGTTCCTCGTCGGTCTCGGGGGAGTCGAGTTCGGCCAGTTTGGAGGGGCGGAAGGGGTCGATGCCCTGCCAGGGGCCGGGGCCGAAGTAGCCGACGGCCTGGAGGAGCCGGCGGTAGAACCAGCTCTCGGACCAGAGCCACGGCACGTCGAACCAGGACCGGCCGGCGTACTCGCGCAGCCCCCAGGTCTCCCAGAGGTCGCGGTCGTGCGCGTCGGCGGGGAGCGGTTCGATCTCGCCCTTGGTGCAGTTCGCCAGGAGTTCGTCGAGCGCGCGGTGCTGCCAGGGCTCGTACGGGAAGGCCTCGCGCACCTGCCGGATGATGGCCGGGTGCCGCTCGGCGAGCACGCTGTGGGGGAAGGAGCCCGGCTGGTCGCCGAGGAGCAGGGGTGCGGATGGGGTGTCGGGCATGCGGCTCACCGTAGCGCGGGCGTCCCACTCGACCGAACCGGCCGCGCTACGGCCGAGCCCGTCGGATCGTCCGGGCCGAAGGCCCGTCAGACCGGCGCCAACTCCCGCTCCAGGCGGGCCGCCAGGCTCAGGTAGCGGGCGCGGCGGGTGACCGGGACCAGGCCGCGGATGAGTATGTTCCACATCTCGGCCGTCCGGCGGGGCTGGCGCGCGACCGGCTCGCGGGAGCGGCCGACGACCCGGGTGCCGACGAAGAAACAGACCAGGGAGTGGGCCACGACGTCGATGTCGATGTCCGGGTGGACGTCGGACTCCTTGACCGCGCCGACGAGCCGGGCCGTGACGATGTCCAGCCACTCCGTGAACGGATGGCTCAGCGGCGGGCGGGGCCGGATCCCGCCCGTGGCGAGCCGCAGTCCGGCCCTGAGGACCGGGTCCTCGACCGACATGCGGGTGATGCCGAACGTGAGGCGCATCAGCGCCTCGAGGGACGTGTGGCCGCGATGGTCGGTCTCCGCCGCCAGCCGCCGGGCGGTGTGCGACTGGAGTTCGAGGATCGCGTGGGCGAGATCCTCCTTCGCCGCGAAGTGGAAGTACAGGGCACCCTTGGTGACCTGAGCGTGCTCCACGATGTCGCTGAGACTGGTCGATTCGTAGCCGCGACGGTCGAACAGGTCAGCGGCGGCCGTGATGATCGTCGAGCGGGTCTGCTCGGCTCGCAACTGCCTCGCCATCGACTGAACTCTCCCGGGACAGAAATGAACGGGTCATGCCGTTTGTTTTTACCCCCCGTACACGATAACTCACCCTCAGACGGCGTTCACCACACCAGTGTGCCGGAGTGCGGGTGCACATCCGGCAAAACAATCGCAACTGGTGAAAGAAAACAGCGCGTTCGGTATCTAACTGTGGGGGTTGTGCGGCCGCACGTAAAGACGGGCCGGCCGGTGCCCCATCCGCACCGGCCGGCCCGCCCGCTCGTGAGCTGCCCGTTCAGCGTCCTCGTCGAAGGAGGACCGGGAGATCGAGAAGGATCAGAAGGTCAGCTTCCAGCCGTTGAGCGTGCCGCTGTCCTGCGCCGCGGTGTCCTGGACGCGCAGCTTCCAGGTGCCGTTGGCGCTCTCACCGGAGGCGTTCACCGTGTAGGTGGTCTTCACGTCGTCGGCGGAGTCCGAGGCGGCGGACTTCAGACGGTACGCCGAACCGTCCGGTGCGACCAGGTCGATGACGAGGTCACCGCGGTAGGTGTGGGTGATGTCGACGCCGACCTGGAGGGCGGAGGGGGCGTTGCCGCTGCGGCCGGTGACGCTGATCGGCGACTCGATCGCGGCACCGGCGTCCGGGATGGCGACGGCGGTGGTGCTGGAGAAGGTCGTGCCGGTGGACGAACCGCCCTTGACGGCCTGGACCGTCTTCGCGGCGTCCGCGAGGCCGGCGCCGCAGCCGCCGGAGCAGGTGCCGGGCAGCGGACGGGCGTTGGCCTTGATGGCCGACTCGATCTGCGCCGGGGTGAGGGCGGAGTTGGCCGACTTCATCAGGGCGGCGAGGCCCGCGACGTGCGGGGTGGCCATGCTGGTGCCCTGGTAGTAGTCGTAGTTCTCGCTCGACGGCGTCTTCGTGCCGGAGTTCAGCGTGGACAGGATGCCGTTGGCGGTGGAGGTCCGGGTCTCGCCGCCGGGGGCGGAGATGTCCACGAGCGAGCCGTAGTTGGAGTACGAGGCCCGGCTGCCCGCGCGGTTGGTCGCGGCGACCGCGATGACGTTGTTGCAGTTCGCCGGGGACGCGTTGGAGACGTTCTGGTTCTCGTTGCCGGCCGCGACGACGACCGCGGTGCCGCGGTTCACGGCGCCGTTGATGGCGCTCTGGGTGGCGCTGGAGCAGGCGCCGCCCCCGCCGAGGCTCATGTTGATGACCTTGGCGACGTTGGTGTTGGCGGGGACGCCGGAGACGGTGCCGCCGGACGCCCAGGTGATGGCGTCGATGATGTCGGAGTCGTAGCCGCCGCACTTGCCGAGGACGCGGACCGGGGAGATCTTCGCGCCGTGGGCGATGCCGGCGATGCCCTTGCCGTTGTTGGTGGCGGCGGCGATGGTGCCGGCCACGTGCGTGCCGTGCCAGGAGGAGTCCGAGGCCGGGATGCCCGCGCCGCACTCGTTCGCGTTGTACCAGTCGCCCGGGTCGGCCGGGTTGCTGTCACGGCCGTTGCCGTCGACGGAGACGGCGGTGTCGGCGATGAAGTCGTAACCGCCGACGATGTTCGCGGCCAGGTCGGAGTGGGTGACGTAGCCGGTGTCGATGACGGCGACGGTGACGCCGCTGCCGGTGGTGGTGTCCCAGGCGGCCGGGACGTTCATGCCCGCGGTGGACTCGAACAGGTCCCACTGCTTGCCGTAGTCGGTGTCGTTCGGCGTGACGGCCGTCGGCTTGTTCAGACGGTCCGGCACGACGTAGGCGACCTGCGGGTCGGCCTCGTACTGGGCGACGACGTCGGCGACGTCCGCCCGGGCGGGGTTCGTGCCCAGGTCGACGAGGGCGGCGCCGGTGCCGAGGCGGCGCTGGAAGTCGACGTCCTCGCCGGTCTTCTCGGCCTTGGCCGCGGCGTCGGCGGCGGCGGCCTTGTCGGACTTCGCCTCGCTCGCGCCGGACTTGTAGCCCACGATGAGCCGCTCGGCCGGGGCACCGGGGGCGGCCTCGGTCTGAGCGGCCGGGACGGCGGCGGGCCCGGGGGCGGTCTCCTGGGCGACGGCGACCGAGGCCGGGGCGGCGGTCAGCAGGGCGGCGGAGACGGCGGCGACGGATATCAGCTTCCGTCTGAGCTCTGGGGAGATACGCACGGTCGTTGCCTTTCGTGGCCGGACTCCGGGCTGGGCGGAGCGGCGGTGGATGCGCTTCGTCGCTGAAGCGGAGGGGGGTGGTTCGAAAGAGCGACGCGGTGGCCGGCCAGGCGTGTGGGGAGCGACCCGTTCGGGGTTACCTGTGGGTCAGCTGTGGTCGAACGATAGGCAAAGGGCAGGTCATCGGGATACGGGGGAAACCCTCGATCCGGCCGGAAACCCACCCTCTATGGCGGGCAGTTGGGCGCGAATGAACCCCTTTTCGAACAGGTCGTGGCGCGGTGAACGCACCGGGCCGGTTGCCCGTATTGCACTACCGACCGCTCCGGCCCGGCCGAGGAGACGCAGACGGATGCCCCGTACGACCGCACACCGCGCCGCACTCGCGGCCGCCCTCGTGACCCCGTTGCTCCTGCCGCTGTGGGCGGCGGGGCCGGCGCGGGCGCACGGTGCGCCGACGGATCCGGTGAGCCGGGTGGTGGCCTGCTCCCCCGAGGGCGGCGACCGGGCGGGCTCGGCGGCCTGCCGCGCGGCCGTCGCCGCGAACGGCGCGCCCTTCACGGCGTGGGACAACCTGCGGGTGGCGAACGTGGGCGGCCGCGACCGGCAGGTCGTCCCCGACGGGAAGCTGTGCAGCGGGGGCCTGCCCGGCTACAAGGGGCTCGACCTCGCCCGCGCCGACTGGCCGGCGACCCGGATGACGCCCGGTGAGACGCTGACCATGCGGTACGTCTCGACGATCCCGCACACCGGCACGTTCCGGATGTACCTGACGAAGCCCGGCTACGACCCGAGCGGGCCGCTGTCCTGGTCCGACCTCCCCGAGAAGCCGTTCGCCGAGGTGACGGACCCGGCCCTGACGGACGGCGCGTACCGCCTCGAGGCGGCCCTGCCGTCCGACCGGACGGGGCGGCACGTGCTGTACACGGTCTGGCAGAACAGCAGTACGCCGGACACGTACTACTCGTGCTCGGACGTGGTGTTCCCGGAGAAGAAGGACGCGGCGCTTCCGGAGAAGACGCAGGAGAAGCAGCCGGAGAAGGAGCCGGAGAACGAGCCCGCGAAGCAGGAGGCTCCGCAGGAGAAGAACGAGAGCGCCCCGCTGGCCTCCCCCTCCGAGCCCTCCTCGGCATCCACATCCGTATCCGCCTCCGAGCCCTCTTCCGGCCCGTCCACGCCCATGCTGGCGGGCGGCGCCGCGGCGGTGCTGGTGCTCACCGGCGGCGCCGCCCTGGCGGCACGGCTGCGTCGGCGCTGAACCGACGCTCGTCGGCCGTCAGTTGACGTTGACTGCGACGCCTCCCTTGGTCACCGGGGCGTACTTGGCGGTGAAGAAGGCGTTGGCGAAGCACAGTGACGAGCCGGACACCTTCGTGAACTGCTGGTTGGTGAAGGAGATGCTGTTGTCGGCGTTGTCCGCCTTGCCGGTCAGGCTGGGGGCCCGGTAGACGCAGTTGATGGTGCCGAGCAGGGTGCGCAGCTTGACGGTGGACTGGATGGCGGAGCCCTCGCCCGGGGTCACAGAGACGGTGCCGTCCGAGGACACGCTGGTGGTGTACGGCAGGTTGTCGACGGTGATGCCGCTGACGCCGAGCACTCCGACGACGTTGGCGGTGCAGCCGCTGGTGTCGAAGGTGTGGGAGGTCAGGGACTCGGTGGCGGTGCCGGGAGCGGCCGGGTTGTCGGTGACGGTGGCGGCGAACGCCGACGAGGTGCACGAGATGCCGCTGGTGCCGGTCGCGCTGGAGTAGAAGGTGGCGGCGGTGCCGCTCGCCAGGGAGGCGTTGAGGACGTCGCCGACCGCGACGGCCGCGCCGTCGGTGGTGGTCAGGACGGGGGTGTCGGCCGCCGAGGCGGGGGCGGCGAGCCCGAGGGCGGCGACGGCGGCGGTGAGGGTGAGGAGGGTGCGCGTACGCATGCGGGTGTACCTCTTCTCTAAGCGGGGGGTGAGGGTGCAGGGGACGCGGTTCGGCGTCCGCCGTTGCCGGCCCGTTACGCCTTCTCCGTACGTGACGGACCGGCAACGGCAGACCGGTGACCGGCCGGAGGCACGCACGGGGACGGGCCGTCGGCCGGGCCGGGCTGGGGGTGGCTGGTGGCACGCACCGGGGAAGGGGCCGTGCCGGTGCCGTGGAGGGTCGGACCCGTGCAGTGGAAAGCCCGTGCGGACGCACCGGGCGGCGAGATGCCCTTACGGGACGAGCGGTTCCGGGACACGCGGACGGTGCCGCGCGGCGGATCCGGCGCCACGGATCCGGTGGGACGAGGAGAGTTGTAGACCTGCCGGTCAGTCAACGTCAAGGCTTCGCAAGGGAGTTGTGCGTTCGCTGAGACTTTCCGAAGGGCGGTGACTCACATGCGGCGCACATTCCACACTCTTTGTTCACACTTCCCTTGACCCTTCATGTAACCCCCGGTAACTTCCGAGTCGGCTACTGCGGCGTAACGGAAAGCCCTTGCAACCGCCGGGAGTTGCGGGGGGACGTGCGCACGCGGTCGGTGTCCGCGCCAGGGCAACGTGCCATCGAAGTCGCAATGCGCCGCCAACGTCGCAACGTGCCACGAAGTCCGATCCGCACCGACACGCACCTGGAGCAGACATGACCTCCTCCGCCGAGCACACCTCCGACAGACCGGAAGGCACCGCCCCCGCGGACTCCGGTGACGTTCCCGCGCGCCGCGGGCGGGTCCGGGCACGCCGGGCCGCCGTGATGGCGGTGCCGGCCGCCGCGGTCGCCGCCGGCCTCGCGATCCTCACGGCCGAGGGGGCGCTGGGCGTGCAGTTCGCCATCTCCGGCATGCCGTTCACGGTCACCGCCACCGAGCTGAACGGCACCGGCTTCGCGCAGTTCGGCGGTCTGGACGAGATGGCCGAGGGCAGCCCCAACGCGGGTGACACCGGCGGTCAGGTCCTGGTCGTCACCTCCGTGATCAAGGAGGCGACGCTCAGCAAGCTGTGTCAGAGCGTGGACCTGGGCGGCACGAACCTGGTCATCAGGGCGGGTGAGGGTGCGGCGAAGGTCCGGGCCAGCGACCTGACCACCGACTCCACGGAGCTCACGGGCGACGCGGCCTTCAACAACATCGAGATCGGCAACGACGCCAGCACGCTGAACAAGGCGGGGCCGAAGGGCCGTGGGCCGAAGGGCGTGTTCAGCCAGCAGTCCGACACCGTGCACATCGCCAACCTGCGGCAGACCAACTACGCCACGACGGCCGGTGTGTTCAAGCTGCCCGGGCTGAAACTGGGCTTCAGCGGGTCGGGTTGCTGATGCCCGGCGGTCCACGCGGGAAGACCCGGCCCGCCTTCCGCCGGTGGCGGGCGGGCCGTCCCTTCTGGGGCGGGCTGCTGCTCGCCCTGGGCGGGGCGGAGGTCCTGCTCACCCTGAAGGCGTCGCTGGACGTCATCCTGCACGTCGGCATGCAGGGCCTGGCCGGCTATCTGCTCCCGGCCGTCGATGCTGCTGTGCGGCGTGCTGATCCTCTTCAACCCCTCCCAGCGCCTGTTCTACTCGGTCATCGGGGTGCTGGTCTCCCTGGGGACCTGGCTGACCTCGAACCTGGGCGGCTTC
The DNA here is from genome assembly GCA_000415505.1 of Streptomyces afghaniensis 772. Taxonomy (GTDB): domain Bacteria; phylum Actinomycetota; class Actinomycetes; order Streptomycetales; family Streptomycetaceae; genus Streptomyces; species Streptomyces afghaniensis. Next base: position 10,265 of record KE354204.1, read on the forward strand.
TTCGTGGGCCTGCTCCTGGGCGTGGTCGGCAGCTGCCTCACCTTCGGCTGGCTGCCGGACCAGGAGCCGCGCGTGAGCCGGCGGCAGCGCAGGAAGGCGGCCCGGGCCGCGAAGGCGGTGGCGCAGCCCGTGGAGCGGGAGGCCGGCCAGACCGCCTGAAGCAGACTGCCGGCCAGACCGCCTGAAACAGGCCAGTGATTCTCGACCCCCTGGCGCCACCCCGCCGCGGCCACTTGGCTGGACGTGGCACGTACCCGCCCACGAGGCGTCCGCGTGCCCTGTGAACCGCTGCTGCCAGCCCAGGGAGAGAGCCCAATGGAGTTCACGCACCCGATAGTGATAGACCCGACCGGCCGCGACATCCACGGCGAGGCCACCCGGATCCGCGAGCGCGGCCCCGTCACCCCCGTCGAACTCCCCCACGGTGTCCCGGCCTGGGCGGTCAGCAGCGCCCCACTGCTGAAGCGGCTGCTCACCGACCCGCGGGTGTCGAAGGACGCGCGCCGGCACTGGCACCGCTGGCTCGACGGCGAGGTCTCACCGGACTGGCCGCTGTACACCTGGGTCTCGGTGCAGAACATGTTCACGGCCTACGGCACCGACCACAAACGGCTGCGCACCATCGTCTCCAAGGCGTTCACCGCCCGCCGCACCGCCGCGCTGCGGCCCCGGATCGAGGAGATCACCGCGGCGCTGCTCGACCGGGTCGCCAAGGCCGGGGCGGGCGGTGGGGCGGACGGCCACGCGGTCGATCTGCGGGAGGAGTTCTGCTATCCGCTGCCCATCCAGGTCATCGGCGAACTGCTCGGGTTACCCGAGGAGTTGGGGCCCGAGCTGCGTGCCGTGGTGGACAGCGTCTTCCACACCTCGGCCGACGCGGCCGAAGTCGCCGACACCTACGCCCGGTTCTATGCCGTCCTCGGTGAGCTCGTCGCCGTGAAACGGGCGGCACCCGGCGACGACCTGACCAGCGCGCTGATCGCGGCCCGCGAGGAGGAGAGCGGTACGCGGCTCAGCGAGCAGGAGCTGCTCGACACTCTGATGCTGATGATCAGCGCCGGCCACGAGACGACGGTCAACCTGCTCGACAACGCCGTCCACGCGCTGCTCACCCACCCCGACCAGCTCGCGCACGTCCGTGCCGGTCGCGCCTCCTGGGACGACGTGATCGAGGAGACCCTGCGCGCCGAGGCGCCGGTGGCCAGCCTGCCGCTGCGGTACGCCGTCGAGGACCTGCCCCTCGGCGAACTGGGCGGCCCGGAGGGCAGTGTGATCCGCAAGGGCGAGGCGATCCTCGCCGCGTACGCCGCCGCCGGACGCGACCCGGAACAGCACGGCCAGGACGCCGGCGCGTTCGACGTCACCCGCGCCGTGAAGGATCACCTGGCCTTCGGCTACGGCGTCCACCACTGCCTGGGCGCCCCGCTCGGCCGGCTGGAGGCGCGCGTGGCCCTGCCGGCCCTGTTCGAACGGTTCCCCGGCCTCGCCCTCGCCGTACCCACGGACGAGCTGCGGCCGGTGGACTCGTTCATCTCCCACGGCCATCGGTCGCTGCCGGTTCTGACGGGCTGACGGGCTGCGCGGCGGACCCGGCCGGATCTCCGGGGGCCGGGTCCGCCACACCCTCCTCCTTCAGCGCCTTCGCCTCGCTCTTGAGGATCCGCATCGAGCGGCCCAGTGAACGCGCCGTGTCGGGCAGTTTCTTCGAGCCGAACAGGACGATCACGACGATCGCCACGATCAGCAGATGCCAGGGCTCCAGTCCGTTGCGCAGCACGTCATGCCCTCCCTCTCTTCGACAGTTGCTACATTGCGCAACTGTACAACCCCCGGGTGAGAGGCAAGCAGACGCCGATGACGGTCACCAGCAACCGGAGGACGGAGCAGCCGCGGCACAGCGCCGCCGCGCGGGACCACAGGCGGCGGCGCGGTCGCCGGCGCGGCCGTGATCGTGGCCGTGGCCGTGATCGTGGCCGTGGCATACGGGTCGGTCTCGCCGTCTGTCTGGCCCTGCTCGTGCTCGCCGCGGGCGGAGCCGGCTGGCTCTACCTGAAGCTGGACGGCGACATCAGCACCTTCGACTCGGGCGGCCTCTCCGACAACCGCCCCGAGGCCGGTTCGTCGCAGGGCGAGAACGTCCTGGTCATCGGCTCCGACACCCGCACCGGCGGCAACGAGGCGCTGGGCGGCGGCGACAAGGACGACGTGGGACGCTCCGACACCGCGTTCCTGCTGCACGTCTACGCCGACCACCGGCACGCCCTCGCCGTCTCCATCCCCCGCGACACGCTGGTGACCATCCCGCCGTGCAAGCTGCCCGACGGCGGCTGGACGAAGGCCCAGCCGGACATGATGTTCAACGCGGCGTACTCCGTCGGCCAGACGGCCAAGGGCAACCCCGCCTGCACGCAGAACACCGTCGAACAGCTCACCGGCCTGCGCGTCGACCACACCGTCGTCGTCGACTTCAAGGGCTTCGCCCGGCTCACGGACGTGGTGGGCGGTGTCAAGGTGTGCCTGCCGCAGGACGTCTACGAGAACGACCTCGATCCGCACCTCACCGCCCCGGGCAAGCTGCTCTTCCACAAGGGCGAGCAGACCGTCGCGGGCCAGAAGGCACTGGACTACGTCCGGATCCGGCACGGCATCGGCGACGGTTCCGACATCGGCCGGATCAAGCGCCAGCAGGCGTTCGTGGCGAGCCTGCTGAAGGAGGTGAAGAGCCAGGGCCTCACGCCGACACGGCTGCTGCCGCTGGCCGAGGCCGCCACGAAGTCGCTGACCGTCGACCCCGGCCTCGGCTCCGCCGACAAACTGATGTCCTTCGCGATGTCCCTGAAGGACATCGACCTGCACAACACCAAGTTCGTGACCTTGCCCTGGCGCTACGAGGGTTCACGGGTCGCGATCGTGCAGCCGGACGCCGACGACCTGTGGGCCGCGCTCAGGGCCGACCGCACGATCGACGGCAAGAACGCCGGCGGGAAGCGGACCGGGACGCCGGGTTCCGAGGCGTCCGCCTCCCCCACGCCGGTCTCCGGTGAGGGCATCGACGTCGCCGTCTACAACGGCACCTCGGTCCCCGGCCTGGCCGCCCGCGCCGCCGCAGTTCTCACCGCGGACGGCTTCACCGTCACGGGCACGGCCACGGCGTCCGCCCAGGACCACACCACGACGCTGGTCGAGTACGGCCCCGGCCTGAAAAACCGAGCCCGGACGGTGGCGGCGGCCTTCCCCGGCGCGGAGCTCCAGCCCGTGACCGGCAGCGGAATCAGTGTCGTGCTGGGGCAGTCGTACGCGAACAGCGACAGCCCGGCGGCGACCGCGTCCGCGTCCCCGGCTCCGACCGCCGTGCCGTCGGAGGTCGCCGACGGGGCCCGGTCCGCGGACGACAACCCGTGCTCGAACCTCACCTACGGCTGACGCCGCCCCTGCCGGCCCGGGCCGCCGTCAGGGCCAGGACGTACAGGCCGAGGACGACGGCCGGCAGGAGGTAGTACGCGGCGGGCAGGGCCGTCATGCCGAGGGCGGTGCCGAGGGGGCTCGGCGGCAGCAGCAGGCCGACGGCGGCAAGGCCGGCCGCCGCGAGAGAGACCGGGCCGGGGGTACGGCTCGCCCCGTCGCGCCGGCCGGTGCGCAGGAGCAGCATCACCAGGGCCTGGGTGAGCAGGTTCTCGGTGAACCAGGCGGAGTGGAAGACGGCTTCGTCGTCGACGGCGTCGGGACCGTCGAGCGCGAACGCGAGGACGGCGAAGGTGGCGAGGTCGGCGACCGCGTTGAGCAGGCCGAAGCCGGTGACGAACCGGAGGAAGGAGCGTGGCCGCAGCACGGCCGGACCGCGCAGGGCCGCCGCGCCGGGACGGTCATGGGCGAAGGCGAGCTGGGCCGCGTCGAAGCACAGGTTCTGGGCGAGCACCTGGGCGGGGAGCATCGGCAGGAACGGCAGGAGCAGGCCCGCGGCGAGCATCGCGACGACGTTGCCGAGGTTGGAGGAGAGCGTGACGCGCAGGTATGAGGCGATGTTGCCGCTCGCGTGCCGGCCGGCGGTGATCGCGTGGCCGATCGCCCTGAGGTCCTTCTCGGCGAGGACGACGTCGGCGCTCTCCCGTGCCACGCCGACGGCGGAGCGGGGCGCGAGCCCGACGTCGGCGACACGCAGGGCGGCCACGTCGTTCACCCCGTCGCCGAGGAAGCCGACGGTGTGCCCGGCGGCGCGCAGGGCGGCGACGATCCGGGCCTTGTCCTCGGGGGTGCAGCGGGCGACGACGGTCGCCTCGCCGGCGGCCTCGGGGTCTGCCGGTTGTGCGGCGGCGGTCCGTACCTCCCCGGGATCCAGGCCGAGTTCCCGGCAGGCCCGGGCCGCGGTGGCCGGATGGTCGCCGGTGAGGACCTTCACGGTGACGCCCCGGTCGGCCAGGCCGCGCAAGGCCTCGGCGGCGGTCGGGGCGAGGGCGTCCCGGAAGGTCACCAGGCCCCGAAGGGTCAAGCCCCGCGTG
>KE354205.1 GCA_000415505.1 Streptomyces afghaniensis 772
CCTCCTCGGTCAGTTGCCGTGCCTCGTCGAACCTGCCCTGGTAGTTGCGGGCGTCGGCCATCTCGCACAGGGAGTCGATCAGGTCCTCGTGGTAGCCCTCCAGGCGGCGGGAGACCTCCAGCGCCTTCTCGGTGAGCGGGATGGACTCGGGGACCTGGCCGATCTGGCGCAGCAGGAACGCGAAGGTCTTCGTCATGCGCAGGACGTGCACGTCCTCCTCGCCGGAGGCGGCGAGCCAGGCGCTCCAGGCCTGGCGGGCGAAGTCGGCGGCGCCTTCGTGGTCGCCCCAGAAGTACAGGAACCAGACGGTGTCGTAGACGAGGTCGCGCACATAGGTGTCGGAGCTGGTCACCGCCTGCGAGGTGAGGATGTGCGGGAGCAGCGCCTGGTAGGCGCGCCACTCCAGCGACGAGCCGTAGGGGCCGGGCTTGGCGGCCGAGAGCAGCTGGTGGGCGGCGTCACGCATCCGCGCGCGCTGTTCGCGGCTCAGCTTGGCCAGGAGCACGGTCTGGAGCAGACGGTGCATCTGGAGGGTGTCCGACCGCGGGTCGACCTTGACCAGGGAGAACTGGCTGAGGTCACGGACGGCGCGGTTCAGTTTGATCGACTCGCGCAGCAGGGGGTCGATCTCGGGCGTGATGCTGACGCCCCGGCTGCCGCGCAGCATGGACCGCGGGATGGGCTCGGGCGCCATGCTGGCGCAGATGTCGAGCAGTTGCCGGGCGCCGGGGTTGTTCTCCTTGATGCGCTCCAGCGAGATGTCCCAGGCAGCCGCGACGGAGACCGGGTAGTCGGGGTTCGGGTCGAGTTCGAGGATCTCCGGGCTGCGCTGGGCCAGCAGGTCGAGGTACTCGTCGACCTGCATGCCCGTGACGGCCCGCCAGGAGCCCGCCTGCTCCACCGCGAGCGGCAGGTCGCCCAGGGCCTCGGCGAGCCGGTCGGCGTCCTCGGCGGTCAGGTCGGGGGAACGCTTCTGGAGCAGTTCGATCGACTCCTGCCGCTCGAAGACGTTCACCGGCAGCGGTGTGGCCACCCTTTCCCAGGCGCGGTTCCGGGAGGTGACGATGACCTTCCCGGGGCCGTTGGTGGGGAAGTAGGCGCGTACCGCCTCGACGTCCTCGGCGTTGTCGAAGACGAGCAGCCAGTTGTCGTACGGGGCTCCGGTGCGCAGCGCTTCGAGCACGGCGGGCACGGCGGTGTTGGCCGCGGGGGCGCCCAGGCTGTCCTGACCGGTCGGAGCGACGCCCAGCTGGGCCGCGAGCTGGGCGAGGGCGGCCAGGATGAGGCTCTCGCGTTCGGCGGGGATCCAGCAGATCACCTTGTAGTCGTGCTGGTGGGTGTAGATGTACTCCAGCGCCAGCTGGGACTTTCCGACCCCGCCCAGCCCGTGCAGCGCATGCGGCAGCACCGCCGCCGTGTCCTGCGCCCCCAGCTGTTCCTCCACGGCCCCCAGCAGCGCCTGCCGGCCGACGAACGAGGTGTTCCGCAGAGGCACGTTCACCAGGAGGGCGGGCGATTCGGTCGCGGTGGTCGGCATGGGGGGCTCAGCCTCCGAGGGATCTTGTGGGGTGGCGTCGGTTACCAGGGGTGGCACGGGAGGTTCTCCAGCTTCGTTGGGGCCGTTCGACGGTGGCAGACTTCCCGTTCCGTCGGACAATTCCCCAGGAGCCGCGCGGTTCACCTCAGAGGGTGTAGCACCGGACATTCCCGGACTCACTCCATCGGCGGTACCGGGCCCGCGGGCCCTGGAGAGTCCGGGCTCGATACGGCGGGCCCGCTCGGAGTACGGCCCCGAGAGCGCCCGCATCACGGCGAGCTCGCTCCGCGTCCAGCTCCGCTCGGACGGGTCGGGCAGCGTGGCGCCCATCGGATCGCGCAGGGCGGCGCGCAGCGCGACACCCCGGGCGCCCGCGGCGGGCAGTTCGCCCACCACGCTGACGGTGTGGGCGAGTTGGCTGCGGGTGGTGGTGGCGAGCAGTTCCTCGCGGACACCGTCGGCGAACTCGGGGTGCCCCTCGCCGCCGCTGTCCCAGTCGATCAGCCCGCCCATCAGGATCTCGGCGAGGTGGTCCGGGCCGGTCTCCGGCATGGTGCGCCGCCGCAGCTGTTCCACGAGGTCGAACTCGAAGGGAATGGCGGCGAGTTGGGTGGCGAGCCGGCGCGCTGCCGGGGTGGCGAGCGTGAAGAAGCGGCGCACGGCGGCCTTCGCGGCGCGCGGGAAGCGGGGGGCGCGCAGGCCGGGCGCGGGCGACCCCTTGGTGAGGGTGCCGGCCAGGACGACCGGCAGGCCGCGGCGCACTCCGCGCTCCCCGGTGACGAGGTCGGCCCAGGCGGCGAGGGAACCGGGCTTCAGGGAGAGCACCGGCACGGGCACGGAGCCGTCGCCCGCCTCGGGCAGCGGTCGCAGGGGGTCGGGGCCGCCGGGCGGCGCCCAGTGTTCGAGGCCGTCGTTGGCGGAGCCGAATCCGCCGGCCTCCAGGACGGCCGGGTAGGGGTAGAGCGAGGTGCGGTGACGCAGATGCGGCGACAGCAGATGCACCAGGGCCGTGGGGCCTGCGTGGGCGAGCCGGCCGAGCAGGTCGTCGGCGGCGGGCGAGGCCCACCCGTGGGCGAGTCCGTCGGTGACCACGAGGAAGATGCGGTCGCCACGCCCGTCGAGGAGTTCGGCGGGGTCGGCGGCCGCCCGGGCGGCGGCCCAGCGCAGGGTAGCTGTCCCGGTGCGCGGCACGTTCACCCGGACCGTGCGCACGGCCCGGAAGGCGCCGCTGTGCTCGGCGGCCTGGGCGAGACGGGCGGTGGACTCCTCCCAGATCCGCAGGGTGGGCGCGTCGTCGACGAGCAGGACCAGGTCGAAGGCCGCCGTACGGGCGGGACGCAGGAAGGGCATCCACATGCCGTCCACGACTCCCTGCTCGGCGGTGGTCTCTTCGTCGAGCTCCAGGGTGTCCCGCGAGGGCACGCGGCGGGCCAGCTGGTGCAGCGCGCGGGCGAACCGGGCGGTCGTGCGCCCCGGGGCCTGCCGCGGGCGGTCGTCGGCGGGCAGCAGCGGCTGCCCGAGACGCAGGGTGAAGCGGCCCTCGGCGTCGGGTAACAGGCGGGCCGCGGAGCCCGCTTCTCCGGGCTGCGGGGCGGTGATCCGCGGCTGCAGCCGGTCGCCGGGGTCCTCGGGAGGTGCCGGGGTGGCGGGCGTGTCGGGCTGCTGCGGGGGGCGTACGGAGTCGGGGGCGGTGCCGGCCGGGCGGGCCTCGTCGGCCGGAGGTGTCTCCGGCTGGTCCGAGTCCTCCGTTTCCCGTCGGCGTACGGGAGGCCGAGCCAGGGGCGCGGCAGCCCGGTCCGGCAGGGGCTCGGGGCCGGAGGTGCCCGGGCCGCCGTGGCGGCTCCAGTACGCGGCGAGCCAGACGGCGTCGGCGACGTCCTGCCAGCGTGGGGCGGGCTGATCCAGGGCGGCGGGGACCGGCACTCCGTGCTCTGCCGCCTCGTCGGCGGATTCGGCGAACACCGAAGGAGGCGACGACCCCGAAACGGGAAATCCGTCGCCGGGCCCGGATGCGTGCTCCCTGGGATAGCCCTTCATTCAGCGGCCCTTCGCGAGGTCGCGTAGGAGCATTTCCACGAGCTTACGCCCGTCACCATCGGCCTGGAAACCACCCGCGGTAGTCATCTGGACAGCGTTCAGTAGCTGGTCCAGTGAGTGGGTGCCGCCGGCCTGGACGCGCTGGACGAACAGGTCGACCAGGTCTTCCGTGCCCTGCGGGCGGGTTCCGAGGTGCCCTTCGACCATGGCCAGGAGTTGCTCCCGGGTGGGCGTGCGCATCTCCAGCGGCAGACAGCGCCGGCGGAAGGCCGCGGGGAATTCGCGTTCTCCGTTGCTGGTGATCACCACGACCGGGAACTCCCGGCACTCGACCCGCCCGCCGCGCACCTCGGCGCGGCCCCCCGGGTCGCTGGTGTGGACGCACGCGGTGTCCGCGGCGTCGCGCACCAGCTCGGGGACGTCATAGCTTCCGTTCTCCAGGACGTGCAACAGGTCGTTCGGCAGGTCGATGTCGCTCTTGTCGAGTTCGTCGACGAGAAGCACACGGGGACGATCGTAGGGCAGCAGGGCGGTCCCCAGGGGGCCCAAGGTGATGAAGTCCCCCAGAACTGGGGGAAGTTGACGAGGTTTTTGAGTAAGCACGGTGTTGACGTCTTCGGCCGGCCCCGCGTCGACCGCCGGACCCGGGCCGTCCGCGGGACCCGGGCCGTCGGCCCGCCAGGCGGCGATGGCCTGGGCGCGGCCCATGGCGTCATGGGCATAGAGGCCGTCCCGCAGGGTCGTGCGGCTGACGATGTTCCACTCCAGGACCCGCCCGAGGCCGAGCTCACGCGAGATCAGATAGGCGAGGGTGGACTTGCCGACGCCGGGCGGGCCGGTGATCAGCAGGGGCCGGCGCAGCAGCAGCGCGGCGTTGACGATGTCGATCTCTTCCTCGCCCAGCTGCGGGGTGACGTCGCCGGGGCCAGGCGGCGGAGCGCGGCCTGCGGGTCGGCCGGGGGCACGGGGCACGGCGGACCGCCTCCGAACCGGCGCCAGGGCGGCGGTTCGGGCAGTGCGGGCGGGACGGCGGGGGCACTGCCCGTGCCGTGGAAGAGCCGCCAGCCGTTCGGAACCGTCTGCTCCTGCGGGCTCATGCCGATGCCTCCTCGCTGGCGAGATCGCCTGGGTCGGTGGGCTGAACATCCACGGGACGCGTTGGATCGTCCCAGAAAAAGCCGATATGTCTACCCAGCAGTTCGCCGGGGCCTCGCCCTTCGCTCTCGGCGTTCCTGCGCAGGAGGTGAACGGCGACCGGGATCCTCGCCGGCGTGGGCGCCGCGGCGAACAGGGCGGTCACCACCTCGCGGCGCTCCTCACGGAAGACACCTCTGCGGTCCCAGATCGCGAGTCCTATCCCCTCCGCTATGGCGGCCTTGAGGGCCTCCAGGGCCAGGACGTCGGCCGGCGCGTCGAGCACCACCGCCGTATGTCTGGGTTCCCCGGCGAGACCGGCCTGCCACTCGCCGAGCCGGCCGCCGTCCGGTTCGCGCCAGCCGTGCACCAGGACGCCGTGTTCGCGCAGGGTGTGCCAGCGCTCCCGCCACTGGTCCAGGACCAGGGCGTCGTCCGTGCGCATCCGCTCCAGACTGCGCAGGTGCACCCCGTATTTCAGGCTGAGCGGCAGCGGCTGCCCGTCACCGATCCGGAAGGTCAGGCCCGCCACATCGTGGTTGAGAAGGTCATACGGAAGGACGAACTCGATGTACGGCGGCGGCTGCCTGCGTCCACTCGGATCGGGGTCGCGGGGCGCCGCCCAGAGGCGGGCGCCCTGGCGTAACGCGCGCTGGACGGCCGTGCCGAGCTCGTCGAGGGTGGTCGTGGCGGGTTCGCCGGGCTGGGGGTTCCAGCGGCCGGGGACGGTGTTGAGCCAGGGCCGGACGACGATCTCGCCGGTACCGTCCCGTGCGGGTTCGACGGCGACGACCAGGCAGCGCGGGATGTCCGGATCGCTCACCACCGCGCCGCGCGCCCGCCGCCGTTCCTCCAGGGCGCCGGTCAGGCCGTGCTGCCCGGTCCAGTCGTTCACCCAGCCGGACAGGGCGGTGCTGTGCTCCGCAGTGGCCGCGAGCCGGGCTGCGTGGTCGACCAGGAGGACCGCGGGGGGCAGTCCGTCCGGCTGCACGTTCCAGTCCAGGACATGGGCGAGGAGCTGTTCCGGGGCGAGTCCGGTGGGCAGGTCGAGGCCGTTGAGGTCCTCGACCAGGGCGTCACGCAGCCGGGCCGCGGGGAGTTCGCCCAGGGCGAGGAGGGAGCGGGCCCGGGTCGTTTCACCGCGGGAGAGGGGGCCCTGGAGGGCGGGCGGTCGTGCGGGCGCGAGCCACTGATCGAGCAGCAGGTCGAGTTCGTCGCCCGCCAGGTCTCCTTCGAGGATCCGGACCACTTCGACCAGTACGCGCTCGCCGCCCGGCACGTTCAGCGCGGCGCGCACCAGCAGCACCACGTCCTCGCGCAGCTTGACCCCGCGCAGGTCGATCTGACGGCCCAGCAGATCGCCCAGCACGACCCCGAAGTGCAGCCGCCCCTGCGCGTCCTCCATGCAGCCCAGACCGCACAGGGCGTTGGTCATCCGTAACAGCAGCCGTAAGCCGTCCGCGCGCCCCGAGTCGCCCTCGGGTTCGCCGAACCCCGCGTGTGTCTCCACCGACTTTCCCCCTGAGCCGGTACACCTGCCTGACCGACCAGCGAAGTTAGCACGGCAACCAGCGGTTAACCAGGGACGAATGGGATCAGAAGGACGACGTCCGGCCAGGATCGTCCCAGGCGGGACAGACCTGGCCGGATGTGAGCGGCAGCCGGCTCACAGACGCGGATCCACCGGCTCCGACTCCAGAGCCAGCACCCCGAACACCGCCTCGTGCACCCGCCACAGCGGCTCGCCCTCGGCCAGCCGGTCCAGGGCCTCCAGACCGAGCGCGTACTCGCGGATCGCCAGGGACCGCTTGTGGTTGAGGAACCGCGAGCGCAGGCGGGCCAGGTTCTCCGGGCGCGTGTACTCGGGGCCGTAGATGATCCGCAGGTACTCGCGGCCGCGGCACTTGATGCCGGGCTGCACCAGGCGGCCCTGACTGTCGCGGACGAGTGCGCCGACCGGCTTGACGACCATGCCCTCGCCGCCGCGGCCGGTCATCTCCAGCCACCAGTCGACACCGGCCCGGACGGACTCGGGATCGCCCGTGTCGACGTAGAGCCGCCGGGTGGTCTGGAGCAGGCCGCTGCCGTCGTGCTCGACGAGCCGGTCGAGCAGGGTGAGCTGCTCGTCGTGCGGGAGTCCGGCGAGGCTGCGGCCCTGGACCGCGAGGATCTGGAACGGTGCCAGGCGGACGCCGTCCAGGCCGTCCGTGGTCCAGCAGTAGCGGCGGTACGCCTCGGTGAACGCGGCGGCGTCGGCGGACCGTTCCCGGGTGCGGGACAGCAGTCCGGTCACGTCGACGCCCCGTGCCGCCGCGCCCTCCAGCGCGGCCAGGGCGCCCGGGAACACCGCGCCGGACGCGGCGCCCACGGCGGCGTACTGCGACCGCAGCAGTCCGGACGCCTTCAGCGACCAGGGCATCAGCTCGGCGTCCAGCAGCAGCCAGTCGGTCTCCAGGTGGTCCCAGAGGCCGGCCTCGCCGATCGCCGTGCGCACCCGGTCGAGGATCTCCTCCGTGAGGGTGTCGTCGTCGAGGAACGGGCGGCCGGTGCGGGTGTAGAGGGACCCGGTGGGTCCGTCGACGCCGAAGCGCTTGCGGGCCGCGTCCGCGTCCCGGCACACCAGGGCCACCGCACGCGAGCCCATGTGCTTCTCCTCGCACACGACCCGGGCGACACCGTCCTGCGCGTACTGGGCGAACGCCTCGGCCGGGTGCTCCAGGTAGCCGTCGACGTGCGAAGTCGCCGTCGGGGCCATCGTCGGCGGGAGGTACGGCAGCAGTCGCGGGTCCACCGCGAAGCGGCTCATGACCTCCAGGGCCGCCGCCGCGTTCTCCTCGCGGATCGAGATCCGGCCCTGGTGCCGGGTCTCCACGACCCTGCGGCCCTGCACGTCCGCCAGGTCCAGCGGGCGGCCGTCCTGCCCGCCGGGTGCCTCGGAGCGCAGCGGCTTCGCCGGCTCGTACCAGACCCGCTCGGCCGGCACGTCGACCAGCTCGCGCTCCGGCCAGCGCAGGGCGGTGAGCTTGCCGCCGAAGACGGCGCCGGTGTCCAGGCAGATGGTGTTGTTGAGCCAGGTGGCCTCCGGGACCGGAGTGTGCCCGTAGACGACGGCCGCCCGGCCCCGGTACTCCTCCGCCCACGGGTAGCGCACCGGCAGGCCGAACTCATCGGTCTCGCCGGTCGTGTCGCCGTACAGGGCGTGGCTGCGGACCCGGCCGGAGGTGCGGCCGTGGTACCTCTCGGGCAGCCCGGCGTGGCAGACGACCAGCCGGCCGCCGTCGAGGACGTAGTGGCTGACCAGGCCGTCGATGAACTCCCGTACCTCGGCGGCGAACTCCTCGCTCTCGCCCGCCATCTGCTCGATGGTCTCGGCGAGGCCGTGGGTGTGCTGGACCTTGCGGCCGCGCAGGTGACGGCCGTACTTGTTCTCGTGGTTGCCGGGCACGCACAGGGCGTTGCCCGACTTCACCATCGCCATCACGCGGCGCAGGACGCCCGGGCTGTCGGGGCCGCGGTCGACCAGGTCGCCGACGAAGACGGCGGTCCGGCCCTCGGGGTGCACCCCGTCCGTGTAGCCCAACTTGCCGAGCAGCGACTCCAGTTCGGCGGAGCAGCCGTGGATGTCGCCGATGATGTCGAAGGGGCCGGTGAGGTGGGCCAGGTCGTTGAAGCGCTTCTCGGTGACGACGGCGGCCTGCTCGACGTCCTCCACACCCCGCAGGACATGCACCTTGCGGAAGCCCTCGCGCTCCAGGTGCCTGAGGGAGCGGCGGAGTTCGCGGATGTGGCGCTGGATGACCCGGCGGGGCATGTCCGCGCGGTCGGTGCGGGCCGCGTTGCGCTCGGCGCACACGTTCTCGGGCACGTCGAGCACGATGGCTATCGGCAGCACGTCGTACCGCCTGGCCAGCTCGACCAGCTGACGGCGCGCCTCGGGCTGCACGCTGGTCGCGTCCACGACGGTGCGGCGGCCCGCGGCCAGGCGCTTGCCCGCGATGTAGTGCAGGACGTCGAAGGCGTCCTTGGTGGCGCCCTGGTCGTTCTCGTCGTCCGAGACGAGACCGCGGCAGAAGTCGGACGAGATGATCTCGGTCGGCTTGAAGTGCCTGCGGGCGAAAGTGGACTTGCCGGAGCCGGAGGCGCCGACGAGGACCACCAGGGAGAGGTCGGTGACGGGCAGGACGCGCCCCTCGCGTACGTCGGTCATGCCGCCTTCGCCTCCTTCGGGGTGGTCAGTGTGAACACGGCCATCTGGGTGGGCGGCCCCACCTCCGGGTCGTCCGGGCCGACGGGTACGAACTCGGCCCCGTAGCCGTGCCGTTCGGCCACCGCCTCCGCCCAGGCCCGGAACTCCGCGCGGGTCCATTCGAAGCGGTGGTCGCCGTGCCGGACGTGGCCGGCCGGGAGGCTCTCCCAGCGCACGTTGTACTCGACGTTCGGGGTCGTCACGAGGACCGTCCGGGGCCGTGCGGCACCGAACACGGCGTACTCCAGGGCGGGCAGCCGGGGCAGGTCGAGGTGCTCGATCACCTCGCTGAGCACGGCGGCGTCGTACCCCTTGAGCCGGTTGTCGGTGTAGGCGAGCGAGCCCTGGAGGAGTTTCACGCGCGCGGCCTGCCGCTCCCCCATGCGGTCCAGCTTCAGCCGCCGGGAGGCGATGGTGAGCGCGCGCATCGACACGTCCAGACCCACGATCTCCGTGAACGCCGGGTCCTTGAGCAGCGCCTGCACCAACTGGCCCTGGCCGCAGCCGAGATCGAGCACCCGGGCGGCCCCGGACGCCTTGAGCGCGGCGGTGATCGCCTCCCGGCGCTGCACGGCCAGCGGGGTCGGCCGCTCCTCGGTCTCGGTCTCCGCCTCGACCGCGTTGTCGATCTCCTCGACCGCGCTGTCGTCCGCCTCCGCCAGCCGCACCAGCTCCAGCCGCTCCGTCGCCTGGCGGGTCAGCGACCAGCGGCGCGAGAGGTAGCGGCTGGTGATCAGCTTCTGCTCCGGGTGGCCGGGCAGCCAGCCCTCGCCGGCACGCAGCAGCTTGTCGACCTCGTCGGAGGAGACCCAGTAGTGCTTGGCGTCGTCCAGGACCGGGAGCAGGACGTAGAGGTGGCGCAGGGCCTCGGCGAGGGTGCGGTCCGCGGACTCCAGTTCGAGCCGGACGTAGCGCGAGTCGCCCCACTGCGGGAACTCGGTGTCCAGCGGCACGGGCTCGGCGGTGACCGTCCAGCCCAGCGGCTCGAAGAGCTTTCGTACCAGCGCGGGTCCGCCGCGGGCGGGCAGCGCCGGCACCTCGATGCGCAACGGCCTGGGCTCGGCGGGCAGTTCGGGCCGGGCGTTGCAGACGCCCTTCATCGCGCTGGAGAACACGGCGCTCAGCGCCACGGCGAGGAGGGAGGAGGCGGCGTACGGGCGGTCGTTGACGTACTGCGCGAGTGCCGCGTCCGGGGCGCCGCCCCGGCCCTTGCCCTTGCCGCGCCGGACCAGGGCCACCGCGTCGACCTCCAGCAGCAGCGCCGCCGTGCAGCGCTCGGCGTCCGCCTCGGGGTAGAGGACGTGGGCCGTGCCGTAGGAGGTGGAGAACGTCTGCGCCTTCTCGGGATGCTTGTGCAGCAGAAAGCCGAGATCGGTGGCGGGGCGCTCCGGGGTGCCGGTGGTCGTGATGGTCAGAAACACGGTGGGTCGACCTTTGATCAGTGGTCTGAACTGCGGATACGTCCACCGTACAGAGCGGGCCCCGGCGGCACCCGGGAATTTTCGCTAGCCTCACGATCGACCGGGCGTTCGAGGGGGATTCAGGAAGAGCGCCCACGCACGCGGAGATGCGGAGGCCTCACGTGACAGACGCCGGGACCAGCGGGGGACAGATCGACACCGGCAAACCCCACTCGGCACGCATGTACGACTACTACCTGGGCGGGAAGGACAACTACCCGGTCGACGCAGAGGCCGCCGAGCAGGTGATATCCCTCTTCCCCGCCACCAGGGAATTGGCGCTGACCAACCGCCTGTTCATGCACCGCGCCTCCCGGCTGCTGGCCGAGCGGGGCGTCCGGCAGTTCCTCGACATCGGCACCGGCATTCCCACCGAGCCGAACCTCCACCAGATCGTCCAAGGGGTCGCCCCGGAGGCCCGGGTGGTGTACGCGGACAACGATCCGATCGTCCTCCGGCACGCCCAGGCGCTGCTGCACAGCACACGGGAAGGCAAGACCGCCTACGTCCACGGCGACGTGCGGGAACCGGGAAAGATCATCGCGGCGGCACGGGAGACCCTCGATTTCAGCCGGCCGATCGCGCTGTCCCTCGTGGCCCTGCTGCACCTGGTGGCGGACGAGGACGAGCCCGCCCGGATCGTCCGCGAGCTTCTCGAACCCCTGCCGTCCGGAAGCTACTTGACGCTCTCCCACGCCACGGGCGACTTCGACCCGGAGACCTGGGAGCGGGTCGTCGAGGTCTACCGGAAGGGCGGGACGGCGGCGCAGGTGCGCACGCGCGACGAGTTCTCGGCGTTCTTCACGGGCCTTGAGCTGGTGGAGCCGGGGGTGGTGCTGGCCGCTCGGTGGCATCCCGAGCTCGGTGAACAGCACGGAGGCGGCGACGAGGGCGAGGAGATGCCCCTCTATGTGGGGGTCGCCCGAAAGCCGTGACGGCGGCGCAAGCCGTGACGGACGGCTGTCCGGCGGATCGCGCGGTCCGTCACGGCTTGCCCTCACCGGGCATTACCGGCCTTACGACAGCTGGGACTGCACCTGCGAGGAGATCAGCTCCAGGTGGTCGAGGTCGTCCAGGTCGAGGATCTGGAGGTAGATGCGGCTCGCGCCGATCTCGGCGTAGCGGCCGATCTTGTCGACGACCTCGGCCGGGGTGCCCGCCAGGCCGTTGAGCCTCAGCTCGTCGGGCTGACGGCCGATCGCCTCGGCCCGGCGGGCGACCTCCTGGTCGTCCCGGCCGACGCAGACGACGAGGGCGTTGGAGTAGACGAGATCGTCACCGCTGCGGCCGGCCTCCTGGGCGGCGGCACGGACCCGGCCGAACTGGCGCTCGCTGTCCTCGATCGAGGCGAAGGGGATGTTGAACTCGTCGGCGTACTTCGCGGCCAGCCGCGGGGTGCGGGTGGCGCCGTGGCCGCCGACGAGCACGGGGATCTTCTCCTGTGCGGGCTTGGGCAGCGCGGGAGAGTCCGTGAGGTCGTAGTAGGTGCCGTGGAAGTCGTAGGTCTTGCCGAGATCCGTCGACCACAGGCCGGTGACGATCTCCAGCTGTTCCTCGAGGCGGGCGAACTTCTCCTTGGGGAACGGGATGCCGTAGGCCTTGTGCTCCTCCTCGAACCAGCCCGCGCCGAGGCCGAGTTCGACCCGGCCGCCGGACATCTGGTCGACCTGCGCGACCTGGATGGCGAGCACGCCGGGGAGCCGGAAGGTGCCGGCGGTCATCAGGGTGCCGAGCCGGATGCGCTTGGTCTCGCGGGCGAGTCCGGCCAGTGTGATCCAGGCGTCGGTGGGGCCGGGCAGGCCGTCCACGGAACCCATGCGGAGATAGTGGTCGGAACGGAAAAATGCGTCGAATCCGAGCTCCTCCGTGGCCTTGGCCACGGTGAGCAGAGTGTCGTAGGTGGCCCCCTGCTGGGGCTCGGTGAAGATGCGAAGATCCATGCTTCCATCCTGCACGCCGGGCCGTGGGGCGACGAGATCGGACCCCCGTGCCGCCCGGTCCCCGGTCGGGTGAAATTACGTCAATACCGCGGGTCCCGCGTGACCGGGCCAGTGACCGGCCCCGTTGGTGATCGTTGGCTCGGGCGGAGCCGGAGCCCCCGGCTTCCGCACCGGCCGGTGAGCGCCGGGGCGTCACCCGCGTCGGCCTCCCCGGGGGGCCAGGGGCCGAGGAGGCCGTCATGTCCGAAGAGACCGTGCCGCAGCAGGGGACCGGGCAGCCGAAAGGGCTGTTGCAGCAGATGGAGGAGCTGATGGCGGCGTTGAACGCGGACCTGTCGGCGCTGGACGCGGATCTGCAGGCGGCGGGGGACGCCGACCGGAGGTCGGGCGAGGAGGAGCAGGTCGGCTGAGGTCCGCTCCGGCGGGGCCGGCCGCGGCCGGCCTTCGGCAGCCGCTACCCCGCCTCCCTCTCCGGTAACGCCTGTTCCCGGTCCGCGAGTCTGCGGAGCATCTCCAGGACGCGGTCCCGGGACTCGTCCGCCGCGTCGATGGCCTCCATGCACTGCCAGTACGTGCCCTCGTCGTCCGCGGCGCAGGCGAGGCCCACGAGGGCTATGCCGACCTCGCCGAGGAGGCCGCCGAGACACATCAGGGTGTGGCGGGCGTCGCCCAACTCGGTGAGCTGGCCCGCCCGCAGCTCGACCGGGGGCCAGTTCGGGCGGGTCGAGGACACCGCAGCCACGGCCCGCCAGCTCCGTCAACCCCAGTGCCTCGCCGCGCAGTTCGGGCGGGCCTGCGACCGCGAGGCGGCTTCCTATCGCCTGCGCGAGGGCCTGCGCCTGCCACACTTCGGCCAGGATCCCCGGCACGTCGCCGCCCGCGGCCAGGGACCTCCTGCTCGTCACGATGAGCCGCACCGCGTCCATGCGCTGCCCCCGTCCTGTCCGACGCGCTCCGCGCGTCCGTCCGCCCGAACTCCCTTGCTCACTACCCAGAGTGAAGGGGAGTGAGACGAAAAGCCAGAGGAAGACGGAAATCTGCGGACAACAATTCGGATTCGGGCCGCATTTTGGTTACGCAGTGTACAAGTGGACTGCGCGGCTCCTGGAGTGGACTGTGCGGCTCACTGGAGTGGGCCGTCCGACTCCTGGACCGGGAACCTCCGTTCGTTCCGGTCGATCTTCGCGTCCAGTGCGGCCAGCGGGTCGATGCCGAGCACCTCGCACAGCTGGAGCAGATACGCGAGCACGTCGGCGACCTCGTCCGTGACCCGGTGCGCGGTGTCCGGGTCGGTCATGACGCGGGCCGACTCCTCGGGCGTCAGCCACTGGAAGATCTCGACCAGTTCGGACGCCTCCACGCTGAGCGCGGCGACGAGGTTCTTGGGGGTGTGGTAGGGCTGCCAGTTCCGCGCGGCCGCGAACTCGGCCAGGCGGCGTTGCAGTCTCGCCACGTCGAGAGGTTCTGTCACGGCTTCAGGTGTACCACCGTGACCCCGTCGGTCCCGGCGGCCCACGACGCGTCGCTCACCGCGCCGACGAGCCGGATGTGGCCGCGTTCGCACATCCGGGCCGCGAGCCGCAGCAGTTCGCTCCGCTGCCCGGGGTCGAGGCTCCGGTCGAGGCCGTCGGCGAGGACGGTGAGCGTCTGGAGGGCGGCGGGCACCTCGCCGGCCGGGTCCAGATCGAGCACACCCGGCCCGGTGAGCAGGACCAGTGCGAGCGCGACGTATCTCAACTCCCCCTCGCCCAGCCGGCCGAGTTCCGTCCGGATGCCGTCACCCCGGTCGAGCACCGCCCGCACCGTACCGTCCGCCGGCAGCTCGGCGAGGACGTCCGCCACCGGCCCGGCGCAGCCGGCCCGTACCGCCGCGACGAACTGCGTGTGCCGGTGTCCGCACTCGGCATGGGTGCGCAACAGGACGCCGGCGAGGTTGCCGCAGTGGCGGAGCAGCCGGGCGGAGCCGGCCGGTACGGGGCCGCGCATCCGGCCGGGGTCGGGGTCGCAGGCGAAGGCGGAGCGCAGGGCGACGACCATCTGCTCGGCGGCGGCCAGCACCCTGCGCTGCCCGGATGTCCGGCCGGCCACGCGCAGCGGCAGCAGGGCGGTGCCGAGCCGGTCGTCCGGCAGCGGGCCACGGGTCACCGGCGTCGGCCCGGCCGTGTGCCACGCGGCCTGCACGGAGCGCTTCCCGGGGGTCGCGCAGGGGCGGTCTCCAGCAGGACCAGTCCCGCCGGCCGTCAACCGCTCGCCCACGACACGCAGATGAGGCTCGGCCTGCACGGCGACATCGAGCCGGACCGGGCCGGCGGGCCCGTCGGCCGTGCAGCCGATGCGGAAGCCGCGGCGCTGCTGCGCGTCGGGCCGGGCCCGCTCCGGTACACAGGCGACGGGGTCCGGGAATGCCTCGCCGAGCGCGGCGCCTCCCCCGAGCCGGGCGAGCGCCTCGCACGCCCGCAGGGCGCTGGACTTGCCGCAGCCGCTGGGACCGGCGAGGAGGGTGAGCGGCCCGAGCGGGAGTGCGGCGCGGCGGTGGCCGGCGAAGGCGGACAGCCGCAGTTCGGTGATGCGCGGGCGCACGAGTGAGGTGCAAGGAGTGAGGGGCGCGGCAGCGGGGGGCTGGGTCATGTCCGGACCGTAGGACTCCGCTCACGGGACGAACCGTTCCGTCTCCCGGGGCTTCCCACGAACGGGCGACCCGGCCCCCGGAGGACGTCACACACCGGCCGACGTCCCACCCCAGGCGACGTCACACCCCGGGAACCCCGACCCCCTCCATCAGGCCCGTCACCTCGGTCCCCGCCGGCGTGAGCAGGAACACGTTGCGGTCCACCCGGTGCATTCCGCTCGCCAGGCCGAAGACGACACCGGTGCTGAAGTCGAGGACGCGCTTGGCGACCTCCGTCTCCGCTCCGGTCAGGTCGAGCAGCACCGGCACACCCGCCATCAGGGTCTCGGCGACGTCACGGGCGTCCGCGAAGACGTTCACCCGCAACACGACGAAGCGGCGTCGCGCCTCCGTCTCGGCCTCGGGTATGGACCGGTGGCCGACGGAGGACGGCCAGGCGTCCCGGCCCCGCAGCGGCACGACCTGGGCGAGCCCCTCCCACTGTTCGTCGGTGACATCGTGGCTGTTCACCGGCATGCTCCGTCCTGGCTCGCGCTGGCTGTCTCCATCGGCCAATTCTTGCGCACGGTCACCCGTTCGGCCCAACTGCGACACGCTCCGCCACCTCGATGCACCTCACAGCGGCCGGAAGGCGGCTGTGTGACGGGCGTAACTCCTCGTGATCAAGCAATGTGACACCTGCGTAACGGGACATTCGTACCGTCTACGGCATGACCACGACCCCCCGGCCGCAGCAGGAGACGGAAGCGGTGCGCACCGTCTGCTCGTACTGCGGTGTGGGCTGCGGTCTCGTGCTCGATGTCGGCATGGGGCCGGACGGGCGGCGTACGGTCCTGAAGGCGTCCGGCGACAAGGCGCACCCGGCGAACGCGGGCCGGCTGTGCACCAAGGGCGCGACCACGGCCGACCTGCTCGCCGCGCCAGGGCGGCTCACCACCGCGCTGGTCCGGGACGACCGGGGCGAGGAGCCGGTGCCCTCGCCCGTCGCCGACGCGATCGCCGAGACCGCCGCGAGGCTGCGGGCGATCATCGACACGCACGGGCCGGACGCCGTCGCCTTCTATGTGTCCGGGCAGATGAGCCTGGAGGCGCAGTACCTCGCGAACAAACTGGCCAAGGGGTTCGTGCGGACGAACGCGATCGAGTCGAACTCGCGGCTGTGCATGGCCAGCGCGGGCACCGGCTACAAGCTGTCGCTGGGCGCGGACGGGCCGCCCGGCTCGTACGAGGACTTCGACCAGGCGGACGTCTTCCTCGTCATCGGCTCGAACATGGCCGACTGCCATCCGATCCTCTTCCTGCGGATGATGGAGCGGGTCAAGGCGGGCGCCAGGCTGATCGTCGTCGATCCGCGGCGGACCGCCACCGCCGCCAAGGCCGATCTGTTCCTCCAGGTCCGGCCGGGGACCGACCTCGCGCTGCTGAACGGCCTGCTGCACCTGCTGCACGCGGACGGGCACACCGACCCGGAGTTCGTCGCGGCTCACACCGAGGGCTGGGAGGACCTGCCCGGGTTCCTCGCCGACTACAGCCCGGCTGCGGTCGCGGAGATCACCGGACTCGCCGAGGACGACATCCGCCGGGCCGCCCGGCTGATCGGCGAGGCCGGCAAGCAGTGGATGAGCTGCTGGACCATGGGCCTGAACCAGTCCACGCACGGCACCTGGAACACCAACGCCCTGGTCAACCTGCATCTGGCGACGGGCGCGATCTGCCGTCCGGGCGCCGGGCCGTTCTCCCTCACCGGGCAGCCCAACGCCATGGGCGGCCGCGAGATGGGCTACATGGGCCCGGGGCTGCCGGGGCAGCGGTCGGTGCTCGTAGCGGAGGAGCGGGCGTTCACCGAGGACGTGTGGGAGCTGCCGCCGGGGACCCTGCGGGCCGACGGGGTCGGGCAGGGCACCGTCGAGATGTTCCGGAAGATGGCCGACGGGGAGATCAAGGCCTGCTGGATCATCTGCACCAACCCCGTCGCCTCGGTCGCCAACCGTCGCACGGTCATCGAGGGCCTGGAGGCCGCCGAGTTCGTCGTCACGCAGGACGTGTTCACGGACACCGAGACGAACGCCTACGCCGACGTCGTCCTGCCCGGCGCGATGTGGACCGAGGCGGAGGGCGTCTTCGTCAACAGCGAGCGCAACCTCACGCTGACCCGGGCCGCCGCGGATCCGCCCGGGGAGGCGATGGCCGACTGGCGGATCATCGCGGAGGTCGCGTGCGCGATGGGGTACGAAGAGGGGTTCTCGTACGACAGCGCCGAGCAGGTCTTCGAGGAGATCCGGCGGTTCCACAACCCGAAGACGCAGTGGGATCTGCGGGGTGTCTCCTACGAACGGCTGCGGCGGACGCCCGTGCAGTGGCCGGCCGCGCGGGAGGACGGGCCCGAGCGCAATCCCGTCCGGTACGTGGGTGACGACGGGCTGCGCTTCCCGACAGCGAGCGGTCGTGCCGTCTTCTTCGCCCGGCCGCATCTGCCCGCCGCCGAGATGCCTGACGACGACTACCCCTTCGTGCTCAACACCGGGCGGGTGCAGCACCAGTGGCACACGCTCACCAAGACCGGGAAGGTCGCCAAGCTCAACAAGCTGAACCCCGGACCCTTCGTGGAGCTCCATCCGTGGGACGCGGACGCGCTCGGGGTCGCGGAGGGCGACCTGGTCGAGGTCGCCTCGCGGCGCGGGCGGGCCGTGCTGCCGGCGGTGGTGACGGACCGGGTGCGGCCGGGCTGCTGTTTCGCGCCCTTCCACTGGAACGACCTGTTCGGCGAATACCTGAGCATCAACGCGGTGACGAGCGACGCGGTCGATCCGCTGTCGTTCCAGCCGGAGTTCAAGGTGTGCGCGGTGTCGCTGGCGAAGGTGGCCACGCCCGTGCGAGAGGCGTCCGCGCACGAGGCGGCGGGCGCGGTACGCGAGGAACCGGCCGGGGCCCTGACGCCGACGACCGTCACCCCCGCCGGGACCGACCCGTTCGGCCTCCAGCCCTCCCCTCCCCCGGTCCTGTCCGCGCAGGAACGCCAGTACCTCACCGGCTTCCTCGCCGGGCTCGGCTCGGGCGCCCCCGGCGTTCCGGTGCTCCCGCCCGACGCGCCCTTCACCCCCGAGCACGCCCTGTGGGTCAACGGCGTCCTCGCCGGCATGTACTCGCGCTCGGCGCCACCGTCCGCCCCCGCGAGGGAGCCGGCCGGCCGTGAGGTCGTGGTGCTGTGGGCCTCGCAGACGGGGAACGCCGAGGAGTTCGCCACCGCCACGGCCGAGCGACTGACCGCGACCGGGCACCGTACGACCCTCGTCGGCATGGACGAGGCCGACGTCACCGCGCTCGCCCGCACGGCGGACCTGCTCTTCATCACCAGCACCTTCGGGGACGGTGACGCGCCCGACAACGGAACCGGCCTGTGGGACACGCTCGCCGGCGAAGAGGCTCCGCGGCTGGAGGGGGTGCGGTACGCCGTGCTGGCCTTCGGCGACTCCTCGTACGACGACTTCTGCGGGCACGGGCGCCGGCTGGACGCGCGCCTCGACGAGCTGGGCGGGGTGCGGCTGGCCCCGCGTACGGACTGCGAGCCGGACTACGGGACCTCCGCCGGGGCGTGGCTCGACCAGGTGCTCTCGGCGCTGGGCGGTCCGGCCGCCGCTCCGGCCGACTCCCCGGCCTCGCCGCCGGAACCGAAGCCGAAGCCGAAACCGAAGCCCGCCGCCACGATCGCCCGGCTGGTCGGCAACCGGCTGCTCAGCCGGCCCGGAGCGGGCAAGGAGGTCCGGCGGTTCACCTTCGACACCAGCGGGACGGACCTGGCGTACGAGGCCGGGGACGCGCTCGGCGTGCGGCCGGTCAACGCGCCGGACCTCGTGGCGGAGTGGCTTGCGGTGACCGGGCTGGACGCCGGGGCGGCCGTCGAGGTGGCCGGGGTGGGCGAGGTGCCGTTCGCCGAGGCGCTGGGCCGGCACCTCGACATCACGAAGATCACCCCGGACCTGCTGCGGTTCGTCGCCGAACGCGCCCGGGACAAGCACGAGTTGCGCAGGCTGCTGCGGCCCGACAACAAGGACGGGCTGGCGCAGTGGTGCTGGGGGCGGCAGGCCGTGGACGTGATCGCGGAGTACGCGGTGCGGGCGGGCGCCGAGGAGTGGACGGGGGTGCTGCGCAAGCTCCAGCCGCGGCTGTACTCCATATCGTCCAGCCCGCTGGTCGATCCGCACCAGGTGTCGCTGACGGTGTCCGTGGTGCGGTACGAGAACCTGCAGGGGCGTCCGCGCGGCGGGGTGTGCTCGCCGTTCCTCGCCGACGCCGGGTCGGACACCGAGGTGCCGGTGTTCGTGCAGCGCTCGCCGCACTTCCGGCCCCGGCCGACGCGTCGACGCCGATCGGTCATGGTCGGCCCCGGCGACGGGCGTCGCGCCGGTTCGTCGGTTTC
>KE354206.1 GCA_000415505.1 Streptomyces afghaniensis 772
ATCGTCCGCGGCGCCGCGCTGCCCGCCCCCGAGCAGGTGACGGGCCTGCCCGTGGCCCCGGTCGCCCGCGCGCTGGCCGACGCGGTGGCCGACCTCCGGGACGCCGGCATCGTGCGCCGGCTGATGACGGAGGCGGTGCGCGGCCACCACTGCGAGCCGGCGGCGGTGGTGCGGGAGCTGAACCAGGCGCGGCTGCTGAGCCGCCCGCACGTGGTGGACGCGGTGGAGTCCCTGCTGGCCGAGGGCCGGGCGATCGCGGAGAACCGCCTCTACCGGATGGTGCGCGAGTACGACCTGCCCGACCCGGTCTGGAACGTGGACCTGCGCCTGCCCGGCGGCCCCTACCTCGGGGGCCTGGACGCGTACTGGCCCGACCAGGCGGTGGCGCTGGAGCTGGACACGCGGGCGCCCCGGCAGGACGACGACGCCCTGTGGTCCGAGTACGCCCGCAAGCGTGAGCACCTGGAGCGCCTCGGCATCACGGTCGTCCACATCACGCCCAGGAAGCTCCGCGACTGTCCGGAACAGCAGGCGACGGTGGTCCGCACGGCCCTGATGGCCTCGGCCGACCGCGAACCGGCCGCGTATGTCGTGGTGCTGCCCCGGTAGTGACGGACCGGGGGCAGGACCAGGAGGGGAGAGGAGGGGCCGCCGGGGGTGCCGGCGGCCCCTCCTCGCATTCCGGCGGCGATTGATCATGATCTGTCGCGGCGGCAGCTTCGAACAAGAGGTGAGGGAAAACGCACCGCCCCGCCCGGCGCGAGGCCGGCCGTTTGCTGCGGCAGGCAGGTGAATCTGTCAGACGGACGGCTTCGGACCGGATGCGCCGCTCGCGCAAGAGGGCCAGTGTCGAGCTGAGGCGAGGAGGTGCGATGGACCGAGGAGCCGGACCTCAGAGGGAGGGTGACACGCAAGGGCGGCGAGGAGGGCCGGCGGACGACCCCGGGCTGGACCAGTTGCTCGTCCGCGCCGCCGACGGCGACGAACAGGCCTTCGCCGAGCTGTACGACGCCCTGGCACACACGGTGCTGGGACTGGCCTGCCGTGTGGTGGGGGACAAGGCCCAGGCGGAGGAGGTGACCCAGGACGTGATGGTGGAGGTGTGGCGGACCGCCGACCGGTTCCGGCCGGCGCGCGGAGCCGCTCGGAACTGGGTGCTCACCCTCGCGCACCGCCGCGCGGTGGACCGGGTACGGTCCGTCACCGCGGGCCGCGTCCGCGAGCTGCGCGCCGCGGTCATGGAGCAGGAACGCTCCTTCGACACCGTCGCCGAAGAGGTCGAGGTGCGGGAGGAGCAGCGTGCGGTCTTCCGCTGCCTGACCCAGCTCGCCCGCGAGCTGAGGCTGCCACTGGTGCTGGCCTACTACCAGGGGCTGACGTACGCGGAGGTCGCCGAGGCGCTCTCGACGCCGACGGGAACCATCAAGTCGCGGATGCGCCAGGGGCTGCGGCGCCTGCACGACTGCATGGAGGCCGCTTCGTGAACCTCACCGACGACCCACACCTCGCAGTCGGAGCGTACGTGCTGCACGCGCTGCCGACCGGTGAGGAGACCGACTTCGAGAAGCACCTGGCCGTGTGCGGCCCATGCCGTCTGGAAGTCGATCAGCTGTCGAGTGCGGCCGTTCGGCTGGGGGCGGCCGAGACGAGCACACCCTCCTCGGACTTGCGCCGCCGCGTGCTCGACCAGATCGCCACCGTACGTCAGAACCGGTCCGTCACGGGCGGGTCCCGGCGCCGACGCCGCCGGTGGAGTCTCAAGCCGGCGCTGGCGGCATCCGTGGCGGCGGCCGCGGCTCTCGGAGGCGTCGCCTGGTGGCAGAGCTCCGAGGCCGACACCGCGCGCGAGCAGTCCGCGCAGGACCGTGCCGAGTACCGGCGGCTCGCCGATGTCCTCGCCGCCCCCGACGCCACGATCAGCGCCCAGGAGCTCACACGCGGCGGGACCGCGAGCGTGGTCGCCTCCCGGGCACAGGGCCGGTCCGCGCTCATCGCCTCCGGACTGCCGCCGCTCACCGGCGACCGGGTCTACGAACTCTGGTACGCCGAGTCGGGGCGGTACCGGCCGGCCGGACTGCTGTCCTCCGCGGGCGGACGTCAGGCACAGGTCCTGGACGGGCGCCTCGATGGGGCCACCGCCGTCTGTATCACCGTGGAACCGGCCGGCGGCTCCACCCAGCCCACCACTCGCCCCATCGGCGTCATCCGCGTCCCCTCGTGACCATCACTGCTCGGCCACCGCGACGGCGGCCGCACAGCCCCTCCCCACCGCCACGTCGTCGACCGCCCAGCCCGGCACCTGACAGGGCCCGCGCGTGGAGGCACCGACGTGGTCGAGGCGGAGGTCACGTCCGAGGCCGATGCCCAGCCCTTTCAGATACGCCTCCTTGCGTGTCCACACGCGGGCGAAGGCGGCCGGGCGCCGGTCCGGCGGACACGCGGCGAGCTCGGCGGCCTCCCGGGGGTGCAGCGTCGCGGTGAGGGCGGAGACGACGTCATCGGCGGGCAGCCGTTCGATGTCCGCGCCGACCGCCGTGTCCGCGAAGGCGAGAAGACAGAAGCCGGCGGTACGGGAGAGGGAGAAGCACAGCGGCACGCCGGGCACGTCGGGGCGGCCGTGCGGGGCCCGGCACACGGGGCAGGGGCGCCGTACCAGCGGCACCTCCGACGGCTCGACGCCGAGGTAGGCACCGAGGAGCATGCGCAGGCACACGTGGGCGACCCGGTAGCCGTCCCCGTCCACCGCCCGGTGAAATGCCGCGGCCCGCGCCCTTTCCCCGCTGTCCAGCACCACATCCGCCAGCGGGGCCACGGCGCCGCGGAGGTCCTCCACCCGGGCCAGCCACAGTCGGGGCCGACCGGGGCGGAGCGGCTTCGGGAGCCGGGTCCAGGCGGCGGGCGTGAGCCGTTCGGGACGCGGGACCGCTCTCGCCGGAAGGAGGCACATGGCAACGGCCGCCTTCAGTCGGAGGGGGCCCGCACGGCCCGGGGGTCTGCTCCGCCGGCGTGCGACACCGGCGGGGCGAGCGCGTCCCCGCCGTACAGGGCCTGGACCCAGTTGCTCTGGTAGATCGTGTCGAGGTAGCGCTCACCGAGGTCCGGGGCGATCGCGACGGGCGTGAGGCCCGGCGTTCCGTGCCGGGCGAGCCAGCTCGTCGCCCCGCTGACGACCGTGCCGGTCGAACCGCCGAACAGAAAGCCCCGCCTCGCCAGGCTCTGGCAGGTACGGATGGCATCGGCCTCCTCGACGCGGACCGCCTCGTCGACGTAACTCTCGTCGAGCAGGGGAGGCCGGAGGCTCATGCCCAGTCCGGGAATCATCCGCCGTCCGGGCGGGTCGCCGAAGATGGCGGAGCCGACGCTGTCCACCGCGACGATCCGCACCGGCCGGTGCCAGGAGCGGAACCAGCGGGCGCAGCCCATCAGCGTGCCGGTCGTGCCGACCCCGATGAACAGGACGTCCAGGTGCGGGAACCAGCGGGCGATGGCCGGGGCCGTCCTGAAGTAGTGCGCCCGCCAGTTGTCGGGGTTGGTGTACTGACTCAGCCACACATAGCGGTCGTCCGCGGCGCACAGACCGCGCAGGTGCGCCAGCCGCGCGCCCAGCAGACCGCCCGTGGCGTGCTCGTCGGAGACGACGTGGACCTGGCTGCCCAGGGCCTCCATCATCAGCCGGGTGGCCAGGTTGCACCGGGAGTCCGTCACGCAGACGAAGCGGTAGCCCTTGCTCGCGGCGATCATGCTCAACGCCACGCCGAGATTGCCGGAGGAGGACTCGATCAGGATCGAGTCGGGCCTGAGGGTCCCGCTTCGCTCGGCGGACTCCACCATCTCGGTCGCGGCCTTCAGCTTGATGGAACCGGCGAAGTTGAAGCCCTCGCACTTGAGGAAGAGCCGGTGTCCCGTGATCGGCTCGAGGTCGACGTACAGGTCCTCCTCGTTGAAGGCGTGGGGTACGGATATGACTGGCACGATGTTCTCCTCGTCCGGAGCCGGACGGTGGCCGGGTGCCGTCCTCAGCCGTGCCGGCTCAGTTCGTGAAAGAAGTTGTCGATGACCTGCAGTCCGCCGGAGCGGGCCACTTCGTCGTAGACGTAGGAGCCGACCGCGAGGTCCAGCACGCCCAGGCCGAACGGCGAGAAGACCGCCGGACGGTCGGCCGGGACCGTCACGCGGCCGGCCATCACGTCGTCGAGGGTGCCGAGCAGGAAGTCGCGGTTGCCGGTGAGGCGTTCGGTGAGGTGCGGTGAGGTGGCGGCCCTGAGGCAGTGGTCGATGTCGTCGACGACGTTGGTGGCGCTGAGCAGCACCTGCGGCGCGAGGTCGCGCAGCGACACGTGCAGCACCACCGGGTTGTGGCGGAACCACGACGGCTCGGTGATGTGCGGCCGGTCGGCGACCGTGGCGAACACGATCAGATCGCTGAGGCGGATCAGCTCCTCGGCACTGCGGTGCACGGTGACGCGTCCGACGGCCCCGGACTGCTCCAGGTAGGTGCGGAAGCCGGCCGCGCTGTCGGGGGACAGGTCATGCACACCGATGGCGTCGAAGGTCCAGCCGGTGCCCTCCAGGTACGTGTGGATGTAGCGGGCGATCAGCCCCGCCCCGACGAACCCCAGCCGGGCGGGGCGTTCTCGTCCCCTGCTGAGCCGGTCGGCGGCCGACGCGGCGGACGCCGCGGTCCTGGCGGCGCTGATGATCGAGCTCTCCATGCAAGCGAAGGGGTAACCGGTGGTGGGGTCGTTGAGGATGAGGACTGCTGACGCCCGGGGGATGCCCGAGGCGACGTTGGCGGGGAAGCTGGAGATCCATTTCAGTCCGTCCACCCGGCCCTCGCCGCCGAGCGAGGCGGGCAGGGCGATGATCCGTGACGTCGGCCGGTCGGGGAAGCGCAGGAAGGAGGACGGCGGGTTGACCGTACGGCCGGCGCCGTGCAGGCGGTACGTCGCCTCGACGACCTCCACCACGGTCTTCTCCCGGCCCTGGAGCACCTCCTTGACCTGGCTTCCGGGGACGACGGCGAAGGACGGCACGGCCGGGGTGTCCGTCCGGGCGGTCTGCGGTGCGGTGTGCAGGATGGTCATGCCGCTTCCCTCCCTGTCCGGGGTGCGAGAAGGCCGGGACGCACGGGGTCGGCCATCGCCACCACGATGTTCCGCGGTCCCCGGTACGCCTCCCGGCTGTGCGCGGTGCGGATGTTGTCCACGAGCATCAGGTCCCCGCGCTGCCAGGACCGGCGTACGGTGTGGGCTTCGTACGTCTTGTTGATCTGCTCGACGACGTCCGGAGGCACCGGATCGCCGTTGCCGTAACGGGTGTTGAAGGGCAGCCCGTCCGGTCCGTACTCCTCGATCAGGAACTCCCTGACCTCGGGTGCCATCGTCCACTCGTTCAGGAACGCGATCTGGTTGAACCAGCAGTGCCGGCCGGAGACCGGGTGCCGCACCACGGCGGTCCGGTGCTGGCGCGTCCGCAGCGAACCGTCCGGTTGCCAGGACCAGTCGATCGCGTGGGCACGGCAGTAGGCCTCGACCGCGCCGCGATCGTCGGTGCCGAAGGACTGACCGAGCGTCGCGCCGATCCCCTCGTGGTAGGCCCTGTCGAGCAGCCAGCCCTCCCGGGCGAAACGGTCGACGAGTTCGGCGGGCAGCGCGTGCAGCACCTCGGTCGCGTCGGCCACCGCGGTGGCACCGCCTTCGCCGGGCGGCTCCAGACACGCGAACATCAGCAGGCCGGGACACTCGAAGGCGTAACTGAGTTCGTGGTGCATGCACATGGGCTGGTTGGGCGGCCATGCCGACGACGAGTAGACGCCGTCCGCGTGGCGGTCGCGGGCGGCGAACGCCTCGCGTTCCGCCACGGGGCGCTCGGCCACCTGGCGCAGGACCGACTCGACGTCGGCCGGGGAGCGCAGGCCGAGACCCCGGACGACGAGCGCCCCCCGCTCGGCGACGAGTTCACGCAGCGCGTTCCGCCGGCCGGCCGCCCAGGCCGCCGCGTCCGTGGCGTCCGGGGTGTCTGCGGCATCGAGGACCGGAAGGCCGTCCGGAGCCGGTGCCGTGGTGGCCCTGTTCCTGCGGAAGAGTGCCGACAGCATGTCGCTCTCCTCTCGTACTCCTCGTGTCCGTCACGGATCTCCGCCGGACCGGCTGTCGATCAGCTGGGCCAGGTCGGCCAGTACGGGACGGCCGGCGAGGTCGCGCGGGGAGATCACCCGGCCCAGCGAGACCGCGAGCCGTACCGCCGACAGGGAGGTGCCGCCCAGGTCGAAGAAGTTGTCGTCCCGGCGGATCCGTCCGGGCGGCAGGCCGAGTTCCGCCGCCCATTGCGCCGCGAGCCGCCGTTCGGCCGGCGTCCGCGGGGCACCGTGGGCATCCCGGGCCGGACCGAGGTCCTCGGCGAGCGCCGTGAGCGCCTTGCGGTCGGTCTTGCCGTTGGCCGTGAGCGGCAGGCGGTCCAGCCGGTGGAAGGACGCCGGGATCATGTACGCGGGGAGCAACTCCGCGAGCCGCTCCCGCAGGTCCTCGGCGGTCATCGCGCACGCGCTCGTGCAGAAGGCTGCCAGCTGGCGGCCGTGCCCTTCCGCGCCGGTCACCACGACCGCGCAGTCCGTGACACCGGGCACGCGCAGCAGCGCGTTCTCGACCTCGCCGATCTCGACCCGGAACCCCCGGATCTTCACCTGGGCGTCCCGGCGGCCGAGGAACTCCAGTTTCCCGTCGGGCCGCCAGCGGCCGAAGTCTCCCCCGCGGTAGAGCCGTTGGCCGGGGCGGTGGGGGTCGGGCAGGTAGGCGAGCCGGGTGCGTTCGGCGTCGTTGACGTAGCCGCGGCCGACGCACACCCCGGAGAAGACGATGGCGCCGGGCGCCCCGAGCGGAACCGGAAGCAGATTGTCGTCGACGACGTACTCGTACACGTTGGCGATGGGCCGGCCGAGCGGGATCCGGTCGGTGCCGGGCGCCCGGTCCATCACCTCGTGGTTGGTGTCGTCGGACGTCTCGGTCAGTCCGTAGGCGTTGACCAGTCGCACGGCCGGACCGGTGGCGAACCACCGCTGGACCAGCTCCGCCTTCAGCGCCTCGCCTGTGGCGGACACGCACCGCAGGTCCGGCAGGCCCCGGGGGCGGCGTTCCAGGGCGGACAGGATGACGTCGAGATAGGACGGCACCAGCTGCAGGACGTTGACGCGGCCCTCGGTGATCGTGTCCAGGAACCGGTCCGCGTCGAGGATGGCGTCCTGCTCGACCAGCAGGGTCCGCCCGCCCGTCAGCAGCCCCGCGAGCAACTGCCACAGCGAGATGTCGAAGCACTGCGAGGCCGTCTGCGCCACCACCGTGCCCTCGCCGATGCCCAGGTCGTCGATCTTGGCGTACAGGTGGTTGAGCAGGCCGGCGTGCTCGCACATCGCCCCCTTCGGCTCCCCGGTGGAGCCGGAGGTGAAGAAGACGTACGCGAGCCGGTCCGCCGCTATGTCCAGGCCGAGGTCCGTTCCGTCGGTGGCCCGGTCGGTGACGTCCGGGACGAGCAGCCGCCGGGTCCCGGGGAGCGATGCGAGCGCCCGGTCGAGCTGCCCGGTGCTGTCCGGTTCGGTGAGGACGTACGAGCAGCCGGCGCGGGTGAGCATGGCGGCGATGCGGCCGGGCGGGTGACGCGGGTCGACGGGCAGGTACACGCCGCCGGCCTTGAGGACGCCGAGCACGGCGGCCGCCCAGTGGAGGTCGCGCTCGGTCACCACGGCGACCGTGTCCTCGGGTCCGACCCCCTCGGCCAGCAGGGCGCGGGCCAGCCGGTTGGCCCGCGTGTCGAGGTCCGCGTACGTCAGGCTGCGGCCCTGGTGGACCACGGCGACGGCGTCCGGAGCCTTGCGCACCCGCTCCTCGAACAGCTCGTGGAACCGGCGGTCCGGCAGCGCACGGCGCGGCCCCGCCAGCCCGTCGAGCTGGAGCCGGAGTTCGTCCGCGGACAGCAGGCTGCGCCGGTCGTGGGGGGCGTCGGGATCGGCGGCGATCGCCTCCAGTGCGGCGAGGTGGTACCCGCCGATGCGCGCGGCACAGTCCGCGTCCAGCAGGTCCGTCCGGTGACGCAGGCGCAGTACGAGCCGGCCGCCCTCCTCGCCCGCCGAGACGCCGAGGAGCACGCTGCCGTCCGCCGGGACGGTGACCTCCTGCCCGGCCGGGGCGAACACCGCTTCGGCGCCGGCCGCGGAGGGTGAGCCGGTCCCGGGCGACGGCACCGCCGCCTCGGCCCGCCGGGCTTGGAGCACGAGCCCGCGCCAGGTGCCGGGCCCGACCGTGAGCTCGAAGGGCAGCGGCCCGGTCCGGTCCGGGAGCAGGCAGCCGCTGCGCACCTCGGGATCGCCGGAGAGCAGGGCGAGCACCTTCGCGTGGGCCGCGAGGAGGATCGCGGTGAGCGGCACACCGAGTTCACGGGCCCGCCCGCGCAGGGCCGCCGTCACGTCGCGGGGGACGCTGCTGACGTGCTCCCCGGTGCCGGGCACAGGCTCCTTCGCCCATCGGGGCACGGCCGTGAAGCCGCCCTCGGCCCTGCTGTCGCTTCCGGGGACGCGGGCGTCGGTCGCTGTCGCTGCCATCACCGCGCACCTCCGCTCTCGTCCAGGGGACGAGCCGGATTCCCCGCCCAGCGGGCGTTCCCGGGAACCGTCTCGCCCTTCATGAGGAAGGCGTCCGCCCCCAGCACGGCGCCGTCGCCGACCGTCACTCCGTAGTGCACGAGCGCTCCGACGCCGACGGTGCAGCCGGCGCCGAGCGCGCTGCGGTCCGACTTGAACGTGCCGTCCTCCTGGGAGTGGCACTGCAGGACACTGCCCGAGTTGAGGGTGCAGTCGTCCCCGATGGCGACCATGGGGCGCTCCGTCATATGGCAGCCGTCGTCGAAGACCCGTGCCCCTATCCGGACGCCCAGCAGGCGCCATACGACGGTCTTGAACGGGGTGCCGTCGAGGATGTGCAGATAGGTCTCGGACGGGACCTTCCAGTACCGCTCACGGCGCCAGAAGCGGCGGTCGTAGATCGAGCAGAACAACGGCTCCGGTGGCTGCGCGGCGATGACGACCCGCTCGAGGAGGACGTAGTACAGGAAGGTGAACGGCAGCAGGGCGGCGTTGGCGAGCGCGAGGGCCACGGTGCCCCACGCGGGGTACCGGCTCGCGGCGAACGCGAAGAGCAGGGTGACGCAGAAGAAGTACAGCCATCCCGTGAGCAGATGGCATGCCATGGTGACGGCGTTGTGCCGGTTCTTGGCCGCGAGGCGTGGGCGCAGGACGTTCCCGTCCTTGAGCTCGTCGAAGGTGCTGTCCCGCGCCACCGAACGCGGGATCTCGAAGCAGGGGGAGCCGAGAAGTCCCACGTCGTGCCGGAGCGGTCCGCTGACGGGGACCGCCACCTTGGTGGCGAGGAGGCAGTTGTCGCCGGTCCGGCCCCCGGCGGGGTAGGCGATCCGGTTCCCGAGGAAGTTGTGCGCCCCGATCACGGTCGGCGACAACCGGAAGGAGGTGCTGGAGTACTCGGCGTTCATCAGGGACAGTCCGTCCGCGACCATGGTCCCGGTGCCGACCCTGCTCAGGTAGGGGCTCTCGTGCTTGACCGCTGTCCCGAAGTTCGAGCCGGTCTGCTCCACGGGAGTCAGGCGATAGCCGATCCAGCGCAGGTAGTGCACGATGCAGGAGCTGTCGCCGAACAGACGAGTCAGGGATTTCCTGTTCGTCATCAGGACGATCGTCCGGTGCACGGAGTAGTGGAAGCCGAAGAGCGGGTACGTCCGGCCGGGCCGGACGAGCAGGCCCAGCAGCCGAGGGACGGTGGCCAGGACCAGCAGGGCGGCAATCAGGCCGCCGAAGAAGACCACGGCCGTGACCACCAGCAGGTCGGCGTAGAGCACCGTGACCCCGCCCTTCACGACCGCGGATCCCTCCAGCATGCGGGAGAGCAGCACGTCCAGGCAGCCCACCGCCAGCGGCAGGTACACCAGCAGCACCGTGAACACCAGCAGGGTGCCGTGGACCGCTCGCCGTGCGGTGCCGCACCGGGCGGGCTCCACCTCCTGGAAGTCGCTGTCCGCGGGCTGGGCCGGAGAGCCCTGCCAGTGTTCGCCGTCGGGGACCTCCTGGCCGGTGTGCAGGGAGGAGGCGTGCCCGAGCCGGGATGCGTCGCCGAGCCGGGTCCCGATGTCCAGCACGGTCACCTCACCGACGACCGCGCCCCGGCCCAGGGTGACCGGCCCTGTCTCGACCACCCCGTCGGCCGCGCGGTAGCAGCTCATCAGCGTGTCCTTGCGGACGAGCGTGCCGTCACCGACGGTCAGCAGATCGGTGCAGACGGGGGCGGAGCGGGAAAGGATCGTCACTCCTCTGCCGATCCGCGCGCCCAGGGCCCTCAGGAACAGGGGGTAGAGCGGCGACCCGGCGAACAGGACCAGCGGGCTCGACCGGATCAGTGTCTTCACCAGCCAGAACCGGAAGTAGGTGAGGCTCCAGACGCGAAAGCGGCGTGGTGTGAACCGGCCGAACAGCAGCCACTTGGCGATCACGGGCAGGGCGCACAGTACGAGGAGCAGCGCCGCGCCGAACACGACGCTCCGTAGGTAGGCGTCGAGCGGGTGCGTATACGCGGAGATCCATTCGTAGCCCTGGGCGGCGACGGCTGCGAGGAGAAAGGCGTAGCCGAAAAAGGCCAGAAGCTGGAGTGCCCCGCAGAGCACGCGGTGGGGGCGGCCCGTCGGCGGCGCCGTTGCCGGGGCCTCGGCCTGTCCCCTGTGCAGTGCCGGCGGGCCGGGCACCTCGGATTCGGGTGACGGCGGGGTGCTGTCGAGCAGTGCGACGGCGAGGCTGCCGGCGGTCGGATGCCGGTAGACGTCGCGCATCGACACCGGCGGCAGGTCCGGCCGGTTCCTCACCCGCGCGCAGAAATGCGCCATCACCAGGGAGTCGGCACCGAGATCATCGAAGAAGTTGCTGTCGAGCGGTACCTCGTCCAGCTGGGCGACATCCGCCAGCAGCGCGGCGAGCCGCTCTGCCGCGGCGGATACCGCGGGATGTGGCGGCGCTTCGCGGGGCCGGGCTCCCTCCATGACGCCCCTGGCCGCCTCCTGCAGTTGCTGTCCCTTCATGAGGAGGACCCCCTCGGCTGCGACTGTCGCGTGCCCTTCCTCGCTAGGGATTCGGAGCCGGGCAGCCGAGGGATGGAGGGTCCGCCTGTTCTTCTCGCATGATGAGCGAGCCTCTCACCAAGCGGACAGACGGCACCGTCCTACGTGCCGCAGAACTCCGCCTCGACGATCGCGCGGATGCTGCCCGACCAGTCGCCGTTGAAGTTGACGGCGAGCGTGTGGCGGCCGTCCTCGGTCGTCACGGCGTCCGAGTTGGAGCCGCTGATGCCGCCGTCGTGACCCCAGACGTGGACGCCGCAGCTGAGCTTGCGGTCGACGAGCCCCAGGCCGTAGCGGCTGGTCTCCCGGCCGGACGGAACCGTGGTCTTCATCTTCTTCAGCTGCTCGGGCGGGAGCAGCCTGCCGCGGAGCAGCGCCGAGTAGAAGCGGTTCAGATCGGCCGAGCTGGAGACCATCTGGCCCGAGCCGTAGGCCAGACGCGCGTTCAGTTCCGTGACGTCGTACGTCGGGCCCGTGTCCGTCTCGGCCAGCTTGGAGTAGGCGCGGCTGCTGGGCCGGGGCAGGGTCACACGGGTGGTGGGAACGGACGTGGAGGTCAGGTGCAGCGGCGCGATGATGCGCCGGTCGATCTCCTCGCCGTAGCCGTTGCCCGTGGCCTTCTCGATCACCCGCGCGGCCAGGAGGTAGTTCGTGTTGGAGTACCTGAACGAACTGCCCGGCGCGAAGTACGGCTCGTTCGCCAGGGCGAAGGCGAGCAGTTCCGCCGGGTCCGCCTCGTCGAAGCGGTGCTTCATGAAGCCGTCCGCGGTCATGTACGTCCGCTGGAAACCGGGGTCCGCCAGGTAGTCGAAGACGCCGCTGGTGTGGTTCAGGAGCTGGCGGAGGGTGATCTCGCGGC
This sequence comes from Streptomyces afghaniensis 772, assembly GCA_000415505.1. GTDB lineage: Bacteria > Actinomycetota > Actinomycetes > Streptomycetales > Streptomycetaceae > Streptomyces > Streptomyces afghaniensis. The sequence goes on from KE354206.1 coordinate 12,023, forward strand.
CGTCGTGTCCATGGCCCCGGACCACGCCCGGCAGCCACTTCTCCACCGTGTCGTCCAGCGACAGCCGCCCCTCCGCCTCCAGTTGCAGGACGACGGTGGCGACGAACGTCTTCGAGATGCTGGCGACGCGGTAGTGGTCGCGCGTCGAACGCGGCTTGCCCGTCTCGAGGTCGCCGACACCGGCCGTGGCCGCCCAGGCGCCGTGTCCCCGCTGCACTCTCACGGTCACGCCCGGGACGCCGTCGGCGACCGCGGCCCGTACCGCCTGCCGGGTCGCTTCGTGGCCGCCGGTGGGCGGGGCCGCGACGGCGGGGCCCGCCAGGGCCGCCGACAGTGCCACGGCCGTCGCCGCCGTCAGGATCGTGCGTGCGCGTCTGTTCATGTCCCGTACCCCCGTCATGTCGAGCGGTGTCGGGGGGTGGGACCGCGAGTCGGCGGGCCGGAGTTGACCGGCCCGGGCGGGGTTGAGCGGGAATCAGCCCTTCTTGAGCACCAGCTCGGTGTTGCGGTCCTCCGGGTCACCGCCGAGGGTCGTGCTCGCACCGGGGGCGTTGAGGGACAGCTCGCGGTAGAGGGCCGCGAGGCCGGTCTGGGAGAGGTCGGAGAAGTCCGTGCGGTGCGGGGCCGAGGACTCCACCAGCGTGGTGAACAGGGAGACCGTGCCGTCCTTGTTGTCGGTCAGCTCGATGACCCGGGCGAGCTGGGGGTAGTCGACGTGGGAGGCCGTGGAGATCTCCCAGAAGGAGCCGCCGGAGGACATCGCGTGCGGGGTGATGACGTTCTTGTGGATGTGGCCGTTCACCCAGGCGAGCACGTTGCGGTGGCCGCCGAGGAGGGCGAGGACCTCCTGGCCGTTGTGGCGGCGCTCCTGGGGGCGGGCCGGGTCGATGCGGGTGTTCGTCATCGTCTTGCTGGTGTGATGGCTGAAGATCACCGCGTGGGAGTCCTTGTTCTCCCGCAGGGTCCGGTCGAGCCACTTCAGCTGGGCCGTGCCGATTGAGCCCTCGTAGTGGCCGCCCGCGTCGGTGGTGTCCAGGCTGATGCCGATGACGTCGTCGGAGATGCGGAAGGCGTAGTACTGGGTGCCCGAGTCGAGGTTGGCGGAGGAGTAGCCGTGGCCGGCCGGGCCGATGCCGCGGTAGGCCGGGTCCAGGTGCGCCTGGAGGTACTCGGTGGGAGTGAAGGGGGCGCGGCTCTCGTCGGGGGTGACCGAACGCATGGCCCGGGCGTGGGACTTCAGGAAGTCCTCGTAGCGGACGCCCTCGGGGTCCCGGGCCTTCTTGATGAGGGTCTGCAGCCGCTGCGCCTCGGCCGCGGACACGTCCATCAGCTTCTTTCCGCCGACGGCGAGTTCGGTGAGGTAGGAGTCGCCGTGCGAGGCGTAGCAGCCCATCGGCAGGGAGTCGTGGTTGCCGACCGTGGAGTACCAGGGCAGGTTGAGGCCCGGGCTTCGGACCTCGCGGATGGCGGCCTTCAGGAAGCCGTCGAGGTGCGGGAAACCGGCCTGCTTGTCGCTGTCGCGGACCGCGGCGTCCGGCTGCCAGTACTGCTTGAGGCCGCTGTTCTGGACGCCCTCGTACCGGCGCGGGTCCCCGGAGTTGGGCGTGATGCGCCCGCCGCTCATGATCTTCAGGAACCACTCCAGCTCGGACTTGGCGTTGTTGTCCGTGTTGTCGCCGGTGGTCATGGCGAAGTGCAGTGGGGCGCCGGTGACGGGGGCGCCGCGGAGCGCGTTGATCCGCTCCACGAGCGCGATCGCGCCCTGCACGGTCAGCGCCTCGTGCGGCCGCCAGGCGTGGATGTCGGCCGAGCGCAGGTACTCCAGACGCAGCGGGTGCTGGGCGTCGATGATGTGCAGGTCGGTGAGCTGTACGAACGCCGCGAGCGCGGTACGGCGCCCGGCGCGGCCGGACTTGGGCGCGGCCAGGTCGGAGCGCACGACCCGCTGCCAGCCGGGTCCGTCGCCCAGGCGCCGGTAGCCGGAGCCGCGCGGGGTGGCCACGGACGCCAGGGTCGTGCCCTTGGTGTACGGGGCCAGCGGCGCGGCCGGGGCCCGGCGGGAGGAGGCGGCGACCGCCTCGGTGGTCTCCGTGGCGGTGGCGGCCTGACTGTCGCTGGGCCGCAGGGCGTAGCCGACACCCGCGGACAGGGCGACCGCTCCGGTGGCGGCGAGGACGGAACGACGGTGGATGCCCTGGCCGGAGCCGGCGACTGAGCGTGTGCGCGACATGCGCTTCTCTCCCCGAGTGCGAACGCGTCGGCAGTGGTCGCGGGACGCTCGACACGCGAACATCCCGCTCGTACTGGATCGTTGGCACCGGGAATGACCTGCGCGTAAACGGGGTGGCAACGCGCAGCGCCGATCACCGTACGTGGATCTTGGACTACCCCGCGCGTCGTCGGCCGCTCCGGGAACGGCCGGGAGTCGGTCACGCGGTGTTCATCTTCCGGGGTACTGCACCTGAGACCTGTCGTTCGGGCAGGCTCTATTCGGCGTCCTCCAGGACGTCGGCGAGCCGTCCGGTGGCAGGCCGTTCCCGCCACAGGCGCAGTGCGATGTCGACCATCCCCACCCGGACCAGTCCGGGCACCGCGTCCAGGTCCTGCCAGGCGGCGAGGTCGGTGGAGCCGCCCACCTCGTTGCGCAGTTCGCCGCCGATGATCCGGCCCTCGTAGACGAAGCGGACGGCGTGGTGGTCGACGGCGCGTCCGAGGCCTTCGCGGAAGACGCGGTGGGAGGAGTCCACGCCGAGCAGTCCGGTGACCTCGATGCGGTACCCGGTCTCCTCCTCGACCTCCCGCCGCACGGTGTCGTAGGGGTCCTCGCCGTGCTCCATGCCGCCGCCGGGCACGACCCACTCGGGGGTGCCGTCGGGGGCCGGGGAACGGGCGAGCAGGATCTGTCCGTCACGGACACATATGGCGTAGGCCGCCACCCTCAACTTCTGTCGCACTCCGGGACGTTAACCGATTTCGCCGCCTTCGGGACTCATGCCCGCAAAACGCATCGCGGGTTTTCCCCATACATCCATTTCGATTCGGTCAACCCTCCCCAAAGAACGTCACCTTGCGTAAAGCTGTGCGATCGTCCGGGCCTGCGATCCGGACGGTCGCGACCAGGGCCGATCGGTTCCGGTCGCTCCCGCTCGTTCCTTTACCTACAAGGGATGCCGATGACCAACACCCCCCAGCGTGACCCGATATCGGCCAGGAGACGCGTGGCGCGCGTCGCCGTGGCCGCCGGTCTCGTCGCCGCCCTCTCCGCGGCCGGGCCGGTCCCCCTGGCCTTCGCCGCCGACGAGCCGGGCGCGTCGGCCCCGGCCGACACCGACGTCAAGTCGGCGCACGACAAGCTCGGTTCGGGTGACGCGGACCTGCTCGCCGAGGCCAAGGCCGACGGCGACAAGGCCGTCACGATGATGATCGCCACCGCGCCCGGGCAGACCGAGCAGGTCGCCGGGCAGCTGGACGCGGTCAAGGGCGGCTCGGTGGGCCGGGCCGACGACAAGCTGGGCTACGTCCGCGCCACCGTCCCGACGTCCCGGGCGGACTCGGCCATCGCCGCCGCCGCAAAGCTCTCCTCCGTGCACGGCATCGACCTGCGCGAGGAGATCCCGCTGGACGACCCGACGCCGGCCGCTGACACCGCCAAGGGGGCCAAGGCCGCCGCGGGGACGTACCCGGCGCCGGGGAAGAAGACCCCCGCCGAGAACCCGTACAACCCGTCCTTCGAGACGGGCGCGGTCGACTTCGTCGAGGACCACCCGAAGGCGGACGGCCGCGGCATCACCATCGGCATCCTGGACTCCGGCGTCGACCTGGGCCACCCGGCGCTGCAGAAGACCACCACCGGCGAGCGGAAGATCGTCGACTGGGTGACGGCGACGGACCCGGTCGTCGACAACGACAACACGTGGCGCCGGATGGACACCTCCGTCGCGGGCCCCACGTTCACGCACGACGGCAGGACCTGGAAGGCGCCGTCGGGGTCGTACCGGGTGAGCACCTTCAAGGAGGCGTACACCACCGGCGGTGACGCCGCGGGTGACGCCAACCGCGACGGCGACACCACGGACTCCTGGGGCGTGCTGTACGACCCGGCCGCCGGTACGGTCCGCGTCGACCTGAACAACAACTTCGACTTCGCCGACGACACCGCGATGAAGCCGTACAAGGACGGCTTCCAGATCGGGTACTTCGGCACCGACGACCCGAAGACCGACATCGCCGAGCGGCAGCCGTTCGTCGTCGAGATCCGCAAGGACGTCGTCTACAACGGCGCCGGCGCGAAGGCCGACTTCGTCAACATCGGCGTCATCGAGTCCGAGCACGGCACGCACGTCGCGGGCATCACCGCCGCGAACGGCCTGTTCGGCGGCAAGATGGACGGCGCGGCGCCGGGCGCCAAGCTGGTCTCCTCGCGCGCCTGCACCTGGTCCGGCGGCTGCACCAACGTCGCGCTCACCGAGGGCATGATCGACCTCGTCACCAAGCGCGGCGTCGACATCGTCAACATGTCCATCGGCGGCCTGCCGGCGCTGAACGACGGCAACAACGCGCGCGCCGAGCTGTACACGCGCCTCATCGACACCTACGGCGTGCAGCTGGTGATCTCCGCGGGCAACTCCGGCCCCGGCACCAACACCATCGGCGACCCGGCCCTGGCCGACAAGGTGATCTCGGTCGGCGCGTCCGTCTCCAAGGAGACCTGGGCCGCCAACTACGGCTCGGTCGTGGAGAAGAAGTACGCGCTGATGCCGTTCTCCTCGCGCGGCCCGCGTGAGGACGGCGGTTTCACCCCGACCCTGGTCGCCCCGGGTGCCGCGATCAACACGATCCAGACGTGGATGCCGGGCGCCCCGGTCGCCGAGGCGGGCTACTCCCTGCCGGCCGGCTACGGCATGCTCCAGGGCACCTCGATGGCCTCCCCGCAGGCCGCCGGCGCCGCCGCGCTGCTGCTGTCGGCCGCCGAGCAGAAGAAGATCGAACTCACGCCGGCGACCCTGCGCACGGCCCTCACCTCGACCGCCGACCACATCAAGGGTGTGCAGGCGTACGAGGAGGGCGCGGGCCTGATGAACATCGAGGACGCCTGGGACTCGATCCGCGACGGCGCGGCCTCCCACGCGTACACGGTCAAGGCGCCGGTCGACACCGCGATGGACGACAAGCTCAAGACGCCCGGCTACGGCACGGGCCTGTACGACCGTGAGGGCGGCCTGAAGGCCGGCCAGAAGAAGACGTACGAGATCACCGTCACCCGTACGTCCGGCGCCGACAAGGCGGTCCGGCACGAGCTGCACTTCGAGAACAACGCGGGCGGCACGTTCCGGATCGTCGGCTCCGACGAGGTGAAGCTGCCGCTGAACAAGCCGGTCACCGTCAAGGTCCAGGCCGCGCCGAAGTCCGCGGGCATCAAGAGCGCGATCCTGGAGGTCGACGACCCGAAGACCGAGGGCATCGACAAGCAGGTCCTGAACACGGTCGTGGTCGCGGCGCCGCTGAAGTACACGTTCTCCGCGTCCGGTTCGGTGCAGCGCAACAGCTCGCGGCACTACTACGTCACCGTGCCCGAGGGCGCGAAGACGCTGGAGGTCGCGCTGGGCGGGCTGAAGGACAAGAGCCAGACCCGGTTCATCTCCATCCACCCGTACGGCGTCCCGTCCGACCCGACGTCGACGGTCAACTGCTACCCGAACTACTCGAACCCGGCCAACACCTGCCGCCCCGACGTGCGTTCCTACGCGGACCCGCAGCCCGGCGTGTGGGAGATCGAGGTCGAGTCGCGCCGTACGTCGCCGCTGCTGGACAACCCGTACAAGCTGGATGTGGCCGTGCTCGGCGTGGCCTTCGAGCCGGAGACCGTGACCGTGAAGGAGGCGAAGGTCGGCACCCCGGCCGCCGCCTCCTGGAAGGTGACGAACGGCTTCGCCGCGATCGACGGCAAGCTGGTGGGTGGTTCGCTCGGCTCGTCGAAGACGACCCGTCCGTCGATCAAGCAGCGCGAGACGCAGACCACCACGGTCGAGGTGCCCGCGGGCGCGAAGTCGCTGGACGTGGCCATCGGCCGCGTCTCGGACGCCGCCGCTGACCTGGACCTGGTGGTCTACGACGCCGCCGGCAAGCAGGTCGGCAGGTCCGCCGACGGCGACTCGGAGGAGTCGGTCTCCGTGCCCTCGCCGGCCGCCGGCAAGTACACCGTCGAGGTCGTCGGCTACTCGGTGCCGTCCGGCACGACCGAGTACGACTACCGGGACGTGTTCTTCGCTCCCTCCCTCGGCAGCGTCACGGTCGACGGGTCGGCGCCGGTGAAGCTCGGCACGGGCGACTCGGCGACGGTCTCGGGCAGCGTCACCGCCGCGGCGACCGCGCCCGAGGGGCGTGAGTTCTTCGGCGAGGTCCAGCTGGTCAACGCGCGCGGGACGGCCGCGGGCGTGGGCAGCGTGAAGATCGAGAAGGTCGTGCCGTAGCGGTTGGACGGCATCGGAGGGCGGGCGCCCCGGCTGGGCGCCCGCCCTCGCTGTTTCCGTCCGCTGCTCACTCGCAGGGCAGGGTCGCCGACTCCGGCAGGGCGGCGGTGATCCAGGCGCGTTCGGGGGCGATCTCCTTCTCGCCGACGCTCCACAGGTCCGGCTGGGCCTGCCCGCGCGTGATCCCGACGAGGACGTGGTCGCCCGGCCGCGGCCGGGGGTCGACGTCCTCGTCCATGGGGAAGACGATCCGGTCCTGGCCCTTGGCGGGCTTGTAGGAGCGGCCCACGTCGAGGGTGACGCGGTCCTGGCGGGCACCGGGGAACGGTTCGACCTCGACGATGGTGCCCTCGGCCACGAGCCGGGCGCAGGCCAGATAACCGGCGTGACCGAGCTTGGCGCCCTCCTGGCCACGCGCCGGACCGGCCGCGGTATCGGCGGCCGAGCCGGAGCCCGCATCGTCCCCCGCCCCGTGATCGCCCTGCACGACGAGCCATCCCATACCGACCACGACGGTGGCGGCCACGGCAGCGACGAGCCCGCGCAGGACGACACCGCGGGCCCGACTACGCCGCCCGGACCGCCCCCCATGTGCCCGGGACCCCATGGGCAGCACCCTGACGGACGGGTCACCGGCCGCGCCCGACAGGTCGGCGTGCACGGCCCGCGGGCCGTCCACCGAGACTCCCCCCGGCGGATCCACCACTTCCGGCGACGGGTCCACACCCGCCCCCCGCCCGGCAGCGTGCGCGGAGCGCGGGTCGGCCGCCGGGGGTCCCCCGGCGGAGCCGCCGCTTCCGTTCGAGTCCGCGCCCCGGTGTCGGTCCCGGCGCGGGGCTCCGGCTCGGGGCCGGCCACGTCCGCCCCTGTGGCGTTCGCCAGGGTGTCTCCCATCAGCAGCAACTGATCCCGTAGCAGTGCCACGTCCGCCGCGGCCGCGCGGTGGGCCGTCATGAAAGTCGGGTCCCGACGGGCCCCCTCCGGCAGCGGGTCGCCGACGAGCACTGCCATCAGCGCGTCCATGCCGTCGTAGTCGGCGTCGCGCCGGTCGTCGTCGTTCCGGGCGGTCACGTCACACCACCTCGTCCTCGTGCAGGCGGGCGCGCAGAGCCCGTACCGCCGTGTGCAGCCTGCTCTTGACCGTGCCCTCCGGGACGCCGAGCTGCTCGGCGATGGACCGGACCGGCAGGTCGGCGTAGAAACGCAGCACGACGACCTGCCGCTGGGCGTCGGGCAGCTCGTCCAGGCCCTGGGCGACGGCGAGGGACAGCACGCTGGTGTCCTCGCCGGAGGGATGCGCCGGCTGCCGCAGGGCGGCCAGCCGCTCCCCGAGGCGCTCCTGGCGGCGTTTGGCGCGGTGCCAGTCCATGGCCAGGTTGGACGCGACCACCGCCGCCCACGCCGACACGTCCCGCGGCGCCTCCCGGCCGCTCGCGGCCCGCTCCAGCAACCGCAGGCGGACCTGCTGCACCCCGTCCGGCAGGTCCGCCTGCGGCACTCCGCCGAGCGCGAGCACCGCCCGCACCCGGCGCTCCTGTGCCGCGTCCAGCGGATCGTCGCCGGTCCCGGCGTGCGCCTCCCGGCCCCGCCGGGCCCTCCCGCGCAGCAGCACAAGCCACCCCCCTCGCCGTGTTTCTCCTATGACGCCGGCACGGCCCGGAACGTTCGGTCCTTTTTCCGGCAGGACGACGGCAGGGCGTGGCAGGACGGCAGAGGCATACGTCACACTCCCGTGTGGCCGAGAGCAACAGGGGCAGGCGACCTTGCGGCGTATGCCCCCCGGCAGACGATTTTCTCCAGCTCAGCGGGGGTGGGCGCCGGACGTCCGCAACCATGGAACGGGACACGTCGTCCCACTCCCCGGGCAGACCGGGGAAAGAAGTGGACAGGCGGGCCGTGGTCGGCCGCATGATGGAAAAGCCTCGGCCAAGCAACGAGTACGTGAAGAGACGCAGGAGAGGGAGTCACCGTGAGGGTCGGAATCGTCGGAGCCACCGGACAGGTGGGCACGGTCATGCGCAGGATCCTCACGGAGCGGAACTTCCCGGTCACGGAGCTGCGCCTGTTCGCCTCGGCCCGTTCCGCGGGCACGCAGCTGGACGGCGTGACGGTGGAGGACGCGGCGACCGCCGACTACACCGGCCTGGACATCGTGCTGTTCTCCGCGGGCGGTGCCACGTCCAAGGCGCTGGCCGAGAAGGTCGCCTCCCAGGGCGCCGTCGTGATCGACAACTCCTCCGCCTGGCGCAAGCACCCGG
>KE354207.1 GCA_000415505.1 Streptomyces afghaniensis 772
GACCGCCGGCGGCTCGTCCGGCCGGCCGATCATGCCGAGCGTGCCGGTGGGGGCGATGTACGCGATGTCGTGCCCGGCGCGGTCGGCGAGCGGGCCGTCCTGGCCCCAGCCGGTCATCCGGCCGTAGACGAGGGCCCGGTTGCGGGCGTGGCAGGGCTCGGGGCCGACACCGAGGCGCTCGGCGACGCCGGGGCGGTAGCCCTCGACCAGGATGTCGGCGCGGGCGGCGAGGTCGAGCACCCGGG
>KE354208.1 GCA_000415505.1 Streptomyces afghaniensis 772
ACACGCGTCGAGCGGTACGTCATCGTCGGGCGCTTCTCGACGTCGAGCAGGTCGGAGGCGCGGACATGCGCGTCCCGGTCGGCGTTGCCGGTGTCGATCGAGGCCAGGTCGACGGTCGCGGAGACCCGCACGTCCTCGACGCGCTCCCCGACGAACAGTTCGGCCTCCAGCCGCTCGAAGCGCCCCCTCACCTTGGCGATGCCCAGGTGACGGACGGTGAAGCCGACGGAGGAGTGGAACGGGTCCAGGGCCCAGTTCCCCGGGGCCAGTGGCAGAGCGGTGGCGGAAGCGGCGCTAGCGGTGTCATTCGTCATGGCCTCCACCCTGAGGGGCGCGCGGCCCGGGAGGGAGACCGGCCGGAGCCTGGTAGTGGCAGGGACACCCTCTCCGCGCGCGGGGAGGGTACGTTCGGCGGGTGAGCGACAACGAGTTGGGCACGTTCCTGCGCACCTGGCGTGAAGCCGTCAGCCCCGCCGAGGTGGGCCTGCCCACCGGTCCGCGCCGTCGCACCCCGGGCCTGCGGCGCGCCGAACTGGCCACGCTCGCCGGCATCAGCGTCGAGTACCTCACCCGGCTGGAACAGGGGCGGGACCGCCACCCCTCCGCCCAGGTGCTCGGCGCCCTCGCCGACGCCTTGAAGCTGTCTCTGGTCGACCGGATGCTGCTGCGCCGCCTGACCAAGGAGGCGGACGGCGGCGACCCGCTGCTCTGCGCGGCAGCCCCGCAGCTCGGCCGCACGGCCCGTCCCACCGTCCGGTCCGTGCTGGACCGCCTCGAACGACCCCCGCGCTGGTGGTCAACTGGATCGGCGACGTCCTCGCCCACACCGCGGGATACGAGCGGCTGGCCGGCCCCATCGGCCTGCTCGACGACGAGCCGCCCAACCTGCTCCGCTACCTCTTCACCGACGAGCGGGCCCGCAGCGCCTACCGCGACTGGGACCGGGTGGCCGACGACCTGGTCGCCCAGCTGCGGCACGAGGTCCCGCTGCGGGACCCGTACGTCGCCGAGCTGGCCGACGAGCTGACGGTGACGGCCGGGGCGGACTTCGCCGACCGGTTCGCCGACCTGGCCACGGCGCCGCGGCGGACGGGCTCCCAGCACATCGAGCACCCCGAGGCCGGATCACTGCGCCTGCTGCACGAGACGTTCGCGCTGCCCGACGAAGGCCAGCGCGTGATCGTCCACCTGCCCGCGGACGATGCCACGGCCGCCGCCCTGGACCGCCTCAACGGCCGTCGCCCCGGCGCGCTGCGGGCCGTGGAGGCGGCCGGCTGAGCGACGCGCCCGGGACGCGTTCTGTGTTGTCCTCCCTGATCGCGGGAGGCGTCAGCCCTCCAGCTCGTGCGCGTACGGCGGCTCCGCCCCGGCCCGGGAGCAGGTGATCGCCGCCGCACGGGCCGCGAAGCCCAGCAGCCCCGTCCAGCCGTCCGGCCCCAGCGCGGCCAGCGCCGGCGCACTGAGCGCGTCGCGTGCCGCGAGCCCGTGCAGCAGCGCCGCGTTCACCGTGTCGCCCGCGCCGATCGTGTCCACGACCTCCACCCGCTCGCCGGGCACCGAGTACTCGCCGCCATCGGCGGTGAAGGCGGTCAGCCCGTCGCCGCCCCGGGTGATCACGACCGCCGCCGGACCGGCCGCCAGCCACTCCTGGGGCGTGCCGCCGAGCCACCGGGCGTCCTCCTCGGACAGCTTCAGCACAGACACCGACGGCAGCCAGCTCTTGAACCGCGCCCGGTAGGCGTCCGCGTCCGGGATCAGTCCGGCCCTGATGTTCGGGTCCAGCGCGGTGAACACATCCTGCGCGGCCGCCGCACGCATCAGCTCCTCGTAGGCGCTCGCCCCCGGCTCCAGTACCAGCGAGCAGGTCCCGAAGGAGACGGCCCGGGTGCCGGGCGGCAGCGCGGAGGGGGCCGTGAACAGCCGGTCCGCCGTCCCGTCGACGTAGAAGGAGTACGCCGCCGAGCCGTCCGCGCCGACCGTGGCGACGGCGAGGGTCGTGGGCTCGGCGCCGCGCTGCACCGACGACACGTCCACCCCGGTCTCCCGCAGCCGGTCCAGCAGGGCCTCCCCGAAGGCGTCGTACGACACCCGCGAACAGAAGGCGGCGGGGGAACCGAGACGGCCCAGCGCGACCGCCGTGTTGTACGGGCCGCCGCCGAGCGCCGGCTGGAGTGCCGCCAGGGCACCCGTGCCCCGCGGTACCAGGTCGATCAGTGCCTCACCGGCGACGACGATCATGCGACGGTTCCTCTCTCGGACTGCTCGGGCTGCTCGAACCGCACGGACTGCTCCGGCTCCTCGGGGCAGCCGCACGACGTGCGGTGGACGAAGGTGCAGGGGAGCCGCACCGTCCGGGCGGGCCGGTCCGGCTCGGTGAGACGCTCCAGGAGCACACGTACGGCCTGGGCGCCGATGTCCCTGCTGGGCTGCGCGATCGCGGTCAGCCGGGGCGAGAACAGGTCCGCCCAGGCGAAGTCGTCGAAGCAGCACAGCGCGATGTCGCCGGGCACGGACAGGCCGTGCGCGCGCAGGGCGCGCAGCGCCCCGATGGTCATGGCGTTGTTGCCGGTGACCAGCGCGGTGGGCGGCACGGCGAGGGACAGCAGGGCGGCGGTGGCCTGTTCGGCACCGGCCGACTCCGAGTCGCCGTGCACCAGGAGCCGTTCGTCGTAGGGGAGTCCCCCGAACGCGAGGCCGGTCCGGTAGCCGGTGATCCGTTCGCTCGTGGTGCTGAGGCCCGGCCGTCCCGCCACCATCCCGATCCGCCGGTGACCGAGACCGGCGAGGTGGGTGACCAGCCGGGACGTCGGTTCGGCGTTGTCGGCGCAGACCTGGTCGAAACGCGGTCCGCCGTCCGCGGCGTCCACCAGCCGGTCGAGGAACACGGCCGGTACGTCGTGCCGCCCCAGGTAGGCGAGCAGCCCGCGCGGCTCCGCGGAGGGCGCGACGATCATGCCGTCCACCCGGCGCTCGTGCAGCAGCTGGACGACCTTGCGCTCGTGCTCCGGGTCGTCGTGCGGATCGGCGATCAGGAGGCTGTAGCCGTGCTCCAGGGCACTGGCCTCGACGCCCTGGAGGATCTCCGTGAAGTACGGGTTGCTGATCGCCGACACCGCCAGTCCGATGGACCGGGTCCGGGCGGTCACGAGGGAGCGGGCCAGCGTGTTCGTCGTGTAGCCGAGTTCCTCCACGGCGTCCAGGACCGCCTGGCGGGTGTGCGGCAGCACCGGACGGGTGCCGTTCAGGACGTGCGAGACGGTCGCCACGGAGACTCCGGCGCTCCGCGCGACGTCGGCCATGGTCGCCATGCTGCTCCCGCCTCCTCTGTCAGGTCCCGGCGGGAACGTATCGCATCCGGAGGGCAGACGTAAACGCTTACGCAAGCGTTTACGTCTGAGCGCTTACGTCGAGCCGAGAGGGCACGGGGCGGAGGCCGGAAGAGAGAGGGCGGCGAACCGCAGCCGCCCTCGGTGTCCCTAGTCCCAGTCCCAGCCGATCCCCAGGAACCCGGTGCGCACCCGCGGCTCGACCAGGTGCACCGACCGGTGCCGTCCGCTCAGTGCCAGGTCCTGGCAGCCCGTGCGCGGGGCCGCCGCCGAGTGCTGGGTGAAACGGTGACAGCGGGCCGGGAGGGCCGCCGCGTCGAAGCACACCTGGAGGGCGTACTGGCCGCCGGGGGAGTCGAAGCCGCGGAGGTACTCGTGCGACACACCCGCCGTGCCGTCCTCGACGCCGTAGCGGAACAGGAACGTGTCGCCGGCCCGCAGCCGGGTGTCGAAGAGCAGCTCGGCCGCGAGCACGCCCGTGTCACGGTGCCAACGGACGCGTCCCGTACGGCAGTTCTCCAGCGCGTGCACCCTCATGCGCTCCGGTGCGGCTCCCCGGTCGCCGTGGTGGACGGCCACGAAGCGGTCGACGCCGTCCGGTGGGCGCGCACGATGTGGTGCGACTCCCGCTCGGCCAGTTCGCGCCGCGCCCCGATCCGCAGCCGCTCGTGGTGCCCGAGGGTGTGCAGACCGCCGTCCGGCGGGCAGTCCAGCTCGGCCAGCAGCTGGTCCAGGACTCCGGAGGCCTCGACGAGGGAGCGGTAGGAGCGGGCCGCGGACCGCTGCCCGGCCGGGCCTTCGCCGGAGCCGGCGAGCAGCCGGATCAGCGACTCCTCGGGAAGTTCGAGGATCTCCTCCAGCGCGCGCACGGCCCGCAGGGACTCGGGGCGCTGCGGGCGCCTGGCCCCCTGCTGCCAGTAACTCAGGCTGGTGACGCCGACCTTCACCCCGTGACGGGACAGATGGTGCTGCACGCGCTGCAGCGGCAGCCCGCGGGCGGCGATCGCGGCACGCAGGGCGACGTGGAAGGGGCCGCCGCGCAGAACCGAGTCCAGTTCCGCGGTGGCGACGTCCGCGTGCTGTGGGGCGTGCGGCATGCAGGGGCCTCTCTGTGAGTCGGCGACGGCTGGTCAGACCGTTCGCGCGGGCCGCCCGGGACCGTCCCGCCGGCGCAGGGGAGGTCTTCACATCCGTAGGCCGTCGTTCAGGGGTCCCGAGTTCCTCCGCATTGAAGCGTGTTGACCTGGTCCCGACAACACCTGATGCCGGACAGTGATGTACTCCCCGCCGGGCCCGTCCGGACAAGCGACCGCCCGGGGCGCGTGGCACCCCGGGCGGTCTCTGCCGACGGCGAGCCCGGCTTCCGCCGAGGCCGGCGTCGTCTAGGAGCGGTCGCTCGCGCCCCGTTCCTCGACGGCCAGGCGCTTGGCCCGCACTATGTCGGGGTCGCGCGGGTCGAGGGCGTCGTGCAGCGCGAACGGTTCGTCCGCGTACCGGCGGGCACGGACGGCCCGCCGGGATTTCTCGATCCGCATCCGCTTCATCTGCGCAGCCCTCCGACCCGTGGCCCGCCCGTTTCGCATCGAAACGGCCGGTCCGCACCGACAACCTGTGCCTGCACCGACACGGACTCCGCCCGCCGGACGTCGCCGTGTACCCGTGGGAAGCCTGCATTCCCGCTCCCGGCGTGCCGTAACCCCGGGCGGAGCATGCCGTTGGAAACTGCCCCTCGCAGAGGCCGTGGTCGTGTCCGGCCGTCACGCCGGACTGTCGGTGCTCGCCAGTAGGGTGTGAGACATGGCCGACCCCTCCAGCTACCGCCCCAAACCGGGTGAGATCCCCGACTCGCCGGGGGTCTACAGGTTCCGTGACGAGCACCGCCGGGTGATCTACGTCGGAAAGGCGAAAAGCCTGCGCCAGCGCCTGGCGAACTACTTCCAGGACCTGGCGGGCCTGCACCCGCGCACCCGCTCCATGGTGACCACGGCCGCGTCCGTGGAGTGGACGGTGGTGTCCACGGAGGTCGAGGCGCTCCAGCTGGAGTACTCCTGGATCAAGGAGTACGACCCCCGGTTCAACGTCAAGTACCGCGACGACAAGAGCTACCCGTACCTCGCGGTGACGATGAACGAGGAGTACCCGCGCGTGCAGGTGATGCGCGGTCACAAGAAGAAGGGCGTCCGCTACTTCGGGCCGTACGCGCACGCGTGGGCGATCCGCGACACCGTCGACCTGCTGCTGCGCGTCTTCCCCGTGCGCACCTGCTCGGCCGGCGTCTTCAAGAACGCCGCCCGTACGGGCCGCCCCTGCCTCCTCGGCTACATCGGCAAGTGCTCGGCCCCGTGCGTGGACCGGGTCTCCGCCGAGGAGCACCGCGAACTGGCCGACGAGTTCTGCGACTTCATGACCGGCCGTACGGCCACGTACATCCGCCGCCTGGAGAAGCAGATGGGCGAGGCGGCCGAGGAGATGGAGTACGAGCGGGCGGCCCGGCTGCGCGACGACATCGAGGCCCTGAAGAAGGCCATGGAGAAGAACGCGGTCGTGCTCGCCGACGCGACCGACGCCGACCTGATCGCGGTCGCCGAGGACGAGCTGGAGGCGGCCGTCCAGATCTTCCACGTACGCGGGGGACGCGTGCGCGGCCAGCGCGGCTGGGTCACCGACAAGGTGGAGGAGATCACCACCGGCGCCCTCGTGGAGCACGCCCTGCAGCAGCTGTACGGCGAGGAGACGGGCGACGCTGTTCCCAAGGAGGTCCTCGTCCCGGCCCTGCCCGACCCCGTGGAGCCCGTCCAGGAGTGGCTCGCCGGCCGGCGCGGCTCGGGCGTCTCCCTGCGCGTCCCGCAGCGCGGCGACAAGAAGGCCCTCATGGAGACGGTGCAGCGCAACGCCCAGCAGGCGCTCGTCCTGCACAAGACCAAGCGCGCCTCCGACCTGACCACGCGCTCGCGCGCCCTGGAGGAGATCTCCGACGCCCTCGACCTGGACAGCGCCCCGCTGCGCGTCGAGTGCTACGACATCTCCCACCTCCAGGGCGACGACGTGGTGGCCTCCATGGTCGTCTTCGAGGACGGCCTGGCCCGCAAGAGCGAGTACCGCCGCTTCCAGATCAAGGGCTTCGCCGGGCAGGACGACGTCCGCTCCATGCACGAGGTGATCACCCGCCGCTTCCGCCGCTACCTCGCCGAGAAGGAGAAGACGGGCGAGTGGTCGGACGCCGAGGACGCCGAGGACGCCGAAAACGGCAGGCTCACCAGCACCAGCGCCGGCACCCTCACCGAGGACGACGGTCGCCCCAAGAAGTTCGCCTACCCGCCGCAGCTCGTCGTCGTCGACGGCGGCGCCCCGCAGGTCGCGGCCGCCCAGCGGGCCCTGGACGACCTGGGGATCGACGACATCGCCGTGTGCGGCCTCGCCAAGCGCCTGGAGGAGGTCTGGCTGCCCGGCGACGACGACCCGGTGGTCCTGCCCCGCACCAGCGAGGGCCTGTACCTGCTCCAGCGGGTCCGTGACGAGGCCCACCGCTTCGCGATCAGCTACCAGCGCACCAAGCGGTCCAAGCGCTTCCGGTCCAGCCCTCTGGACGACGTCCCCGGCCTCGGGGACACGCGCAAGCAGGCACTCCTGAAGCACTTCGGTTCGTTGAAGAAACTGCGATCCGCCACCATCGACCAGATCTGCGAGGTTCCCGGCATAGGCCGCAAGACCGCCGAGACCATCGCGGTGGCCCTCGCCCAGGCGGCCCCGGCCGCACCCGCCGTCAACACGGCGACTGGAGAGATCATGGAGGAGGGACCCGGCACCATGGGTTCCAGTGGGGAGCCCGCGACGATGGGTGCCCCGGACGAACGACGGGGGCAGGAGACATGAATGTGAACGAGCACGACGGACAAGAAGAGCAAGCCGGAGACGGAGCACAGGTGAGTACGGGCACGACCAACGACAAGGCCGGAGTCCCGGACGCGGCCATCCCCGAGCTGGTGATCATCTCCGGCATGTCCGGGGCCGGCCGTTCCACGGCCGCGAAGTGCCTGGAGGACCTCGGCTGGTTCGTCGTCGACAACCTGCCGCCCGCGCTGATCCCCACCATGGTGGAGCTCGGCGCCCGCTCCCAGGGAAACGTGGCCCGGATCGCCGTCGTCGTCGACGTCCGCGGCCGCCGGTTCTTCGACAACCTCCGCGAGTCCCTCGCCGACCTGGAGGCGAAGAACGTCACCCGCAGGATCGTCTTCCTGGAGTCCTCCGACGAGGCCCTGGTGCGCCGCTTCGAGTCGGTGCGCCGCCCGCACCCCCTCCAGGGCGACGGCCGCATCGTCGACGGCATCGCGGCCGAGCGCGAACTGCTGCGCGAGCTGCGCGGCGACGCCGACCTGGTGATCGACACCTCCAGCCTCAACGTGCACGAGCTGCGCGCCAAGATGGACGCCCAGTTCGCCGGCGAGGAGGAGCCGGAGCTGCGGGCCACGGTCATGTCCTTCGGCTACAAGTACGGGCTGCCGGTCGACGCCGACCTGGTCGTCGACTGCCGCTTCCTGCCGAACCCGCACTGGGTGCCGGAGCTGCGCCCGTACACGGGCCTCAACGAGGAGGTGTCGGGTTACGTCTTCAACCAGCCCGGCGCCAAGGAGTTCCTCGACCGGTACACGGAGCTCCTGCAGCTCGTCGCCACCGGCTACCGCCGTGAGGGCAAGCGCTACGTGACCATCGCCGTGGGCTGCACGGGCGGCAAGCACCGCTCGGTCGCCATGTCGGAGAAGCTCGCCGCCCGGCTCGCCGCCGAGGGCGTGGAGACGGTGGTCGTACACCGGGACATGGGACGCGAATGACACGACGTACTCCGCGGCTGAGCCGGCTGCGCCGGGTGGTGCCCGACGGCAGCACCGACGGAAAGGGCGGCCGGCCCGCCGAGGCCCGGGGCGGCAGACCCCGCCGCCGGGGCACGCAGCCCAAGGTCGTCGCCCTCGGCGGCGGCATGGGCCTGTCCGCATCGCTCGCCGCCCTGCGCCGGATCACCGGCGACCTCACCGCCGTGGTCACCGTGGCCGACGACGGCGGCTCCAGCGGCCGGCTGCGCGACGAGCTGGGCGTGCTGCCGCCCGGCGACCTGCGCAAGGCACTGGCCGCGCTCTGTGGTGACGACGACTGGGGCCAGACCTGGGCGCGCGTCATCCAGCACCGCTTCCAGTCCAAGGGCGACCTGCACGAGCACGCGGTCGGCAATCTGCTGATCGTCGCCCTGTGGGAGCAGCTCGGTGACCACGTCCAGGCCCTCGACCTGGTCGGACGGCTGCTCGGCGCACAGGGCCGCGTGCTGCCCATGTCCGCCGTCCCGCTGGAGCTCCAGGCCCTGGTCAAGGGCCACGACCCGGCCCGCCCGGACGAGGTGGACACGGTCCGCGGCCAGGCCACCGTCGCCCTCACCCCGGGCGAGGTGCAGTCCGTGCAGGTCGTGCCGCACGACCCGCCGGCCGTGCCCGAGGCGGTCCAGGCCGTCCTGGACGCGGACTGGGTGGTGCTCGGCCCCGGCTCCTGGTTCTCCTCGGTCATCCCGCATCTGCTTGTGCCCGAGCTGCTGGACGCGCTCACGCAGACCAAGGCCCGCCGGGTACTCTCCCTGAACCTCGCCCCGCAGCCCGGAGAAACAGAGGGCTTCTCCCCGCAGCGTCATTTGGAGGTTTTGGGACGACACGCCCCTAAACTCGCCCTGGACGTGGTGCTGGCCGACGAGGCCGCCGTGCCCGACCGCGACTCCCTGACCGATGCCGCCAAGCGGTTCGGGGCCGCGGTCGAGCTGGCGCCGGTGGCCCGGCCCGACGGGACCCCGAGGCATGACCCGGAGCTGTTGGCCGCCGCGTACGACCGTATTTTTCGGATGCATGGAAGGATCGGCCCATGGCGATGACGGCAGCGGTGAAGGACGAGATCTCCCGGCTCCCCGTCACCCGGACCTGCTGCAGAAAGGCGGAGGTCTCCGCCATTCTGCGGTTCGCCGGCGGCCTTCACCTGGTGAGCGGTCGGATCGTGATCGAGGCGGAGCTGGACACGGCGATGGCGGCCCGCCGCCTCAAGCGGGACATCCTGGAGATCTTCGGCCACAGCTCGGAGCTGATCGTGATGGCACCGGGCGGACTGCGCCGCGGCTCGCGCTACGTGGTGCGCGTCGTCGCGGGCGGTGACCAGCTGGCCCGCCAGACCGGCCTGGTCGACGGGCGGGGCCGCCCGATCCGCGGCCTGCCCCCGCAGGTGGTCTCGGGGGCCACCTGCGACGCCGAGGCCGCCTGGCGGGGCGCCTTCCTGGCGCACGGCTCGCTCACCGAGCCCGGCCGCTCCTCCTCGCTGGAGGTGACCTGCCCGGGCCCCGAGGCCGCGCTCGCCCTGGTCGGCGCCGCCCGCCGCCTGTCGATCGCCGCCAAGGCCCGCGAGGTACGCGGCGTGGACCGGGTCGTCGTCCGCGACGGCGACGCGATCGGCGCCCTGCTCACCCGCCTCGGCGCCCACGAGTCGGTGCTGGCCTGGGAGGAGCGCCGGATGCGCCGCGAGGTGCGCGCCACGGCGAACCGGCTCGCCAACTTCGACGACGCCAACCTGCGCCGCTCGGCCCGCGCGGCCGTCGCCGCCGGTGCCCGTGTGCAGCGGGCGCTGGAGATCCTCGGCGAGGACGTCCCCGAGCACCTCGCCGCGGCCGGCCGGCTGCGCATGGAGCACAAGCAGGCCTCCCTGGAGGAGCTGGGCGCGCTCGCCGATCCGCCGCTGACCAAGGACGCCGTCGCCGGCCGGATCCGCCGCCTGCTGGCCATGGCCGACAAGCGCGCCTCCGACCTGGGCATCCCGGGCACGGAGGCCAACCTCTCCGAGGAGCTGGCCGACAATCTCGTAGGCTGATCCCACAGTTCGTCAAGAAGCCGGTGCCGACATCCACTTGGGTGGTCGGCACCGGCTCTTGCGTGTCGTTCGGGCACTCTTGACTCGATCATGGACTGTCATGAGCCTGGCATCTGTTCGCTACTGTGGCGAACCCACGCTAGGGGGGTTCATGAGACGAAGAGCGAGATCGATCCTCGCTGTCGGCGCGCTCCTGATCGGCGGAGCGAGCGTCGCACCCATCGCCCAGGCACAACCGGACAGTTCACCCCCGCCCGACCCGGACGAAGTCAAGGTCTTCCGCGCCGACGTCACCCACGAGCAGGTACCCCTGCTGCTCGCGGCCGGCCAGGACGGCCACGAACTCAGCGAGCAGGTGCCCGAGAAGGGCACGGCCACCATCGAGGTCATCCTGACCGACCAGCAGGCGAAGAAGCTGGCGAAGCAGGGCGTCGACCTCACCGAGCACGAGCTCTCCACCAAGGCGGAAGCCCGTGTCGAGGACGCCGCCGAGGGCGTGTTCCGTCCGTACAGCGGCAAGGGCGGCATCAAGGAGGAGATCCTCAAGGCCGCGCAGGACAACCCCGGCCTCACCAAGGTCGTCTCCATCGGCAAGACGGTCAGGGGCCAGGACATCCTCGCGCTGAAGCTCACCAAGGGCGCCAAGAAGACGAAGGACGGCTCCAAGCCCTCCGTCCTCTACCTGTCCAACCAGCACGCCCGGGAGTGGATCACGCCGGAGATGACCCGGCGCCTGATGCACCACTACCTGGACAACTACAAGAAGGACCGGCGCGTCAAGAAGATCGTCGACTCCACCGAACTGTGGTTCGTCATCTCGGCCAACCCCGACGGCTACGACCACACCCACACCGGTGACGCCAACCGCCTGTGGCGCAAGAACCTGCGGGACGTCAACGGCGACGGCGTCATCGGCACCGGCGACGGCGTCGACCTCAACCGCAACTTCGCCTACAAGTGGGGCTACGACGACGAGGGTTCGTCCCCCAACCCCACCAGCGAGACCTACCGCGGCGCCGGACCGGGCTCGGAGCCGGAGACCAAGGCCCTGGACGCCTTCCAGAAGCGGATCGGCTTCACGTACGGCATCAACTACCACTCCGCCGCCGAACTCATCCTCTACGGGGTCGGCTGGCAGGTGGCCACAGCCACCCCGGACGACGTCGTGTACGAGGCGCTCGCCGGTACGCCCGAGAACCCGGCGGTCCCCGGCTACCACCCGCAGGTCTCCTCCGAGCTGTACACCACCAACGGCGAGGCCGACGGCCACGCGGCGAACGTCAACGGCCTGGCGATGTTCACCCCGGAGATGTCGACCTGTCAGACGGCCTCCAACGCCGACCCGAACGACGAGTGGAAGGCGTCCGACTGCCGGTCGATCTTCACCTTCCCGGACGACGAGAAGCTGATCCAGCAGGAGTTCGCCAAGAACGTCCCGTTCGCGCTCTCCGTCGCCGAGTCCGCCGCCCACCCCGACCGGCCGTCCTCGTCGGTCGGACTGAGCGCCGCCGACTTCACCCCGGCCGGGTTCCCGGTGTCGTACTCCCGCGGCGCCGACCAGGAGGTCTCCGTCGTCGCACGCAAGTCGCTGCGCGACAAGGAGCTGAAGTACCGCGTCAACGGCGGCCGCACCGAGGACATGGCGCTCAAGCCCTGGAAGGGCGGCGAGACCTACGGCGGTGAGGACAACCTCTACTTCGACGAATACCGGGCGAAGGTGAAGGACGGCGACCCGGGCGACAAGGTCGAGGTGTGGTTCACCGCGGAGACCAGGAACGGCAAGAAGGTCTCCAGCAAGCACTTCACCTACACCGTGGCCGAGCGGCCCAGGGCGGACACCCTCGTCGTCGCCGAGGAGGGCGCGGCCGCCACGCAGGCACAGAAGTACGTGGACGCCCTCAAGGCCAACGGCCGCAAGGCACTCGTCTGGGACGTCGCCGAGCGCGGGGCACCGGACGCACTGGGCGTGCTGAGCCACTTCGACACCGTCGTCCACTACACGGGCGCCGGTGTCCCCGGCAACGCCACCCAGCTCCAGCTGCGCGCCTTCCTCAACGAGGGCGGCAGGCTGATCGAGGCCGGTGAGCAGGCCGGCGGCAGCGTCGACCTCGGCGGTGGCGTCCTGTCGAACGACTTCAGCCAGTACTACCTGGGCGCCTACAGCCGTACCTCGGCCGCCGGAGCCACCGGCTTCACCGGCTCCGGCGAGCTGGGCGGCTTCACGGGCCCGCTAGCCGCCGCGCCCGGCAACCCCCTGGACAAGGCGGGACGGTACGGCGTCACCTCCGACGAGCTGCCCGCCGACGAGTTCCCGCAGTTCGCGAGCAAGGGCGCCGGACAGTTCGCCGGCGCGGTCAACCCGTACGGCCCGTACGCGGGCTCCTCGATGGCCGCCGCCGTCCACACTGACGACGCCTACAAGCGCCTCACCCGCACCGTGGACCTCACCGGCGTCGCCGCGGCCGACAAGCCCACCCTGCGCACCCAGCTGATGTGGGACACCGAGCCCGGCTACGACAACGTCCTGGTCGAGGCCCACACCGCGGGCGCCGAAGACTGGACGACCCTGCCCGAGGCGGGCGGCGCCACCAAGGCCGCCGTTCCGGCCGAGTGCGGGGGCGGCTTCTACGTCCGTGAGCACCCCTGGCTGAAGCACTACCTGACCCTGTCGGACGACGGCTGCACCGCGACCGGCAGCACCGGCTCGTGGAACAGCCTCACCGGTGCCTCCGGCGGCTGGCAGCGGGTGGACTTCGACCTGAGCGCGTACGCCGGCAAGACGGTCGAGGTCTCGATCAGCTACGTCACCGACCCGGGCACCGGCGGGCACGGCGTCCTCGCCGACGACGCCTCGCTCGTCGTCGGCGGCACGGCGAAGGAGACCGAGGGCTTCGAGACCTCGCTCGGCGCCTGGAAGGCAGCCGGACCGCCCGCGGGCAGCCCGGCCGTCCTCAAG
Organism: Streptomyces afghaniensis 772; assembly: GCA_000415505.1. GTDB lineage: Bacteria > Actinomycetota > Actinomycetes > Streptomycetales > Streptomycetaceae > Streptomyces > Streptomyces afghaniensis. The sequence continues at coordinate 13,168 of KE354208.1, forward strand.
GACTGGACCCGCACCGGGGCCCTGTTCCAGACATACGGCGCGGTGACCACGGACGACACCGTGCTGCTGGGCTTCGGCCTGGAGCACGTCGCCACCGCGGCCGACCGGGCGGCACTGATGAGAAAGGCGCTCGCCTCCCTCGACGTGTGACCCCGCAGGAGCTGGGAACTCTCCGTCAACAGGCACCACACCGTGTAGCGAAATCGAGTGATCTCGCTCTCGGTGACGGGCGGTCCGTACCCCTACTGGCGGGTACGGACCGCCCTGCCGTGTATGGGGCATCTGGATGTCACCACCGCAGCCTCAGGGAGGTAGGGTCGTAGGCGGTCGGGGACATCCCAAACAGAGCTCGCCGGCTCTTCATGGCCGGCGTACCAACGAGGAGATCGGTTCGTGACGATCCGCGTAGGCATCAACGGCTTCGGCCGCATCGGTCGTAACTACTTCCGCGCGCTGCTGGAGCAGGGTGCAGACATCGAGATCGTGGCTGTCAACGACCTGGGTGACACCGCGACCACCGCTCACCTGCTGAAGTACGACACCATCCTCGGCCGCCTCAAGCAGGAGGTCTCGCACACCGAGGACACCATCACCGTCGGCGACAAGACCATCAAGGTCCTCGCCGAGCGCAACCCCGCCGACATCCCGTGGGGCGAGCTGGGCGTCGACATCGTCATCGAGTCGACCGGCATCTTCACCAAGAAGGCCGACGCCGAGAAGCACATCGCCGGCGGCGCGAAGAAGGTCCTCATCTCGGCTCCGGCCAAGGACGAGGACGTCACCATCGTGATGGGCGTCAACCAGGACAGCTACGACCCGGCGAACCACCACGTCATCTCCAACGCCTCCTGCACCACCAACTGTGTGGCGCCGATGGCGAAGGTCCTCGACGAGAACTTCGGCATCGTCAAGGGCCTGATGACGACGGTGCACGCGTACACCAACGACCAGCGCATCCTGGACTTCCCGCACAAGGACCTGCGCCGCGCCCGTGCCGCCTCCGAGAACATCATCCCGACCACCACGGGTGCCGCCAAGGCCACCGCGCTGGTGCTCCCGCAGCTCAAGGGCAAGCTGGACGGCATGGCCATGCGCGTCCCGGTCCCGACCGGTTCGGTCACCGACCTGGTCCTCGAGCTCGGCCGCGAGGTCACCAAGGAAGAGGTCAACGCCGCCTTCCAGAAGGCGGCCGAGGGCGAGCTGAAGGGCATCCTCGAGTACACGGAGGATCCGATCGTCTCGTCCGACATCGTCAACGCCCCGGCGTCCTGCACCTTCGACTCCTCCCTGACCATGGTCCAGGAGGGCAAGAACGTGAAGGTCATCGGCTGGTACGACAACGAGTGGGGCTACTCCAACCGCCTCGTCGACCTGACGGTCTTCGTCGGCAACCAGCTCTGATCCACAGAGCAGGCACGTCCATGTGAGAGCAGGGCTCGGGCAGCGCGAGAATGCGCTGTCCGAGCCCTGACTCACGTACAGATCAGAGCTGTTCGATCACGAGCGCTTACGAGCGATCACGAGCTCTTCCAGGAGTCCCCTCATGAAGACGATCGACGAACTCCTCTCCGAAGGGGTGGCCGGCAAGCGGGTCTTCGTCCGCGCCGACCTGAACGTGCCGCTGGACGGCACCACCATCACCGACGACGGCCGGATCCGCGCCGTGGTGCCCACGGTCAAGGCCCTCGCCGACGCGGGCGCCCGGGTGGTCGTCGCCTCGCACCTGGGCCGCCCCAAGGGCGCCCCGGACCCGGCCTTCTCCCTCGCCCCGGCCGCCGCGCGCCTCGGTGAAATCCTCGGCACGGACGTACGGTTCGCCACCGACACGGTCGGCGAGTCCGCCCGGGCCACCGTCGCCGCCCTCGCCGACGGCCAGGTCGCGGTCGTCGAGAACCTGCGCTTCAACGCCGGTGAGACCAGCAAGGACGACGCCGAGCGCGGCGCCTTCGCCGATCAGCTCGCCGCCCTCGCGGACCTCTACGTCGGCGACGGCTTCGGTGCCGTGCACCGCAAGCACGCCTCCGTCTACGACCTCCCGGCCCGGCTGCCGCACGCCGCCGGCTACCTCATCGCCAAGGAGGTCGCCGTCCTGAAGAAGCTGACGGACGACCTCCAGCGGCCCTACGTCGTCGCCCTCGGCGGCGCCAAGGTCTCCGACAAGCTCGCCGTCATCGACCAGCTGCTCGGCAAGGCCGACCGCATCCTCATCGGCGGCGGCATGGCCTACACCTTCCTCAAGGCCAAGGGCTACGAGGTCGGCGCGTCCCTCCTCCAGGAGGACCAGATCGCGGCCGTCCAGGAGTATGTCGAGCGGGCGGAGAAGACCGGCGTCGAGCTGGTCGTGCCCGTCGACGCCCTGACGGCGACCGAGTTCCCGGACCTGAAGACCAAGGCTGCCGCCCACCCCACGACCGTCGCCGCGGACGCCATCCCGGCCGACCAGATGGGCCTCGACATCGGGCCCGAGACCCGCAAGCTGTACGCGTCCAAGCTCGCCGACGCCGCCACCGTCTTCTGGAACGGACCCATGGGCGTCTTCGAGCACCCCGACTACGCCGAGGGCACCAAGGCGGTCGCCCAGGCCCTCGTCGAATCCAAGGGCTTCACCGTGGTCGGCGGCGGCGACTCCGCCGCCGCCGTGCGCACCCTCGGCTTCGACGAGACGGCATTCGGCCACATCTCGACCGGTGGCGGCGCCTCCCTCGAATACCTCGAGGGCAAGACGCTCCCCGGCCTCGCCGCACTGGAGGACTGACCTAGATGAGCACGCGCACGCCGCTGATGGCGGGCAACTGGAAGATGAACCTCAACCACCTCGAGGCCATCGCCCACGTCCAGAAGCTCGCCTTCGCCCTGGCCGACAAGGACTACGAGGCCGTCGAGGTCGCCGTCCTGCCGCCCTTCACCGACCTGCGCTCCGTACAGACCCTGGTCGACGGCGACAAGCTCAAGATCAAGTACGGCGCCCAGGACATCTCGGCACACGACGGCGGTGCCTACACCGGCGAGATCTCCGGCCCCATGCTGGCCAAGCTGAAGTGCACGTTCGTCGCCATCGGCCACAGCGAGCGCCGCCAGTACCACGCCGAGACCGACGAGCTGGTGAACGCCAAGGTCAAGGCCGCCTACAAGCACGGCCTGACCCCCATCCTGTGCGTCGGCGAGGAACTGGAGGTCCGCGAGGCGGGCAACCACGTCTCCCACACCCTCGCCCAGGTCGAGGGCGGTCTGAAGAACCTCCCCGCCGAGCAGGCCGAGACCGTCGTGATCGCCTACGAGCCCGTCTGGGCCATCGGCACCGGCAAGGTCTGCGGCGCCGAGGACGCCCAGGAGGTCTGCGCGGCGATCCGCGGCAAGATCGCCGAGCTGTACTCGCAGGACCTGGCCGACAAGGTCCGCATCCAGTACGGCGGCTCCGTGAAGTCGGGCAACGTCGCCGAGATCATGGCGCAGGCCGACATCGACGGCGCCCTGGTCGGCGGCGCCTCGCTGGACGCCGACGAATTCGTCAAGATCGTGCGCTTCCGCGACCAGTGAGTATGCGCTAACGGCGATCCGTCGTACCCTTGCGGGGTCCAGCACTGTGCTGGGCCCCGCGTCGTCCATCCGAATCCGAGGAAGTTGGTCCAGCCGTGGTTTTGGGGTTCTCGATCGCCCTGATCGTCTTCAGCCTGCTGATGATGCTGCTGGTGCTGATGCACAAGGGCAAGGGCGGCGGTCTCTCCGACATGTTCGGTGGCGGCATGCAGTCCTCCGTCGGCGGCTCCTCGGTCGCCGAACGCAACCTCGACCGGATCACCGTCGTGGTCGGTCTGCTCTGGTTCGCGTGCATTATCGTGCTCGGCATCCTGATGAAGGTGAACAACTGACCGGCCCGCATCCCGCACGCAATACGTACGCTCGCAATACGTACGTGAGGCCCCATGTTCGGTACGCGCGGCAAAGCGCGGCCTATCATGGGGCTTGCGTCTAGGTGTGAGGGTTGTAACTCCAATCACTGGACGCGCGTTGGGCCTTACGTAGACTGAGGCGCTCGCAGCGAAGCGGAACGCCGACTCGCTTCGCGGCACCATCACGCAGGGAGTTACGACCGTGGCAAGTGGCAACGCGATCCGGGGAAGCCGGGTCGGGGCGGGGCCGATGGGCGAGGCCGAGCGCGGCGAGTCCGCGCCGCGGCTGCGCATCTCCTTCTGGTGCTCCAACGGACACGAGACCCAGCCGAGCTTCGCCAGCGACGCGCAGGTGCCCGAAACCTGGGACTGTCCCCGCTGCGGATTCCCGGCCGGCCAGGACCGGGACAACCCGCCGGACCCGCCGCGCACCGAGCCCTACAAGACGCACCTGGCGTATGTGCGGGAGCGGCGCAGCGACGCGGACGGCGAGGCGATCCTCGCCGAGGCGCTCGCCAAACTGCGGGGCGAGATCTAGGACTTGAGACCGGCCGGGCACCAGCAGGTGCCCGGCCGGAGCTGCATTCCGCAACCCACGGACGGCCGCTCGCGGACCGATTGTCAGTGGTGCCCTCTACGGTTTGTGCATCGGGCGAACCATGAGGGGGAACAGTGGCAACGGTCGAGGTGGGGAGCGTGCGCGCGCCCGCGTGGCGCGGGAGCTTCGGACGGCTGTGGAGCGCCGCCGTGCTGTCCAGTTTCGGTGACGCGCTGCGTACGGCCGCGCTGCCCCTGCTCGCCGTCACGCTGACCGACGAGCCGCTGCTCATCGCCTCCGTGACGGCCTGCGGCTATCTGCCCTGGATCGTCTTCGGGCTGCTCGGCGGGGCCGTCGCCGACCGCGTGGACCAGCGGCGCGCCATGTCGAGGGTGGACGTCTTACGAGGGCTGCTGGTCGCCGCCTTCGCGCTGGCCGTCGCCCTCGGTCATGCCTCGATCGGCCTGCTCATCGTGCTGGCCTTCGCCCTGACCACCCTCCAGACCCTCTTCGACAACGCCGCCACGGCCCTGCTGCCCGCCCTGGTAGACCGGGACGCCCTCGGCAGCGCCAACGCCCGGCTGCTGACCGGCCAGCGCATCGCGGGCGGCCTGCTGGGCGGGCCCGTCGTCCCGTTGCTGCTGGCCGCCGGGGCCGCCGTGCCCTTCGCGGCCGACGCCGTGACATTCCTGGTGGCCGCCGCGCTGGTGGCCTCACTGCCGGCCGCCGAGCCCGACCGCGAGCCGCGACGATCGGGCAGCACCCTGCGCCGCGAGATCGCGGAAGGGCTGCGCACCCTGTGGCGCGACCGCGCCCTGCGCGGCCTGTGCGCCGCCACCGCCCTGTGCAACATCGGCATGGGCACACAGCTCGCCATGCTGGTCGTCCTCGTCACCGATTGGCTGGAAGCGGGCCCCGCGGGATACGCGGCGGCGGGCGCGGCCTTCACGCTGGGCGGCCTGGCCGGGGGAGTGGTGAACGGCCGGCTGGTCGCGCGCCTCGGCCGGCTGCGGTCCGTGCTGCTCGCCGGCTCGGTGCAGACCGCCGCCCTCGTCGTGATGGGCACCGTGCGCAGCCTGGCCGTGGTGGTGGGCGCGCTGGCCGTCTTCGGGCTCATGGGCATGGTGTGGAACGTCAACACCACGACACTCATGCAGGAGCGCAGCCCCGCCGAGCTCCTGGGCCGGGTCAGCTCGGCCTTCCGGACCCTGGCCTTCGCCGGGGTGCCCCTCGGCGCCCTGCTGGGCGGGGCCGTCGCCACCGCCTGGGGGCCGAACACCCCGCCCCTGCTCACGGCCGCCTTCTTCGTCCTGTCCGTCCTCGCACTGATACCCGCGCTCAAGGTGAACGTAGTTGTTGTCGAGCCGGACGACGGCGCCACGACAGCCGATGTCGCGCGCTGATCAATTAGGTTGGGACCGGCAGCGGGGCAAGGTACGCAGGCAGGACAGGAAAGAAGGCTGAAGCCCGAGATGAACGCAGACGGCCGTACCAGGCTCAACCAGACGTCCGAGTGGACGGCACTGGCCAAGCACCGCGAGGAGCTGGGCGACGTCCAGCTGCGCGAGCTGTTCGCCGCCGACTCCGGCCGCGGCACCGCGTACACCCTCCGGGTCGGCGACCTGTACGTCGACTACTCCAAGCACCTCGTCACCGACGACACCCTGAGGCTGCTGCGCGAACTGGCCGCCGCCACCGACGTGTTCGGGCTCCGGGACGCCATGTTCCGCGGCGAGAAGATCAACACCACCGAGGACCGGGCCGTGCTGCACACCGCGCTGCGCGCCCCGCGGGACGCGGTGATCGAGGTCGACGGTGAGAACGTGGTGCCGGGTGTGCACGCGGTCCTCGACAAGATGGCCGACTTCGCGAACCGGGTGCGCTCCGGGGAGTGGACAGGGCACACCGGCAAGCGGATCCGCAACGTCGTCAACGTCGGCATCGGCGGCTCCGACCTGGGTCCCGCGATGGCGTACGAGGTGCTGCGCGCCTTCACCGACCGGGACTTTACGGTCCGCTTCGTGTCGAACGTGGACGGCGCCGACCTGCACGAGGCGGTGCGGGACCTGGACCCGGCGGAAACGCTGTTCGTCATCGCCTCCAAGACCTTCACCACCATCGAGACGGTCACCAACGCCACGTCCGCGCGCGGCTGGCTGCTGGACGCGCTCGATGGGGGTACCTCCCGCTCGAGCGAAGTCGAGAGTGGGGGAGAGGCCGCCGTCGCCAAGCACTTCGTCGCCCTGTCGACGAACGCCGAGAAGGTCGCAGAGTTCGGTATCGACACGGCCAACATGTTCGAGTTCTGGGACTGGGTCGGCGGCCGCTACTCGTACGACTCCGCGATCGGCCTGGCCTTGATGATCGCCATCGGCCCGGACAACTTCCGGGATATGCTCGACGGCTTCCGGATCGTCGACGAGCACTTCCGGACCGCGCCCGCCGAGTCCAACGTGCCGCTGCTGCTCGGCCTGCTGGGCATCTGGTACGGCAACTTCCACGACGCCCAGTCGCACGCGGTGCTGCCCTACAGCCACTACCTGTCCAAGTTCACCGCCTACCTCCAGCAGCTCGACATGGAGTCCAACGGCAAGTACGTCGGCCGGGACGGGCGTGAGGTGGAGTGGCAGACCGGGCCGGTGGTGTGGGGTACGCCGGGCACCAACGGGCAGCACGCCTACTACCAGCTCATTCACCAGGGCACGAAGCTGATTCCGGCGGACTTCATCGGCTTCGCGCGGCCGGTCGGGGAGCTGGGCGACCGGCTCAAGGCGCAGCACGACCTGCTGATGGCCAACTTCTTCGCCCAGACGCAGGCGCTCGCCTTCGGCAAGACCCCCGAGGAGGTACGGGCCGAGGGTGTGCCGGAGGAGCTGGTGCCGCACAAGACGTTCAAGGGCAACCATCCGACGACCACCATCCTGGCGCCCGAGCTGACGCCGTCCGTGCTCGGCCAGCTGGTCGCCCTCTACGAGCACAAGGTGTTCGTGCAGGGCGCCGTGTGGAACATCGACTCCTTCGACCAGTGGGGCGTGGAGCTGGGCAAGGTCCTCGCCAAGCGCGTCGAGCCCGCATTGACCGAGGGAGCCGAGGTCGAGGGCCTGGACGCGTCCACCAAGGCACTGGTCGCACGTACCGGGAGCTGCGCGGCCGGCAGTGACGTGCGCCGGGCGGTGGGCGGGCGGCGGCGCGTCGCCCGCCCACCGCCCGGTGGCGTGGCGATTCCACCCGCCGCTCGGCGCGCGCTGTTTCGCTCACCGCCCGGCGGCGCCCCTTCCGCTTCCCGTAGACTCCCCGTCGATCATCACGGCGAGTGCTCGGGGGAGCGCGAAGTGGCACGCACACGCGGAAGTTGGACAGGCGGCACGCTGACGGTCCGGTCCGTCCTGAAGCCCCAGGACGTGGCCCGGGCGGTGTTCCACCCCGCGTGGATACCGCAGCCGCTCGATCCGTCCGTGGAGCGGCTGAAGAGGTTCCGGGTCATCGCCGGGGCGGTCGCGTCCCTCGGGGTCTACACCTTCATCGAGGGCGGCTTCGACTTCACGGAGCTGCTGGAGAACGCGATGACGGCCTCCGTCGTCCTGCTCTTCCTCACGCCGCTGACGGTCGGGGCGATGCTCTGGGTGTGGCGGCGCGGCGGCACGGTGCGGCAGCTGCGGGTGCCGCTGGTCAACTCCCTTCTGCTGCTCCTGCTGTTCGTCGGGTGCGTGGCCGCCCTGCTGTTGCTGGTCCAGACGGTGAACGGCTCGGCGAACCCCGTCGTGATCATCGGGGTCGGCCTGACGATGATGTGGATGCTCATCTTCACCGCCTACGGCGCGGTGCGGGTCTCCGGCAACTTCTTCGGCACAGCCGCGACGCACCGCTGCCTGCCGCCGCTGCTCGCCATGGTGACCAGCTGGCTGGTGGCCGTCCCGGACCTCGTCACCGGTGATCTGCACGGGCTGAGCCTCACCCTGGGCATCGTCTTCATCCTGGGTGCTCCGGTGACGGTCACCGCCATCGCACTGCTGGAGATGGGGAGGCTCAAGCGGCGGTACGGGATCCGGCTGAAGACCCATCCGGCGACTCTGGCACCGGCGCCCGCACCCGGGCCGGTCCCGCCGATGCCGCCGGGGATGCATCCGGGGATGCCCCCGGCGGGGTCGCCGTACCTGCCGCCGCAGGGGAACCCGTACGGCCATCCCTACGCGCCGGGCGGGCAGCACCCGTACGCCCCGCATCCGCAGCCGCCGTACAACCCGCAGCACCCCTACGGGGGCTGACCCCCCGCAGCGGCCAGGACGTCAGGCGACCGCGCTGAGTGTGTCCGCCAGTCGGCGGCGGGCCGCGCGGGCCGCGGGTACGGCGGCCAGTGCGGCCGCGCAGAGTACCGCCGCCGCCCCGAGCAGCAGCATCAGCGAGGCGGACGGGCCCTGGGCGATCCCGGCGCCGATGCCGCTCGATCTGCCCTGGGCGTCGATCAGCCAGTGGGCGAGCGGCAGGCCCAGGGCGGTGGCGGCGAGCACGGCCGCCAGTGCCGTACAGCCGGTGGCCGTGACGGTGATGGCCGTGATCTGCCGGGGGGACAGGCCGATGGCCTTCAGCGCGAGCAGGTCCCGTTCGCTCTCGCGGACGGTGCCGCCGATGGCGGTCAGCAGCTCGATCAGCCCGATGAGGGCGAGGACCGCGATCAGCCCGGCGATGACGGCGCGCAGTGGGGAGAGCCCGTCGGCGGGGTTGGTGACGGTGTGCACGTCCAGGTGTCCGCGCCCGGCCGTGGCCAGCCGGTCGGCGACCTCCCGCGGGTCGGCACCGGGATCCAGGCGCAGCTCGTAGAGGGTCGGGCGGAGCCCGGGGTCGTTGGCGCGGAGGGTGTCGAGGGACGTGGAGATGACCCGGCCGGCGTTCTCCGGCTCGATGCTGCGGCCCACGATGTGCAGGATCTGCGGCTGGTCGCCGACGGTCATCCGCACCCAGTCGCCGACGCGCACGTCCAGCAGGTCCAGCAGCCCCTGCCCGGCCACGGCCTCGTCGGCGCCGCGGGCGGGGCGGCCCTCGGCGAGGGTGTACGGGTAGGGGTCCTGGTCGGTGCCGAGGCCGCGCAGGGCGATGGTCGCCGTCTGGCCCGGGACCAGGGCGGCCGTCTCCACGCCGGGGTAGGCGGCGGCCACCTCCGGGTCGCGTTCCACGAGGGCGCGGGACTGCCGCTCGGTCAGACCGGCGTCGGCACGGACGCTGAGGGCGGTCGGCAGGCCGATCTGTTCGGGCGTGCTGTGGAAGCGGTCGATGGTGGTCCACGCGCTCATCGCCACGACGATCAGCAGCAGCGGCAGGGTGAGGCGGGCGACGGTGCCGAGGACCGGGGGCGGCGCGTGAACGCCTTGTGCCAGCCCAGCACCAGCGCGGGCGGAACCCGCGCGCCGAGGGCGCGGCGCGCCAGGTCGGAGAGCTGCCCGGCCCGGGGAGCCGCGGGCCGCAGCCCGAGGACCCGGCGCAGGCCGTTGGCCAGTCGGCTGCCAGGCGGTGCCGCTGCTGGTTGTGGGCTGAGGGCTCGGGATGTTGTCTCGGTCGGCTGCCGGTCAGGTGCGGTCGCCGCGGGCCGCAGCCCGAGGACTCGGCGCAGGCCGCCGACCAGCCGCCCACCAGGCGAAGCCGCTGTGGGCTGCGGTCCGGGAACGGACGCAGCCGTCGCGGGGCCCGGTCCGAAGGACCGGCCCGTGCTCGCCCCGGTGAGCCGTCCGCCGAGCGCCGCCGCGGGGCGCTGCACCGGCACCGGCGGTACGCGGCCCGCCCGCCAGGCGGCCAGACCGGTGGTCGCTCCGATGAACAGCACCGCGCCCACCGGGATCACGAACAGCGCCACGGTGTGCCCGGGCAGCCCCTGCCACACGCCGACCGCGTCCCCGAGCCGTCCCGGGATCCGGCTGCCCAGGGCCTCGGCCAGCGCGGCGGCGGCCACGGCACCCAGGAGCGCGTAGGCAAGGTGCTGGAGCAGGAAGATGCGGACCACCTGGCCAGGGGTGAAGCCGATCGCCTTCAGCACGGAGAGGTCCCGCAGGTGGCCGCGGATACGCGTGCCGATCGCGCCGTGGACCGCGAGCCCGGCGGCGACCAGCGCGCCCAGCCCGAACAGGCCCAGCACCTGGCCGAGGAGCCGGTTGTCGCCCTGGGCCTCGGCCCGGGCCTGCTGCCAGGTGGACACCTCCCCGATGGCCCCGGCGCCCAGTACGGTCACGGCACGCTGGACGACGTAGGACGTGTCGCCGGGGTCCGTCAGCCGCAGTCCGATCACCTGGCCGCCGGGGTCCGGCACGGCCGACGGCAGGGCCCACACCAGGCCCGGCTGCTCGCCGGGCCGGTAGCGCGGCTCGGCGCTGTCGGCGAGGCCCACCACGGTCAGTTCGCGGGCGGTGCCGGGCACGGTGAGGGTGTCGCCGGGCTCGGCCAGCAGCGCGCGGGCGAGGCGGCTCTCCAGGACCACACCGCTCGGGGTCGCGGGGTCCAGCCAGTGGCCGGAGACGACCGGCGGGCGGCCGACGGACGGGCGTTCCGCAGTGGCGCGCAGCTCCACGGCGGCGCGGCTGCCGCGCGAGACGACGGTGGTGGCGGCGGTGGGGTACGGGCCGGCGACGGAGTCGACGCCGTCCAGTTCGGCCAGCTTCCCGGTGTCGGCCGCGGTGTCGGTGTGCAGCCACACATGCGCGCCGTGCGACTGCGTGAACACGCGCTGCCAGGGGTTGGTGGCGTACCCGAAGAGGGCCGTCGCCAGGAGCAGGGAGGCGACGATGCCCGCCGTGGCGAGGACGAGGAACAGCGCCTCGCCGCGGTGGGTGCGCAGATCGGAGTGCGCCCAGCGCAGGGTGGCTCGCACGGGCCTCAGCCTCTCGGCCCGGACGCCGGGCAGCCGTCGTACAGCCGCATGTCAGTCCTTCACCCGCATGTCAGTCCCTGAGTTCGAGCACACCGGATATGCCGGACCGGCGCGGCGGTGTGCCGCCGTCGAGTTCCGCGTCGTCGGCGATCCGGCCGTCGAAGAAGCTGATCACCCGGTCCGCGGCGCTCGCCAGCCGCGCGTCATGGGTGACCAGCAGGATCGTCTGGCCGCGCTGGTGGAAGCGGGACAGCAGCCGCATCACCTCGCGGGTGCCCTTGCTGTCGAGGCTGCCCGCGGGTTCGTCGGCCAGCAGCAGCGGGGGATGGTTGACCAGGGCCCGGGCCAGAGCGACGCGCTGCTGCTCACCGCCGGACAGCTCGCCCGGCATGCTGCGCTCCTTGCCCGTCAGGCCCAGCTCGGCCAGCAGCTGCTCCCGCTCGGCCCGGGCCTGCTTAGGCGAGGACCCGGCGAGCAGGGCGGGCAGCTCCACGTTGTCGGCGACGGACAGGTTGGACACGAGGTTGAAGAACTGGAAGACGATCCCGATCCGCTTCCTGCGCTCCACCGCCCAGCGGGCCTCGCTGTAGGTGTCGGTGGACTCGCCGTCGAGCCAGATCCGGCCCGCGTCCGGCCGCTGCAGGCCGCCGAGCAGATGCAGCAGCGTCGACTTGCCTGCGCCGGACGGGCCGGTGATCGCCACGAACTCGCCGGGCCGTACACACAGGTCGACCCCGCGCACGGCATGGGCGGGCGCGCCCTCGCCGTGGTGCGTCTTCACCAGGCCCTCGGCGCGCAGCACAGGAGCGGGACGGTCGTCGCTCACTCCAGCTCCTCCAGCTCTTCCTGGCACCGCTCCAGCCAGTCGAGATCGGCCTGCAGGTGCAGCATCGCGCCCTCTATCAGCAGGTGGGCGATGCGGTTGTCGCGGTCTTCGGCGGCGGCCAGCTTCGACAGCTGCCGCATGGTGTTCAGGTACTGGCGCCGCTGGTGGTTGATCAGGGAGATCTGGTCGGCGAGCCCGGTCTGCGGGGCGAGCGCCAGCTTCATGAAGAAGTCGTCCCGCACCCGCGGCTCGTCCTCGGGCTCCTCGAACCAGGCGCGCAGCGCCTCCCGCCCGGCCTCGGTGAGGTGGTAGACCTTTTTGTTGGGCCGGCTGGACTGCGCCACGTCCTCGCCCTCGATCAGTCCCGACTTCTCGAGGCGGCCGAGGGTCACATAGATCTGGCCGACATTCGGCTGAGGGTACGCGGAGCCCAGCAGTTGCTCAAGGTCCTGCTTGAGCTCGTAGCCGTGGGCGGGTCCGCGGGCGAGGAGTGCCAGGAGGGGCAGGCGCACGCGTGCAGTCCTCCTGTCCGGTCCAATGTGCTCCAGGCCCTAGTATCGCCCATACCTAACAGGTATACATGGCCTCTGATTCCGGGCAAGGGTGCCCGTCGCCGGTGTACAGGGAGGAACCTATGCGGTGGATCCATGCCGCGGGTAGGGGCCTTCTCGTTCTCGTCGTGGTCCTGACCGGTTACGTTGCCGCCGGAGCGCAGGCGGGCGAGCCTGCCGGCGGCGGCCGTGGACCGCTCACCCTCGCCACCGCCGGAGACCTTACCGGCTACCTCGGCCCTCTGCTGGAGGGCTGGAACCGCACCCACCCCGGCGAAAAAGTGACCCTCGTCGAGCTGCCGGACTCCGCCGACGAGACCCAGGCCCAGATGGTCACCGACCTGCGCGACGGCGACCGCAGCCGGTTCGACGTGCTCAACATCGACGTCAACTGGACCTCGGAGTTCGCCGCGGCGGGCTGGATCCGGCCGCTGCCCCGTGACCGTTTCCCGCTGAAGACCTTCCTCCCCCCGGTCGTGGACACGGCGACCTACGACGGACAGCTGTACGCCGTCCCGTACGTCACCAACGCGGGCCTGCTCCTCTACCGCAAGGACGTCCTCGCCAAGGAGGGCGTCGAGCCGCCGCGCACCTGGGCGGAGCTGGAGCGGTACGCGAAGACCCTCGCCCCGAAGTACGGCCTCGACGGCTACGCCGGGCAGTTCCTGCCCTACGAGGGCCTCACCGTCAACGCGGCCGAGGCCGTCTACTCGGCGGGCGGCTCGATCCTCGGCGACGAGGGCGAGCGCGTCACCGTCGACTCGGCGGCGGCCCGCGAGGGCATCGGATTCCTGGCGCGCGGGGTGCGCGAGGGCTGGATCCCGAAGGAAGCGCTGACGTACAAGGAGGAGGAGTCCAAGCAGGCCTTCCAGGACGGCCGGCTGCTCTTCCTGCGGAACTGGCCGTACGCCTACGTCGGCGCCTCCGCGCCGGGCTCCGCGGTCGCCGGGAAGGTCGGCGCCGTACCGCTGCCGGGACCGGACGGGCCGGGGACGAGTGTCCTCGGCGGCTCCAACCTGGCTGTCAGCGCGCACGCGCGGCACCCCGACTCGGCCGCCCGCCTGATCGCGTACCTCACCAGCGAGCGCGTCCAGCGCCAGGTCCTCACGCGCGGCGCGCTGCCGCCCGTCCGGGCCGATCTCTACGAGGACCCCGCGCTCATCCGCAGGTTCCCCTATCTGCCGACGCTGCGCGAGAGCGTGCGCACGGCCGCGCCGCGCCCCAAGAGCCCGCGCTACGACCAGGTCAGCCTCGTCGTGCAGGCGGTCGTGCACGACGCGATGGCCGGGCACGAGACGCCCACGGCGGCGGTGCGCCGGCTCGCCCGCGAGCTCGCCGTCATTTCGCGCGGCTAGCCCAGTCGGCGAGTCTTCTACTTACTTGTTAGGTAACGCGGACGTCTCATCTGCCTGAGTTATGTCCGGAAAATACCGGATTACGCCACCTCAACTCCTCGGTAGCTTCTGCCTTTTCATTGACACCCTCTCGACACGCCTACTTAACATGCATGCATAACCGCTGCCCTCCTCAGAGACAGGTCGATGGGTTGAACAGGCACCACTGGTGGCGTGACGCAGTGATCTATCAGGTGTACGTCCGCAGCTTCCTGGACAGCACCGGCGACGGCATCGGCGATCTCGCCGGAGTCAGGGCCGGGCTGCCCTACCTGAAGAAGCTCGGCGTCGACGGGATCTGGCTGAGCCCCTTCTATCCCTCACCGCAGCACGACCACGGCTACGACGTGGCCGACTACTGCGGCGTCGACCCGCTCTTCGGCGACCTCGACGAGTTCGACCTGCTGGTCGGGGCCGCGCGGCGGCTCGGCATCAAGGTGCTGCTCGACATCGTCCCGAACCACTGCTCCAGCGAGCACCCCTGGTTCCGTGAGGCGCTCGCCGCGGCTCCCGGCAGTCCCGCCCGGGCCCGTTTCCACTTCGCCGACGGCCGCGGCCCGGACGGAGCCGAGCCGCCCAACAACTGGCACTCCATGTTCGGCGGCCCCGCCTGGAGCCGCGTGACCGAGCCGGACGGCCGGCCCGGCCAGTGGTACCTGCACATGTTCGCGCCCGAGCAGCCCGACTGGAACTGGCGCAACCCCGAGATCGGCGCCGAGTTCGACCGGATCCTCCGCTTCTGGCTGGACCGGGGCATCGACGGCTTCCGCATCGACGTCGCCGCCGGCCTCTTCAAGCACCCGGAGCTGCCCGACTCCGACGACCCGGAGGCCGACGCCCGCACCCGCGACTCGGTCAACCCGCTCGCCTGGAACCAGCCCGAGGTGCACGATGTGTGGCGCCGCTGGCGCTCCATATGCGAGGAGTACACCGAGCGCGACGGCTGCGAACGCCTCCTCGTCGGCGAGGTCTCCGTCCCGACGGCCCGCGAGCACGCCCAGTACGTCCGCCCCGACGAGCTGCACCAGGCCTTCTTCTTCGACCTGCTCAGCGCCCCCTGGGACCCGGACGCCTTCCAGAAGGTCATCTCCGAGGCCATGCAGGACATCGCCGGGACCGGCTCGACCGTCACCTGGGTCCTCAACAACCACGACCAGGTCCGCACCGTCACCCGCTACGGCGAACCCGCCACCGAGGGCAGCGGCCTCGGCGCAGCCCGCGCCCGTGCCGCCGCGCTGCTGATGCTGGCGCTGCCCGGAGCCGCGTACATCTACCAGGGCGAGGAGCTCGGCCTGCCGGAGGTCGTGGACCTGCCCGACGACGTGCTCACCGATCCGATCTTCCGCCGCACCGGCAGCCGGGCCCGCATCCGCGACGGCTGCCGGGTGCCGCTGCCCTGGTCGGGGCAGGCCTCGCCCTTCGGCTTCACCTCCGGTGAGGAGAGCGCCAAGCCGTGGCTGCCGCAGCCGGAGTACTTCGCCGAGTACGCCACCGACCGGGCCCTCGCCGACACCCGATCCTTCTGGCACCTGTACCGCGACGGCCTCCAACTGCGCGCCGCTCTGCCCCAGTTGGGCGAGGGCACGCTGCGCTGGCTGGACTCCCCGCCCGGAGTCCTGGCCTTCACCCGCGGTGACGACCTGGTGTGCGCCGTCAACTTCGGTACGGCCCCACCCCCGCGCCGGTCTCCGGCACCCCGCTGCTCGCCAGCGGCCCCTGTCCGCCCGGGGTGCTCTCCGGGTCGACGGCCGCCTGGTGGATCCGTTCCTGAACGCCCCGCAAGTCAACTCCCCGAAGGGACATCAACGATGATGCGACGACGTACCACCCTGCTCACCAGCTGCACCGCTCTTGCCCTGGCGCTCGGCGCGACCGCCTGCGGCGGCGGCCCCGTCGCGGCCGGCGGCGGCGACAAGGCGCTCAGCGGCCAGTCGATCACCGTGGCCGGTGTCTGGTCCGGCACCGAGCAGAAGAACTTCCAGAAGGTGCTGGACGCCTTCACCGAGAAGACCGGCGCCAAGACGCAGTTCACGTCCACCGGCGACAACGTCTCCACCGTCGTCGGCAGCAAGATCGAGGGCGGCAACGCCCCCGACGTCGTGATGGTCCCGCAGGTCGGCGTGCTCAAGCAGTTCGCGCAGAAGGGCTGGCTCAAGCCGCTGTCCAAGAAGACCGAGCAGGCCGTCGACGCCGGCTACGCCCCGGTGTGGAAGGAGTACGGCAGCGTCGACGGCACCCTCTACGGCCTGTACTTCAAGGCCGCGCACAAGTCGACCGTCTGGTACAGCCCCGACGCCCTCGAGCAGGCCGGCGTGAAGCCCCCGAAGAGCTACGACGAGATGCTGAAGGCCGGGCAGACCGTGTCCGACTCCGGCCTCGCCGCGTTCTCCGTCGCCGGGCAGGACGGCTGGACCCTCACCGACTGGTTCGAGAACGTCTACCTCTCCCAGGCCGGACCCGAGAAGTACGACGCCCTCGCCGCGCACAAGCTGAAGTGGACCGACGCGTCCGTCGTCGACGCCCTGACCACGCTCGGCAAGCTCTTCAAGGACAAGCAGCTCATCGCCGGCGGCCAGAAGGGCGCCCTGAACACCGACTTCCCCGGCTCCGTGGAGAAGGTGTTCGGCCCGAAGCCCGAGGCCGGCATGGTCTACGAGGGCGACTTCGTCGCCGGCGTCGCCAAGGACCAGTTCGGCAAGAAGGTCGGCGAGGACGCGAACTTCTTCCCGTTCCCGGCGGTCGCCGGCGGCGAGGCACCGGTCGTCAGCGGCGGTGACGCGGCCGTCGTCCTCAAGGACGGCAAGAACCAGAAGGCCGCCCAGGCCCTCCTCGAGTTCCTGGCGACCCCGGAGGCCTCCGCGGTGTGGGCGGAGGCGGGCGGCTTCCTCTCCCCGAACAAGAAGCTCGACCTCGCCTCCTACGGCGACGACGTCACCCGCGCCACCGCCAAGTCCCTCGTCCAGGCCGGGGACTCGGTCCGCTTCGACATGTCCGACCAGGCCCCGGCGGCCTTCGGCGGCACCAAGGGCACCGGCGAGTGGAAGCTGCTCCAGGACTTCCTGCGCGACCCGTCCGACCCGAAGGGCACCGCGGCGAAGCTGGAGGCCGCGGCGGCCAAGGCGTACCAGGACTGATCCGCCATGACAGCGACCCTCGTCAAAGAGACGAACCCCCCACCGCCCGTCACGGTCGCCGACCGCACCCGGCGGCTGCGCCGGCGCGGGAAGATCGTCGCCCTGCTGTTCGTGCTGCCCGCCCTGTTGCTGCTCGGCGCGCTCGTCGTCTACCCCGTGCTGTTCAGCGTCGGCCGCAGTTTCTTCGACGCCTCGGGGACGACCTTCGTCGGCGGCGAGAACTACACCGAGATGTTCCGCGACCCGGCGACCCTCACGGCCGTCCGCAACACGGCCATCTGGGTCGTCGTGGCCCCGGCCCTGCTGACCGGCCTCGGGCTGATCCTGGCCGTCCTGGTGGAGAAGGTCCGCTGGGCCACCGCCTTCAAGCTGCTCCTCTTCATGCCGATGGCGGTCTCCTTCCTCGCCGCCGGCATCATCTTCCGGCTCGCCTACGACGAGGACCCCGACAAGGGCGTCCTGAACGCCGCGGTCGTCTCCGTCCACGACGCCTTCAAGGGGGAGTCCTCGTACCCGACGGCCCGGGCGCGTGACGGGCAGGGCCTGACGAAGGACAAGGACGGTTCGTACCGCACGAGTACGAGCGTGTCCCCGGGCGACGCGGTGACGCTGGGCCTGGTCGGGGTATTGCCCGACGACCTGCCGGGCGGGACGGAACCCGCGTACGCAGCGGCCGGACGGAAGGCCGGCCCCGACGAACTGCGCGGCGTGGTCTACCTGGACTTCACGCCCGGCGGGGGAGGGGAACAGGGCAAGGTCGACCGGCGGGAGAGCGGACTGCCGCAGATGAAGGTCGAGGCGGTACGCGACGGCAAGACGGCCGCCACGGCGACCACCGCCTCCGACGGCTCCTTCCGCTTCGAGGGCCTCGCACCGGGCTCCTACGAGGTGAAACTGCCGTCGTCCAACTTCGCCCCGCCCTACGAGGGTGTCTCCTGGCTCGGACCGGCGCTCGTCACACCGGCGATCATCGGGGCCTACCTGTGGATCTGGACCGGCTTCGCCATGGTGCTGATCGGGGCCGGCCTGTCCACGCTGCCGCGGGACGCGCTGGAGGCGGCGCGGATCGACGGCGCGAACGAATGGCAGATCTTCCGGCGGATCACGGTGCCGCTGCTGGCCCCGGTCCTCACGGTCGTCTTCGTCACCCTGGTCATCAACGTGATGAAGGTCTTCGACCTCGTCTACATCATCGCGCCCGGGCCGGTGCAGGAGGACGCGACCGTACTCGCGACGCAGATGTGGCTGGTGTCGTTCGGCGGCGGCAACAACCAGGGGCTCGGCAGCGCACTCGGAGTGCTGCTCCTGCTGCTGGTGGTTCCGGCCATGGTGTTCAACGTCCGCCGTTTCCGAAGGAGTCAGCGATGAACGCGGTGCGGCGCGGGTTGGGCAACGGAGTCGTCCAGGCCTTCCTCGTGGTGATCGGCCTGGTGTGGATGACGCCGCTGGCCGGGCTGTTCCTGTCCTCGCTGCGGTCCGCCGAGGACACGGCGAAGGGCGGCTGGTGGACGGTGTTCTCCAGCCCCGGGCAGCTGTCCTTCGACAACTACTCCTCGCTGTTGCAGAACTCGGGCATCACGCAGGCGTTCTGGAACACGGTGCTGATATCGGTGCCCACGACGGTGCTGGTCGTGGTGATCGCGGCGCTCGCCGGCTACGCGTTCGCGTGGCTGGACTTCCCCGGGCGGGAGGCGGTCTTCCTGGTCGTGGTCGCGCTGCTGGTGGTGCCCGTGCAGATCGGGCTGCTGCCGGTCGCCAAACTCTTCGGACAGCTGGGCCTGTTCGGCACGATCCCCGGGGTCGTCCTCTTCCACGTGGCCTACGGCCTGCCGTTCGCGGTGTTCCTGCTGCGGAACTACTTCGCCGAGATGCCGAAGGAGATGCTGGAGGCGGCTCGGATGGACGGCGGCAGCGAATGGCGTATCTTCACGCGGCTCGTGCTGCCCGTGGGGCGGCCGGCGATCGCCTCCCTGGCCATCTTCCAGTTCCTGTGGGTGTGGAACGACATGCTGGTGGCGCTGCTGTTCGCGGACAGTTCCTCACAGCCGCTGACGGTGGAACTCCAGTCGCAGATACGGCAGTTCGGCAGCAACATCGATGTCCTGGCGCCCGGGGCGTTCGTGTCCCTGGTCGTCCCTGTCGTCGTGTTCTTCGCGTTCCAGAGGCACTTTGTGCAGGGCGTCATGGCCGGGTCGGTGAAGTAAGCACTGTCGATGCACGACCAGGGGGCTCCGCCCCCTGGACCCCCCGCCGATGCCCACCCACCACCCGAAACTGCCCTTGAAAGGGGCAACGGTGGGGCGAAGGTCCGGGGTCCAGGGGGCGGAGCCCCCTCGTTGCCCTAAGCCGAAGCCGGCGGGTACAGCGACCGAGGCAGTTGGGAAGCCGCTGCCGCGTCCAGCAGCCACAACGTCCGGCTGCGGCCGTACGCCCCGGCCGCCGGCGCCTGGATCTCGCCCGCGCCCGAGAGCGCGATCGCCGCGGCCTGGGCCTTGTCCTCGCCCGCGGCCAGGAGCCACACCTCCCGCGCCGCACGAATCGCCGGCAACGTCAGCGTCACCCGCGTCGGCGGCGGCTTCGGCGCGCCGTGGACACCGACCACCGTACGGTCGACTTCCCGCACCGCCGGCAGCTCCGGGAACAGCGACGCCACGTGCGTGTCCGGGCCGACGCCCAGCATCAGCACGTCGAACGTGGGGACGGGCCCGTGGTTCTCCGGGCCCGCCGCCCGCGCCAGTTCCTCCGCGTACGCGGCCGCCGCCGCGTCCACGTCGTCGCCGTAGGGGCCGTCCGACGCGGGCATCGCGTGCACCCGCTTCGGATCGAGCGGCACCGAGTCGAGCAGTGCCTCCCGTGCCTGCGTGACGTTGCGATCCGGATCGCCCTCGGGCAGGAACCGCTCGTCGCCCCACCAGAGGTCGAGCCGGCTCCAGTCGATCGCGTCCCGGGCGGGCGCCGCGGCCAGGGCGGCCAGCAGGCCGTTGCCGTTGCGGCCGCCCGTCAGGACCACGGACGCCGAGCCCCGGGAGGCCTGCGCGTCCACGATCCTGGTGATCAGCCGGGCCGCCGCGGCCTGCGCCATCAGCTCCTTGTCGCGGTGGACGACCAGCTGCGGTGCCGTGCTCACTTCGTCGTCGCCTTCCGTACCGGTTCCAACTGGGGCGATTCCTGCTTCACCGGTGCCTGCGCCGTCGCTTCCGCAGCGGGAGCTTTCGCAGCCGTTTCGACGGGAGCGGGGAGGGCGAGCCGCCCCCGTCCGTCACTTTTGGGCTCCCCTTTGGCCACCGGCTCTTCCTTTTCGGCAACCGGCTCTTCCTTCGCCTGGGCCGGCCAGGACGCCTTCAGCCGGTCCACCCCGTACCGCAGGGCGGACGCGTACGTGTCGTCCGGGTCCAGCCGCCGCAGCTCCTCCGCGATCAGCTCGGCCGTGTCCCGGCGCTTGAGCGCCACACCACGGGCCGGCTGGCCCTCGATGGAGAGCGTCGCGAGGGACCCGTCGGCACGGTCCAGGGTGATCGCGCCGCAGGTGGTGTCCATGCGGACCGCCGTCAGACCGGGGCCGCCGGACAGCGAGCGCTTCACTGGGACGTCCAGCCGGTCCGCGAGCCACATCGCCAGCAGCTCGCAGCTCGGGTTGAACTCCTCGCCCTCCACCTCGACGGCCCTGACCTCGCAGGTGACCTGGTCGAGGGCCGCCGCAAGCATGGAACGCCAGGGCGTGATGCGGGTCCAGGACAGGTCCGTGTCGCCGGGGGTGTAGGTCCCGGACCGGGTGGCCAGGTCCCGCACCGGCTGCTCGGAGGCGTAGGTGTCGGTGACGCGGCGCTGGGCGAGGGCACCCAGGGGGTCCTTCGCCGGGTCGAGCGGCGCGTTCACCGGCCACCACACCACCACCGGGGCGTCCGGCAGCAGCAGCGGCAGCACCACCGACTGGGCGTGGTCGGCGACCTCGCCGTACAGCCGGAGCACGACCGTCTCACCGGTGCCGGCCTCCGCGCCGACCCGGACCTCCGCGTCCAGGCGGGACTGCGTACGGTCGCGGGGTGAGCGGGAGACGCGCTTGATGACCACGAGCGTGCGCGAGGGGTGCTCGTGTGAGGCGTCGCTCGCGGCCTTCAGGGCGTCGTAGGCGTTCTCCTCGTCGGTCACGATGACCAGCGTGAGCACCATCCCGACCGCCGGGGTGCCGATCGCCCGGCGGCCCTGCACCAGCGCCTTGTTGACCTTGCTGGCCGTGGTGTCCGTGAGGTCTATCTTCATGGCCGGCGCCAGCTCCGTCCGTGTCGCTCGAGCATTTCGTCCGCCTCGACGGGGCCCCAGGTGCCGGCCCGGTACTGGGCGGGCTTGCCGTTCTTGTCCCAGTACTCCTCGATCGGGTCGAGGATCTTCCAGGACAGCTCGACCTCCTCCGTACGCGGGAAGAGGTTCGAGTCTCCGAGGAGGACGTCCAGGATGAGACGCTCGTACGCCTCCGGGCTGGACTCCGTGAAGGACTCGCCGTACGCGAAGTCCATCGACACGTCCCGGATCTCCATCGACGTGCCCGGCACCTTCGAGCCGAAGCGGACCGTGACGCCCTCGTCCGGCTGGACGCGGATGACGATCGCGTTGGAGCCCAGCTCCTCGGTGGCCGTCGTGTCGAAGGGGGAGTGCGGGGCTCGCTGGAAGACGACCGCGATCTCCGTGACGCGGCGGCCCAGGCGCTTGCCGGTGCGCAGGTAGAAGGGGACGCCCGCCCAGCGGCGGTTGTCGATCTCCAGCTTGATGGCGGCGTAGGTGTCGGTCTTCGAGGAGGCGTTGATGCCGTCCTCCTCCAGATAGCCGCGCACCTTCGTGCCGCCCTGCCAGCCGGCCGCGTACTGGGCACGCACGGTGTCCGCGCCCATGTCCTTGGGCAGCTTCACCGCGCCGAGCACCTTCGTCTTCTCGGCGGCCAGCGCGTCCGCGTCGAAGGAGGCCGGCTCCTCCATGGCGGTGAGCGCCAGGAGCTGGAGCAGGTGGTTCTGGATGACGTCACGGGCGGCGCCGATGCCGTCGTAGTACCCGGCCCGGCCGCCGATGCCGATGTCCTCGGCCATGGTGATCTGCACGTGGTCCACGAGGGACCGGTTCCAGATCGGCTCGAACATCGTGTTGGCGAAGCGCAGCGCCAGGATGTTCTGGACGGTCTCCTTGCCCAGGTAGTGGTCGATGCGGAAGACCTGGTCCGGGGCGAAGACCTCGTGGACGACCTTGTTGAGCTCCTCGGCCGACTTCAGGTCGTGCCCGAAGGGCTTCTCGATGACCGCGCGCCGCCAGGAGCCGCCCTTCTGGTCGGCCAGCCCGTGCTTCTTCAGCTGCTGGATGACCACCGGGAAGGACTTCGGCGGCACGGACAGGTAGAAGGCGAAGTTGCCGCCCGTGCCCTGTGCCTTGTCCAGCTCCTCGATCGTGGAGCGCAGCCGCTCGAACGCGTCGTCGTCGTCGAACGTCCCCTGCACGAAGCGCAT
>KE354209.1 GCA_000415505.1 Streptomyces afghaniensis 772
GCACCTCGTAGCCGCTGCCTCCAGGGAGGCGCGCAGGACATGCAGATCGGCATCGACCGTCGCAGCCAGCGAGGGCAGCACACGCTCCGCCCCCGGGTTCTCGCCCACCCCGATGAGCAGGGCAATACGCCTGTCGTCCGCCACTCGTTCCCCCGGTTCCCCCTCCGACCTGCCCCAAGAGTTTCCATCAGGCGAGGACGCGGTGGGGTCGGATCGGTCAAGTGCGTTACGGGCAGCAGTCCTCACGGATCGTCATCGGACGGTTGTGCGACGATCCTCGGGTGAATGACCTGCTCCTCCGCCCGGCCACCGAGGCCGACCTGGCCGCCCTCGTCCGCCTCCGTGACGACGCGGCCCGCTGGATGCTGGCCCGCGGTATCACCGGGCAGTGGCGGCCGGGGGAGTTGGGCGAGGAGCACTTCCGCCGGGTCATGGCGCATGGCGAGGTGTGGCTCGCGGAGGCCGGCGGGCGCGTCGGCGGGGCCTGGGAGCTGTGGTGGGAGGACGAGGCCGCCTGGGGGCCGCAGCCGCCCGTGGCCGGGTACGTGCACCGGCTCATGGTGGACCGGAGCACCGCCCCGCCCGGGACAGGGCGACTGCTGCTGGAGGCCGCGGAACACCGGGTGGCCGAGGCCGGACGGACCCGGGTCCGCCTGGACTGCCTGGCGGGCAACGCACAGCTCAACGCCTACTACCGGGACGCCGGTTACCGCGTCGTCGGCCACAAGGAGGGCAAACCGCAGCCGGGCGGGGCGCCCAAGTCCTTCACGCTGATGGAGAAGGAGCTGATGGAGAAGGAACTCTCCGGTCCCACGGCCCCGGGGACCGAAAGCCCCAGCGGTTAGGGTGAACCGCGTGGAGCTCCTGCACCTGCGTTATTTCGTCGCCGTCGCCCAAGAACTGAACTTCTCCACCGCGGCCCGCAAATTGCACATGGCCGCCTCCCCGTTGAGCAGGCGGATCAAGGATCTCGAGAACGAACTCGGACACCGGCTGTTCGACCGCGACACCCACCACGTGCGGCTCACCCCGGCCGGCAGCGCGCTGCTGCCGATCGCCCGCGGGGTCCTGGAGCAGGTCGACTCCATCCAGTGGCGGCTGGACGAGACGACCCGGCCGCGGCGGACCACCCTGCTGCTCGGTGTCCCCAGCGGCATCCATCCGGACCTGCGCGCACGGATGGCCGCCCTCGCCGAGCGGGTCGGCGACCGGTTCGAGATCAAACGCTGGCCGGGCGGCACCGAGCGGCTGGTCGACGCGGTGTGCGACGGCAGACTGGCACTGACCCTCGCCCGGCTCCCGGTCGGCGGCGACCCGGCGCTGGAACAGCTGCCGGTGATGTCGGAGCGGCTCGGCGCGGTCGTGCCCAGGGACCGGTTCGCGGGGCGGGAGTCGGTCGCCCTGGCGGAACTGTCCGGACTCGCCTACGCGGGCTCGCCCACGGCCGTGACCAACGCGTATTTCCGCGGTCTCGACCAGCAGCTGGCCGAGCTCGGCATCAAGAAACGGATCGAAATCGGCAGCGCGACGTTCGAGGGAGTCTCCGAGATAGTGTCCAGCGGCCTGGCTTTCTCGATTTCCATGCTGGATCCGCGGAGCCCTGTGCAGAATTACCGTCTCGACAATGTGACCGTCCTTCCCTTCTCGGATTTCCATCCCCGACTGGAGACCGGCCTGCTTTGGCGCAAGGATCGGGCGCACGGCGGTGACCTGGAGGAAGTCGTCGCCGCCGCCCGCGAGATCTTCGCTGAGCCGCTCCACACCTGACCCATCCCAAGCATTCGAAAAATATTCACCAAAGGCGGTATGACCACTGCGGTCATACCGCCTTTCGTTTATTGGTCACTCCATTTGTTTCCGTTCTCCAGCTCCTCCTTGCTAACTTAGTTTCCAGATACACATACATAGCGAAGCGAGGAGTTGAAGGAAAAGCGATGACGGACATCACGGACACCGCCACCGGCCCCCTGGAAGGCATCCGCGTGATCGACCTGTCGACCGTGGTGATGGGCCCCTACGCGGCACAGATCCTCGGCGACCTGGGCGCCGACGTGATCAAGATCGAGTCGCCCGCCGACACCGTACGCGTGGGCCACTACCGCACCACGCCGGGCATGACCCCGCTGAACCTCAACGTCAACCGCAACAAGCGCAGCGTCGCCCTCAACCTCAAGGACGACACCGACCGCGAGCGAGCACTGAAGCTGATCGACACCGCGGACGTGCTGATCACCAACATGCGGCCGGGCGCACTGCACCGCCTCGGCCTGTCCCACGACGACATCGCCGCCCGCAACCCGGGCCTCGTCTACGCGCACGCCCAGGGCTTCCGCAGCGACTCGGACCGGGCGGGCAACGCCGCCTACGACGAGACCGTGCAGGCCGCGTCCGGCCTGGTCGACATCGCCGACCGGGCGCTGGGCGAGCCCGTCTACCTGCCGACCATCATCGGCGACAAGGTCTCCTCCCTGACCATCGCCTACAGCGTGCTCGCCGCCCTGCTGCACCGGAACAGGACCGGACAGGGCCAGCTCGTCGAGATCCCGATGACCGACACCCTGATCGCGTTCAACCTGGTCGAGCACCTGGCGGGGCACACCCACGTGCCCGAGACCGGTTCCACCGGCTTCCCCCTGTCGATGCTGAAGGGCCACAAGGCGGTGCGCACCAAGGACGGCCTGGCCTGCGTCATCCCGTACAACCCGCAGAACTACCGGGACTTCTTCACCGCCGCCGGACGCCCGGACCTCGCCGAGGACCCGCGCGTCAACGGGGACGCCGTCGACAGCGCCGACCACGAGGACCTCGCAGCCCTGGTCGACGCCTGCGCCCCGGCGCTGACCACCGAGGAGTGGGCGGAGGTGTGCGCCAAGCACAGCATCCCGATGGCCCCGGTGCTGGAACTGGACCGCGCCCACGAGGACCCCTACGTCCAGGGCGGCCACCTGCTCGACACCGTCGAGCACCCGACCGAGGGCACCGTCCGCACCATCGGCATCCCGCTGCGCTTCTCCGCCACGCCCGGCTCGATCCGCCGCCTGGCGCCGGTCGCCGGTCAGGACACCGAGGACGTCCTCGCCGAGCTCGACACCGCCGCCCGCTGACCGTCACAGGAGGACAGCCATGAGCACCCCCACCACCCCCGTCGTACGCACCGAACGGATCGGCTCCACCCTGCTGATCACCCTCGACCGCCCCGAGGCCCGCAACGCCGTGAACGCCGCGGTCGCCACCGGCCTGACCGCCGCACTGGACGAACTGGAGGCCGACCCCGAGCTGCGGGCCGGCGTCCTGACCGGCGAGGGCGGCACGTTCAGCGCCGGCATGGACCTCAAGGCCGCGCTGCGCGGCGAGTCGCCCGAGGTCGAAGGCCGTGGCTTCGGCGGACTGACCGAGGCCGGACCGGCCAAGCCCCTGATCGCCGCCGTGGAGGGCTATGCCATGGGCGGCGGCTTCGAACTGGCCCTGGCCTGCGACCTGATCGTCGCGGCCGAGGACGCCCGGTTCGGGCTGCCCGAGGTCAAGCGCGGGCTGATCGCCGCGGGCGGCGGCGTGATCCGGCTGCCCAAGCGCATCCCGCACCACCTGGCCATGGAACTCCTGCTGACCGGCGATCCCGTCGACGGCCGCCGCGCCGGTGAACTGGGCCTGGCCAACCGGGTCACGGCCTCCGGCCAGGCCGTCGCCGAGGCGCTCCGGCTGGCCGAACGGCTCGCGGAGAACGCCCCGCTCGCGCTCGCGGCCGTCAAGCGCGTCGTCCGCGCCGCCGACGGAACGCCCGACGCCGACGCCTTCGCCTTCCAGCGCGGGGAGATGAAGACGCTGATGGCCTCGGCGGACGTACGCGAGGGCATGACCGCCTTCGCCGAGCGCCGCCCCGCGCGGTGGACGGGACGGTGAGCCGCCATGCAGGCCGAGGACGTACGACAGCACCTCACCACCCCGCTCACCAGCCCGGCGTACGCGCCGGCGGTCCCCCGGTTCACCGACCGGGAGTACCTCAACGTCGTCTACCGCACCGACCCCGACGCGCTGCGGGCCGTCGTCCCCGAACCGCTGCGGATCGGTGAACCCCTGGTCCGGTTCGAGGTCATGAAGATGGGCGACGTCAGCGGCTACGGCCCCTACACGGAGGCCGGCCAGGCGATCCCCGTCTCCTTCGAGGGCGAGCAGGGCGAGTACCTGCACGCCATGTACCTCGACAACTTCCCGGCGACCGCCTCCGG
Organism: Streptomyces afghaniensis 772; assembly: GCA_000415505.1. Classification (GTDB taxonomy): domain Bacteria; phylum Actinomycetota; class Actinomycetes; order Streptomycetales; family Streptomycetaceae; genus Streptomyces; species Streptomyces afghaniensis. The sequence goes on from KE354209.1 coordinate 4,227, forward strand.
CCGCGAGGTCTCCGCCTACCCGAAGGTGCTCGGCTCCCCGTCGCTCACCGTCGACTCCGGCGCGCTCGTCGGCACCCTCGACCACGGCAGCCTGCGGGTCGCCACCGCGACCATGGGCTACAAGCACCACGAGCTGGACCGGCGCGAGGCCGAGGCACAGATCACCGTGCCGACCTTCATGCTCAAGACCATTCCCGGCTACGACGGGCTGCCCCGGGTGCAGGAACTCGTCCGCACGCGCATCACCGACGTCACCGTCAAGGAGGCCTGGACCGGGCCCGCCCGACTCCAGCTCTTCGCGCACGTGCTCGCCCCGCTGGCCGACCTGCCGGTGCTGGAGGTCGTCTCCGCGAGCCACATCCTCACCGACCTGACGCTGTCCGGCGCCGAGCCGGTCCACGACTACCTGAAGGGAGCCGCGTCATGACCCGCACCTTCCGTACGGCCGCGGTGATCGGCGCCGGGACCATCGGACTGTCCTGGACGGCACTGTTCGCCGCCCACGGCCTGACCGTCCGGGTGAGCGACCCGCGACCGGACCTCGCCGAGGCCGTGGACGAGGCCCTCGCGCAGTCCGCCCCGCACCTGGCCGCCCGCGGCCTGGACGTGACGGACCTCGCCGGCCGGGTGCACATCGCCGCCGGTGTCACCGAGGCGGTCCGGGACGCGGACGTCGTCCAGGAGAACGGCCCCGAGCGCGTCGAGTTCAAGCAGGACCTGTTCGCCGGCCTGGCCCGGGAGGCACCCGGCCACGCGCTGCTGCTCAGCTCCTCGTCGGCCATCCCGTCGACCGAGTTCACCAAGGAGCTGGCCGACGAAGACGCCGCCCGCGTCCTGATCGGCCACCCCTTCAACCCGCCGCACCTCGTCCCGCTCGTCGAGGTCGTGCCCGGCGAACGCACCGGCGAGGACGCCGTACGGGCCGCCGTCGACTTCTACACCTCCGTCGGCCGCACCCCGGTCGTCGAACGCAAGGAGATCCCCGGCTTCGTCGGGAACCGGCTGCAGAACGCCCTCAGCCGCGAGGCGGTGTACCTCGTCGAGCAGGGCGTGGTGACGCCCGAGGAACTCGACACGGTGATGACCAACTCGCTGGGCCTGCGCTGGGCCACGGTCGGGCCGTTCCTCGGCTCGCACCTGGGCGGCGGACCCGGCGGCTACCGGCACCTGGCCGAGCACATCGGCCCCTCGATGAAGCGGATGTGGGCGAGCCTCGGCACCCCGTCACAGAACCAGGCCCAGCAGGAACGGCTCATCGCAGCCGTGGAACAGGCCTACGGCTCCGCCGCGTACCCGGAACTCACCGAGACCCGCGACCGCAGGCAACTCGCCGTCCTGTCCGCCCTGGACAGCGCCGACAAGGAGGAGAACTGAGATGACCACCGCCATGGAACCGCTCGAAGACCAGCTCACCGCGGACTTCTACGCCTACGAGGCGCTGCTGCCGGACGAGGAGCGCAAGATACTCCTCAGGGCCCGCGCCCTCATGCGCGACGAGATCAAGCCGCTGGTCAACGCCAACTGGGCCAAGGGCGAATTCCCCCGGGAACTCGTCGGCATCTTCCGCGACAGCGGCCTCGCGGGCCTGCCCTACGAGGGCTACGGCGAGCACCGGCCCGCCGTCTCCAACCTGCTCAGCGGCATGCTGGCGATGGAACTGAGCCGCACCGACGCCTCGGTGGCCACCTTCTTCGGCGTCCACAACGGCCTCGCGATGTACTCCGTCCAGTCCGGCGGCGACCAGGAGCAGCGCGACCGCTGGCTCCCGGAGATGGCCGCGATGGACAAGATCGGCGCGTTCGCCATGACCGAGCCGCTCGGCGGCTCCGACGTCGCGGGCGGCATGCGCACCACCGCCAAGCGCGAGGGCGACACCTGGATCCTGAACGGCGCCAAGAAGTGGATCGGCAACGCGACCTTCGCCGACTACGTCGTGGTGTGGGCGCGGGATGCCGACGACAACCACGTCAAGGGCTTCGTCGTCGAGAAGGGCACGCCCGGCTTCGAACCGGCGAAGATCGAGGGCAAGATCGCCTTCCGGATCGTCGAGAACGCCGAGATCACTCTCACCGACGTCCGGGTGCCGGAGGCGAACCGCCTCCAGAACATCAACTCCTTCCGCGACGTCGCCGAGATCCTGCGCGCCACGCGCAGCGGGGTGGCCTGGCAGGCGCTGGGCGTCATGACCGGCGCCTACGAACTGGCCCTCGACTACGCGCGTGAGCGGCGGCAGTTCGGCCGTCCGATCGGCGGTTTCCAGCTCGTGCAGGACCTGCTGGTCAAGAGCCTGGGCAACATCACCGCCTCGTGGGGCATGCTCGTGCAGCTCGCCCGGCTGCAGGACGCCGACGTCTTCCGCGACGAACACTCCTCCCTGGCCAAGGCGTTCGTCACCGCGCGGATGCGGGAGGTCGTGGCCTGGAGCCGGGAGATCTTCGGCGGCAACGGAATCCTCCTGGATCACGACATCGCGCGCTTCTTCGCCGATGCGGAGGCGATCTACTCCTTCGAGGGCACGCGCGAGATGAACACCCTGATCGTCGGCAAGGCGATCACGGGCCAGAGCGCGTTCGTGTGACGCGGACCAACCAGGTCAGGACGAAACAACCCCAGGTCTTGGACCTGGGGTTTCGTCATGCTCGGCGGCGTCGCCCGACTGTCCGGTTCGGGTGTTTCACTGAACAGCTGTGAGTGGGACCCTGACGAGCACCCTCGGGGAAGGAAGCGCCGGCATGATCGAGTGGAGGCCGCTGGGCACCGGAGCCAGGCCCGTTCCGCGGCCCGTGGCGACACCGCTGGTGTGGGCCGGGGCGTTCGGCGGCGCGCTGGTGCTGGTGGCAGTCCTCAACGCCGTGGTGGGGACCGGCCGTCCGGGACTGGCTCTGCTCGCGCTGTCCCTGCTGGCCGCCGTGCTCGGCCTGTGCGCCCGCTTCACGGCGGCCCCCGGCACGGCCGTCCTGTGCTGGCTGTTCCTCAACGGCTTCGCCATCCCGCCCGCGGGCACCCTCACCTGGGCCGGCCCCCGCGACACCACATGGCTCGCCTGCCTGCTCACCGCCACGCTCGTCGGCACGTCTCTGGCGCGCCTCGCCCACGCCCGCGCGGCCTACCGCCGCCTCGCGCCTGGGCGTGCCCGGCAGGACGGCGGGCGCGGCGACGGACCGTACGGCTCCTGACCGTCCGGATCCGCCGCCCCGGGCCGACGGGCGGCCCGCACCACCCGCCGCCCACTCCTCGTTACGGATCAGCGTGCCGGGCGCTGCCACCACGCGGCCGTAGCGTCGCGCAGGGTGTTGGTGCCGCAGTGCACCTCACCCATGCCGAGGTGGTACGTGTACCAGTCGTCGATGTACGACACCTTCAGGCCGACCCGCTGGTAAGCGGCGTTGACGGCCTGCGTGAAGATGTCCTTGCCGCCGATGACGGGCCCCCACTGGCGCGGGGCGAGGTAGCGGTCGCGCCCGAGCAGCACACCGTTGACCGCTCCGGGAACGTACGCGCTGGTCATCACCGTCGCCGCGGCCTTCGCACGTGAGCCCGCCGGGTTCTCGGCGAGCCACTTCTGCTGGCCGCGGTCCCCGAGGCTGTCCACGAGGTCGGAACCGGCGCCCATGCGCGTCAGACGCGGCACGGGAATCTCGTCGCCTTCGGCGGTCATGACCTCCGACTCGCGGGTGTACAGCGCGGGCACCCGCACGATCTCCGCGTCGGTGACCCCCGTCTCCCGCTTCAGGATCTCCAGGTTGGCCGCGATGCGCCGTGCGGCCATCTCGTTGTCGGCCACCAGATGCTTGGAGGCGAGTGCCTGGTCGATGGTCTCCTTGGGCGCCGGGCTGTCACTCCGGCCCGGGACGGAGAACATCTTGGTCTTGCCGTGGCCGTCGCGCTTTGCGTCGCGCAGCAGTTCCAGTCCCGCCTCCGGGTCGGCGACACCCATGCGCCAGCCGCGCGGAGTGTCGGCGGGCAGGAACTGCACGAACTCGTCGACATGCCCGACCCCCAGCCAGGAGGTGTCCAGCAGCAGCGGATCCTGCAACCCCTGCGACTTGAGCATCGTCCGCATCACCTTGGACGGGCGCGCCCCGCTGTCCTTGCGCTCGCCCATGATGATCCGCCCGGCCGGGAAGGAGCGCCCGCCGTGCGCGTAGGGCGGGATGGTCTCCAGGTTCCCCATGGAGTTGAGCGACCAGTCGTCGGGCTCGGCCCGGTCGGTCACCTGCACGACACCGGTGTCCCGGCCGCGCACCTTCTCGAACAGCTCCCGGCCCGCGTCCCGGTCCGGCTGGGCGGACCGCAGCATCACGCGCATCACGTGCCGCTGACCGCCCGGCCCGGACATGCTGACGTAGGCCGGTTCGACGAAGTCCTGGGCCCAGGGGTCGGCGTACTTCTTGAATTTGACCAGCGGTGCGGTGATTCCGGCCTTCTTGACTTCCTTGCCGAGCTCAGCGACGAACTTCTGCTGGAGACGGCTGTACGTGCCCTGGCCCTGGACCTCGGTCACCATCACCTGCTGGGTGTTCTGCAGGTGATGGTGGGTCAGCAGCGGCGCGACGCGCAGGGTCACGGCGTCGGAGGTGGACTTCTGCCCGGACGTCACCGTCAGCCGGACCACGGCACGGCCGTCCCACTTGGCGCTGTCCCGGACGACATCGGTGCCCTCGACACCGAACTCGACACCGGCACGCAGCTCGGCGGCGGTCAGCCGGGTCTTGGACGTCACCGCTGTCCACTTGCCGGACCGCTTGAGGAAGAGGCGGGCGTGCTCGCCTCCCGTGGTGACCTTCAGCTTGCCCTGGGCGTCCTTGCCCAGGCCCGGCATGGGGACGGAACGGACCCGGGCGAGGTCGGCGGCGTCCGCGCTGCCGTTGACCTTCGTGTCCGTGCCGTCGTTGCACGCGGCCAGCTTGGCGTCGGACAGCGGCTTGCCGCCCGGCCCGGTCACCGGGCACCGCTTGCTGTCGTCGTCGATGTTGGGCAGGTAGACGGCTCCGCGCCCGACCGACCAGCTGTCCTCCCCTCTCGTGTCGCTGCCACCGGTGACATCGACCCGTCCGTCGCGGTTCACATCCGCGCGCAGATCGGCACGTCCGGCCGCGTCGGCAGCGGAAGCGGAGCCGACCGGCCCGGCCAGCACGGACCCGGCGGCGGCGAGAGCCAGGACCACCGACCCGGCCGGATACAGGCGTATACGTGTACGTGTACGTGAACGCACGGCGCATTCCCTTCAGTTGGGGGGGGTGACGCCGTGCAAGAGGAGGAAGAGTGCCTGTGCGTTCCCTGTGGAGCGAGAGGTCCTACCTGGGTATGACGCGGCCGGGCGTTCTCAGGCCAGGAATTCCGCCAGCAGCCGGTTGAGTTCGGCAGGTCGCTCGGTGGGGACGGAATGGTGGGAGGCGCCGGGCAGGGTGACGACGCCGGCCCCGGGCACCGGCTGCGTTGTCACCGGGATCGACGGTGCCCCGATCGGTGAGACGGGTCGTGGTCTTGTGGCCGCCGCCGACGACGAGACCCATGGGCTGCTGATGTCGATGATGATGCGCAGCCGAGGCTAGTGCTACGACCGCTTGGGCCCATCGCCTCGCACTCCTACCCACTCTCTCAGGCCAGTCTCTTCCCCATACGCGCTGAAAACTTCTCTTTGTCCTTCGTGTGCCACCACTCGAACAAGTGGGTGCGCACAAGGAACCCGAGGTAGTTCAGGGAGTCCTCGGAGAGGTCTCCGCTCACCAGACTCGCTTCATGCCCCTGGTAGTCGAGTGAGACTTCCCAGAGCTGCCCTGCGACGCCGATCTGGACTTTCAGAAGCAATGCAGGGAAGACAGCCGGCACCTGCACCTCAAGGACTTCAAGAGAGGTTCCTCCTCCCTCGCTCTGCAGTCCTGAAAGTTTTTGGGTGAGTGCTTCTCTTACATGCTCCGGGGTGGCCATATGGGTCCTTTCAGCACTTTGCCCCTGTGGCCGCTGAAGCCGCAGCTACTGCCGCGGTTGTGTACTGGACCGGAGGAGGCCTCCATGTCAGCCAGTTCCATCCTCAAAGTTCAGATTCTCCGGGTGTTCTCGCAACTCCTCGATGTTGCGGGTAACGGGTATATCGAGTCCGACTTCCTCGAATTTCACATCGTCACACCATACCCGCCCCTCACCCGTGAGGATGAAGCCGATCCGGATCGTCGCACCCTCCCTGGGGACATCAAGTACGACATCGCGATGAGCCCAGCTTTGGGTGCCCGATGAGCTTCGAGAGTCTGCTGTGTTGTCGAACGCCAGCACGTTGTGCAAGGCGTCGTCCACTCGTAGCCATAGTCCTGCCCAGTTGGCGACGTCTCTGGTCTTGAGCATCGCGGACAGGCGCATTCGCTTGCCTCGGTAAGCGTCCGCCTTGAACACCTGGGCGAGGGATGCAAACTCCTTTGCGCCAGGCCGGGCTTCAATGAAGGCGCTGACTCGCCCGCTACGGAATACCTGCGTGTCGACGCCAAATTCGTAGTCTTCAGGACGTGCTCCGGTCACGTACCAGCCTGTAGGCAAAGCGTTATCGCCGACGGCATTCGAGGGTCGCGTCTGGAACTCTGCGAGGATCCTGCTGGTCTCGGCGATGGTGCGTTCTGACTCGGCTTCCAACTTCCGAACTTCTGCCCGCATTCGAGGCCGCGAGGTGAGGTACGTAACGATTGCGACGACGACGGCACCGACGATGGGACCGGTGATCGTTAAGAAAGGCAAGAGCATGCTGAGCTGCCTATGAAAGCCTAATCTTGCGCAGGCAGTTCCGAAAGGGCTTGGCGTTGAGCGTTGTCCTGGAAGTCATCTCATTTGGTGAGCCAGCGGAAGGAGGCGAGGGTGCAGGCGGCGGCATCCGGCCAGCCAGGAGGCGGTGCGTTCGATCGTCCAGCGGTGGCGGGCCCAGGCGGTTCGAGGACCCCATGCCCTTGCAGGTGATGCCGCGCGGTGGTCCTGCGTCTGCTGCCCGGGGAGGGGCTGGCCACTGCGCCCGGGAGTCAACAGAGTTAAGGGGTGGGAGGGCCGGGGAGATCCGCTGCCGCCGATTCCGGAGATCCCCACGGTCCTTCCAGTGCGGCCCGAAGGGCAGTGACGGTATCCGCACCGACGCGCCCGGCGAGCGCGGCTTCGAGCCCGGCCAGGACCTGCATCGTCTCCGCGCGGCGCCGGGCGCCGGCCGCCGAGAGGAGTACGAGCTTCGACCGGGCGGACCGCGGATCGCTCTCCACGGTCACCACGCCCGCGGCGACAAGTTCGTGGACCCACTGGTGCGCTGTCGGGGCGCTGACGCCCAGACGCCGAGCCAGCTCGGCGATGCTCGCCCCCTCCGACGGGAGCTGACTCAGCAGAGTCACGTGTGCCGCACTGATGGCCGACCCGTCTTCCTGGGCTTCGAACGCAGTGGTCAGGGCGGTTCGGAACCAGTTGTGCGCGCGCCACAGCAGCCGGATGAGCGGCTCGGGTTCAGACGGGGAGGAGGCCATGTGGTTCTGCTTTCACGCTGGGGCGGTCGGTTCGGCGCGGTCTGCCGATCGTAAGCCGGTCAGAACTGGCGCCCAACATCACCGGAGCTTCCTGGATCACCATTCATTAGGTAGCCTACGATTAGGTTACCTAATGGTGAGCTCGATCGATCCCCAGCCCCGACCCCATGCCCCAATTCGCCTGAAATCGATGGAAAGGCAGGACGATGACGACAGGATCGTCTGCATCCCCCCTCGCCGCGGCCGGCGCCACCGCCGGCACGGCATCCCCCGCGGTCCCGCCCGCCGCCGCCCAGGCCGCCACCTCCACGTCGCCCGGGACCGCCGCCGGCCGCCCGGGGCACGGCATGAAGGTGATCGCGGTCGAAGAGGCGTTCTCCGTTCCGGAGCTGCTCCCGTGGCCGGGCGAGGCCCGTATGCCTGCCGACTGGGGACAGGAATGGGGGCGCCGGCTCGCCGACCTCACGGAGTTGCGGCTGGCGGACATGGACGAGCATGGCGTGGACATACAGGTCCTGTCGCTCACCTCACCCGGCGTGGAGGCCATCGAGGACCCCTCCGAGGCCGTGACCACGGCCCGGCGGGTCAACGACCGCCTGGCCGAAGTGGTCGCCGCCCACCCGACACGGTTCGCCGGCTTCGCCACCCTGCCGTTTCAGGACCCGAAGGCCGCCGTGGTCGAACTGCGCCGGGCGGTGGAGCAACTCGGCCTCAAGGGAGTCCTGCACAACGACCACGTTCAGGGCCACTACCTCGACGAGCCGCAGTTCCGGCCGGTGTGGGCCGAGCTCGAACGGCTCGGCGTGACGCTCTACCTCCATCCCGCGCTCTTCCCCGCCGATCAGTGGCGGGTGTTCGAGGGGCATCCCGTGCTGAGCGGGCCGTCGTGGGGATGGACAGCGCAGGTCGGCGCCCACGCACTGCGCCTGATCTACGGGGGAGTGTTCGACGAGTTCCCCGGGGCCTCGGTGACGCTGGGGCACATGGGAGAACTACTGCCTTTCCAACTGGCCCGACTCGACAGCCGCTACCACCAGGCCGACCCCAAGAGCAGGCCACGACACCTGCCCTCCCACTACCTGCGGCACAACCTCTACGCGACCACCAGCGGCGTCTTCTCCCACGCGGCCCTCCTCGGAGCCGTCCAGGCCATCGGCGCCGACCGGCTGCTGTTCGCCGTCGACTACCCCTACGAATCAACGGCAGAGGCAGTCGAGTTCCTCCGCACAGCGCCGTTCTCCCGCGCCGCCCTCGAACGCATCGCACACCGCAACGCGGCACACCTGCTGAACCTCTGATCAAGACAGCAGCAGGTGAGGAGTGTGGCTGGTGAGCAGGGCCCGCTCAGGCCGGACTGCCCAGACGACCGCGACTGTGCAGCTCAGTGTTCTATCGCCGGTGGGTGAATGGCAGGAAGAGTCAGTCCAACTCGCCCATCGTGCTGCGCAGCCAGTCCAACGGGTCGGTCGCCAGCAGCTGGTCGGCCGGCTCGTTCGCCGTCTTCGTGACGAGGCGGCCGCGGCTGTTGTCGATCCACCGCTGTGCGTCCTCGTAGCCCAGGGCTTTGTACTCGATGCCCTGCAGCATGCACGGTGACCACCGCGGGGTCGGCTTCGCCGGCGCCGTACTTCTTGGCCAGGTGGTTGATGTCTCCGGTCCTGGTCTCCTGCGAGTCGTGCCACACCGCCAGGAATGCGGCACGGGCAGGGTCTGCACCCTCCAGTTTGGCGATGATCGACGCGATCAGCGAGGTACGCCAGGAGTGCTCGGCAACGCTCTCCGGGTCGCGCACCCCGGCCATCCACCACCCGGTGCGCCTCGACTGCTTGAGCGTCCCGGCTTCGTACAGGAACCGTGCCACCTGGGTCAGCTCTTTCACGGCGAGCGCGAGCCGGCAACTCCTGGCCATCCAACATCACTGGCAGCCGGTCGCGCAGGGGTCGGGTCGCGGCCGCCTGTTCTGCCGTGTTCCGCATCCGTGCGAAGAACCTGCGCAGGTCGGTGGCCGCTCCGGGAGCGCGCATCCCACCTCTCTTGGGCGCGGGCAGTACGCAGGCTGGAACTGCGTCTGGTGCAACGCCTCACTGCGAGACGGCGGAATCAGCGTGGGCGTCTCCCGCGGAGGCGTAGGCGCCTACGACCTCGACGTCGAGGTGTACGCCTGCCAGCCGTGCACCGCCCTGCGACGTCCCCAAGGAGTTGACCAGTGATCTGCGTGCGCTGCGACATGCCCGTCGTAGTACTCGGTACGGGCCACTGGTTCCCTCCATTGACCGGGCCGTTTCCTCGTGCTGCGGCTGTCCGCGTCACCACCCCGTCAACAGCACATGGTTGAGCAGCAACGCCAGCACCACCTGCCCGGTGAGCCATGCACGCGGGTAGGGAAGCAACGCGCAGGACGGGAGAAGCCACACCGCGAAGGGCAGCCAGATGCGTTCCGTCTCCGCCTTGCTCATGCCGGACAGGTCGGCGACCAGCAGGGCGAGCAGCGCGGCGGAGACGAGGAGCGCGAGGCGGGCTCGGCCGCCCGGCCGGGGGTGGCCTCGGTGCGGCGGTGGAGCAGCACCGCGCCCGTCCGGCGTAGGCCCGCCACCGTCGCCAGGCCCGTGATGAGCACCGTGCAGGCCAGGTTGGCCCACACCCAGTAGCCGTAGGGGCGGATGCCGCCCGCGCCCTGGTGGTAGCGCGTGACCAGCAGGCGGTACGCCTCCCACCAGTCGAACCCGGCGAGCGTGAACGACGCCGGGACCACGACAAAGCCCGCCAGCAGCGGCACCAGCAGGGCAGGGTGCTCCCGGACCCCGTGCCGGCCGAGCACCAGGACCGCCGCCGCGATCAGGGCGACGAGTGTGAGGCCGTAGGAGAGGTAGCAGGTCAGGCCGAAGAGGAGGCCGGATGCCCCCGCCCGCCACAGCGAGCGTCTCGTGACCGCCAGGGCCAGCAGCGCAACCGCCCACGCCGCCACCGCCGCGAAGTACGCGTCGGCCGACGTGCCCATCCACACCGCCGCCGGGGCCAGGACGAGGAAGGGGGCCGCCCTGCGCGCGAGGGTCTCGTCGGCCAGGGTGCGGATCGTGAGCAGTACGGCGACGCAGGCCGTCGCCCCGACGGTGATGCACCACATGCCCGCCCAGCCGCCGCCCCGCAGCCCGATCCGGTCGAGGAGGACGAAGGTGAGTGTGGCCGCGGGCGGGTGGCCGGCGATGTGGGCGGGCCAGTTGTCGGGGGAGTCGAGCAGGATGTGCTGGGTGAAGTCGCGTAGTGCTGCCGGGATGTCGTCGAAGCGGTCGATGACCTGGAGGTACTCGTAGCGGGTGGTGAGGCGGCGCGCGATGCCCCGGTCCCAGCCGTCGATCAGGGCCAGGGAGCAGATCCACGCCGTCGCCGTGGCCCAGGTCAGGGGGAGCAGAGCGCGCCAGGGGAGCCGGGCCGCGAGGGCGGGGCCGTACGCCACGGTGGCGATCGCCAGGAGTACGGCCGCCGGGGTGCCGGGGCCCAGGTGGGGGCCCCAGGACGCCAGCAGCGGGGGCCAGTCGACGAACAGGGTGCGACTGGTGCCCTGGATGTGGCGGCCGATCAGTACGGCCGCCGTCACGAGCAGCACGGCTGCCCCGGCGGCGTACAGGTCACGGCGCAGGTCAGGGGGGAGGGAGCGGGTCACAGCGGAACGCTAGGCCGACAGGGCGGGCGCGGGCCGCCGTCCGGGCCGGACGTCAGCGTTTCGTCATGGGTTGCGCACCCATTCCCGGGGTGATCCGGGCCTACGGTCAGGACATGCGCGACCCCGACGCCCCCCGGCTCCCCTCCTCGCCCGGCTTCTGGCGCAGCCCCCTGCGCGGCCCCTGGTTCACCTCCGTGCTGGGCCTCGTCCTGCTCGCCGGCATCACCGTGCTGTTCGTGACGGGCCTGGTCTCGTACGCCGCCTACAACCCGGACCTGTCGCCGGTGAACGACAAGACCCCGGACAAGGGGATCCTCGGCTTCTACCTCTTCGCCTGGCCGACGCATCCGCACTGGCTGTACCGGCTCAACCAGGGCGTCCACGTCACCCTCGGCATCACCCTGATCCCCGTCCTGCTCGCCAAGCTGTGGTCCGTGATCCCGAGGCTGTTCGCGCTGCCGCCGGCCCGCTCCCTCACGCACGCCCTGGAGCGGATCTCGCTGCTGCTCCTGGTGGGCGGCGCGCTGTTCGAGTTCGTGACCGGTGTGCTCAACGTCCAGCTCGACTACGTCTTCCCCGGCTCCTTCTACCCGCTGCACTTCTACGGAGCGTGGGTGTTCTTCGCCGCCTTCGTCGCCCATGTGCTGCTGAAGTTGCCCACGGCGCTGCGCAACCTGCGGCAGCTGCGGCATCCGGGGGAGGAGCAAAACGACCTCGTGACTCCCCGCCCCGCCGAGCCGACCGTCTCCCGCCGGGGCGCCCTGTGGTTCGTCGGGGGCGGCTCGCTGCTGCTCTTCGTGACGACGGCCGGGCAGAACTTCGACGGTGCGCTGCGGCGCACCGCCCTCCTCGCACCGCACGGCGGCGGCGAACCCGGCAGCGGCCCGAACGGCTTCCAGATCAACAAGACCGCCGCCTACGCCGGGATCAGCGCGGCCGAGAGGGGCGAGGACGCCTGGCGGCTCGTCGTCACCGGGCGCACGGGCACGGTCCGCCTCAGCCGCGCTCAGCTCGCCGAACTCCCCTTGCACAGCTCGGCGTTGCCCATCGCCTGTGTGGAGGGCTGGTCCACATCGGACCAGTGGTGGCGCGGGGTGCGGCTGCGCGACCTGGCGGCGCTCGTCGGCTACGACGCCGACGACCGGCCGGACGTGTTCGTCGAGTCCCTCCAGCGCCGCGGCGCCTTCCGCAGCGCCGCCCTGCGCGCCAACCAGGTAGCCGACCCGCGTTCCCTGCTCGCCCTGTACGTCAACGGCGAGGAGCTGTCCCCCGACCACGGCCACCCGGCGCGCATCATCGTGCCCGCGGCACCCGGTGTGCTGAACACCAAGTGGGTGGCCCGGATGACGTTCGGAGACCTGTGATGCGTCGACCTGTGCTGCATCGACCACGGCTCCCCGTCGGAAGCCCCTTCCAACTCCTCCTGCTCGCCTGTTCGTTCGCGCTCGCCGCCTACGCGGGCGTACGGCTGCTCGCCGGTGACTGGTTCGGCGTGGCGCTGTGGTTCGTCGGCGCGGCGCTGCTGCACGACCTCGTGCTGCTGCCGTTGTACGCGGCCCTGGACCGGGCGGTCGTGCGAGGGCTCGGTGCGGTCCGGCGCCGGGAGTGGGTGGCCTACGTGCGCGTACCGGCGGCCCTCTCCGGGCTGCTGCTCCTCGTGTGGTTCCCGCTGATCAGCGGCATGGTGGAGCGGCGTTACCGGTCCGGAACCGGCCTGCCCGCGGACGTGTTCCCGGCCCGCTGGCTGCTGATCACCGCCGTCCTCTTCGGCGGCTCGGCGCTGCTGCTGGCGGTGCGGCTGCTTCGGGTGCGCAGGGCGGCGAAGCGGCGCCCGTCGGCCGTCCACTGACCGGCCCGCGTCCAGCCCCGGGCGTACCGGAGCAGGGCGGGCGTGCCGAGCCGCGCCCAGGGGAAGGGGTCGCCGGTGCCGCGGGTGTCCATGCGGCCGACGACCCGCACGTGGGCGCGTTCGTCGATGTCCACCGGCGCGGTCTCGGCGATCAACAGGCCGCCGGGGCGCAGGAGACCGGCCACCCGGTCCAGCAGGGCGCGCGGGTCACCGCCGATGCCGATGTTGCCGTCCATGAGCAGGACGGTGTCCCAGCGGCCCTCGCCGGGCAGCGGTTCGAACACCGAGCGCCGCAGCGCCTGGCCTCCCATGCGTACGGTGTGGTCGACGGCGGCGGCGCTGACGTCGATGCCGAGTACGGCCCGGCCTCGCGCGGCGAGTTCCGCCACCAGCCGCCCGGGCCCGCATCCCACGTCCAGCACGGCTCCCTC
>KE354210.1 GCA_000415505.1 Streptomyces afghaniensis 772
AGGACGGGCCAGAGGAGCGGAGCGAGCCCGACCCCGGCGACCGTCGGAGGCCGCTCACCTTGCTCCTGGCCGTCCTGCTCGTCGTCGGCCTGGTCGCGCTCGCCGCCCTGGGGTGGCAGTACCGCGACGGCCGCCTGACGGAGAGCGCCCGGACCGAGGCGCTCGCGGCCGCGCGAAAGGCGGCGCCGGCCGTCCTGTCGTACGACTACCGCCGCCTGGACAAGGACTTCTCCAGGGCCCGCGCCCACCTGACCGGCGACTTCCGCGACGAGTACGGCAAGACCACGAAGACCGTGGTCGCCCCGACGGCCGAGAAGTACCACGGCGTGGTGAAGGCCACGGTCGCCGCCCCCGGCTCCGGCGGCACCCCGGCAGCCTCCGTCGTCTCGGCCTCCCCCGACAAGGTCGTGGTCCTGCTCTTCGTCAACCAGGTCACCGAGAGCACCCAGGTGTCGGGTGCCCGGGTGGACCAGAACCGGGTGCGGATGACGATGGAGCGCACGGGCGACGGGTGGAAGGTGAGCGCGGTGGACGCCCTGTGACGGGAAGTTCCGGCCTCGGGTGCGATCACGATGTAGCTCCGCAACTGGACACCGCCCCACTCCTGCCGGGGCCTTCCGTCAGTTCTCGCCGACGACGACCACCGCGTCCTGGACCGACCAGCGGCGCCGCTCCGCTTTGGGAGGTTGATCCGCACGCCGTAGCCGGGACTCGTCGACGAGCCGTCGTGGCTTCGGTAACCGATGGCGCATTCGCCACGATGACGTGCCGCTGCCACGACTGTGGCGAAGGACGTCTCACAGCCGGGCAGCACGTAGTCGGTGGCCGGCCGCAGGCGAACCCCGGTGCCGTCGGCGGAGAAGAGTTCCTCGAACACCGCTGCCAAGTGCCGGTTCTGGGAGATCTGCGCCATGAGCAGGCCGATGAGTTTGCCACTGATGATCACGTCGGCTCCGGGGCTGATGGGGGCCAGCGCCCGGTTGCGGTCGTCGATCAGTTCGGTGACAACCGGCAGCTCGCGCCCGGTGGCTTCCTCCAGTTGGCGTAGAAGGAGCAGCGTGACGAGCGTGTGGTTGTCGGGGTCGTCCTGCGGCTGTCCGGGAGCGGGGTCCTGGCCGAGCACGATCACGCTGTCGTAGGAGTGCACGTCCAGACGCTTCAGGATCTCGGGACGGGTGATGTCCCCGTGGTGCAGTGTCAAGGTCAGGTCGGAGCCGCTGTGCGTGTCGGCCTCGCTCACCTGCCGGACTGTCACTTCACGACTGTCCGCCACCACGTCGACGGCTGATCCGGGCCGAGCGCGGCGGCGCAACTGGTCGACTATGAGCGGCGCTCGGCGATTCCAGCCCAGCAGGAGAACCCGCTCCGGTCGCAACGCGGGCGTCGAAGGACCGGATGCCATCGCTGCCTTCTCGACCAACTCCGCGCAGTCGGCCGGCCATGCCGTGTCGTCGTCACGGGAGATGACGATGAGCACGTCGTCGGGGGCTATGGGCGTCTGCTGTGGCGGGTTGAGCAGGGGGGTGCCTTCTCGCATCATCCCGACGACGCTCGACGTCGGGTAGGACAGCAGCGCGTCGCCGAACGGCCGGCCGGCCAGTGCCGGCTCGGCGATCAGGTAGAACTCGTCGCCGGCGAAGTCCAGCAGTTCCTGGTGGACGAGGGAGAGCCCGGGCCGGCGGGCGGCCTGGACGATCAGCCGGGCGGTGACGGTGTCGCTCTCCAGGACGATGCCGCCCGGTCCGGCGGCCAGACAGGCGGCCAGGCGGTAGCGGTCGTCCCGGACCGCGGCGATGACGGGCGGACGGGTTCCCTCCCCGGCCAGGGCCGCCCTGAGCGCCAGCAGCGTCTTGACCACCTCGGCGTCGGCGTCCGGCTCGTCGTGGGGCAGGACCAGCACGACACCGGCCGTGGCCGGGCTGGTCAGAGTGAGCACGGCCGGGTCGGTGGTCGGGCCACTGCGGCAGATCAGCCGCGTACGGCCGAGGGGACCCACCTTCGTGCTCAGGGCCTCCTCCATGGCGGTCTTGTCCCGGTCGGCCAGGACGGCCACCGCCGCCCGCCGCTGGTTGGCGTTGGCGGCCACCAGCTCGCTCACCACCGTGAAGACCTGTTCCGACCATCCCAGGACGACGACGTGCTCTTGTTCGAGCACGGTGGAACGGCCCCGTCGCAACTCGGTGAGCCGCTCCGTGAGCGCCGTCGTGATCAGGCCGACGAGCGTCGAGACGTACAGCAGCGCGACCAGTGCGAGCAGCACCGACATCGTCACTCGCAACGGCGCCCCCGTGGCACCGCCCAGCCGCAGTGTCTCCCCGGTGAGGCGCCATACCTCCGCCAGCCGGTCCGCCACGGCCGCCGGCGCCTCGGGGTCGGTCCACACCAGCACCGCACTGGCCGGAACGACGATGGCCAGACATAACAACGCCATCCAGCCGACGAGAGCGGGAGCACCGCGGGCCAGCGTGCTGTCGAACCAGTAACGGGCTCTGTCACCGAACGGAGTGCGCCGCTGCGCCACCCTTCCCCCTCCACCGACCCGCACTCTCGTGAGGCCTGCGCGGCACGTCGCGTACGTGACGCGACCGCAGACCCGCCGAGGAGCACGGATGTGAATACGCACGTGGCAGTGTGGGGGACCGATCACGGCGGCAGATGGAGATTGCTCCGCGTTCATCCCTTCGGGTTTCCCGAGCCGTCCACGTCGGTGCACCTGCTGTGACGTCAGGGTTTGTCGCCGTCTTCGCTCCTTCGAGTCAACGCCGGAGCGAAGGGCGGGCACCTGGTCACGGCCACCAGTACAAAGGCCGCCATGACTGAAGATCACGCGGTGGTGCACTCAGGCGGCGGCTTCTCCCGGCGGAGCTTCGCGGCGGTGGCCGGCACGGCCACGGCCGCGACGGCCCTGACCGGCGGTGTCTCCACGGCCCTGCCCGCGCCTGCCGCCCCCAGCGCCGACCGTGGCGCCGACTTCGACCGGTGCCTGGCCGTCGCTCGCGCACTGCTCGTACTGGACACCGACAACCGCCCCCTCGTCCCGCGCTACCAGCGCGTCCTCGAAAAGGGCCTGCCGGCTCAGCGGCGGACACGTCCGAAGAACGTCCTGGTCATCGGCGCCGGTCCGGCCGGTCTTGTGACTGCCTGGCTGCTGAAGAAGGCAGGTCACCGGGTGACGGTACTGGAGGCCAACGGCAACCGCGCGGGCGGACGCATCAAGACGTTCCGCAACGGCGGCCACGAACACGCCGAGCAGCCCTTCGCCGATCCCCGTCAGTACGCCGAAGCGGGTGCGATGCGCATCCCCGGCAGCCATCCCCTGGTGATGGAGCTGATCGACCAGTTCGGCCTGAAGAAGCGGCGTTTCCACTATGTGGACGTCGACAACGAGGGACGTCCCGCCGGCCGCACCTGGATCCACGTCAACGGGATCCGGATGCGGCGCGCCGACTACGCCCGCGCGCCCCGGCGCATCAACCGGTCCTTCGGCGTTCCCCGGGCCCGCTGGGACACCCCTGCCGCCGCCATCCTGCGTTCCGTTCTGGACCCGGTGCGTGACGAGTTCAGTTACGTCAACGGCGACGGCAAGCGGGTCGACAAGCCGCTCCCGGAGCGGCTGCGGGGCTGGGCCCGCGTGGTGCAGCGGTTCGGTGACTGGTCGATGTTCCGCTTCCTGACCGAGCACGCCGGCCTCGACGAGCGGACCATCGATCTGATCGGCACCCTGGAGAACCTCACCTCACGCCTTCCTCTGTCCTTCATCCACAGCTTCACCGGCTCCTCCCTCATCAGCCCTGACACGCCCTTCTACGAGTTGGAGGGCGGCACGGCCGTGCTGCCGGACGCCCTCCTGGAACGCGTGCGGGGGGACGTGCGGTTCGACCGCCGTGTCACGCGCATCGAGTACCACCACCCCGACCGCCCTTCGCCGGACACCGAGCACGTCCGGGGCAAGGGGCCGCACGTATGGGTGGACACCGTGTCCGAGGGCCGCGACGGTCCCGTCGTACGCGAGCAGTTCACCGCGGACGTCGCCGTGGTCACGGTTCCGTTCTCCGGACTGCGCCACGTACAGATCGCCCCGCCCATGTCGTACGGCAAGCGTCGCGCGGTCTGCGAACTGCACTACGACAGCGCGACCAAGGTGCTGCTGGAGTTCAGCCGCCGCTGGTGGGAGTTCGACGAGGCCGACTGGAAGCGAGAGCTGCAGGCCATCGCCCCGGGCCTGTACGACGCCTACCGCACCGGCCGCGCCGCAGGGGACGGCAGCCTGCTCGGCGCTCATCCCTCCGTGCCCGGCGGACACATCACGGCGGGCCAGCGCACCCACTACGCCGCCAACCGAGCGATCGCGCGCGACCAGCCGGAGGCGGTCGACGTCGTGGGTGGCGGCTCGGTGTCGGACAACGCCAACCGGTTCATGTTCCACCCCTCCCATCCGGTTCCGGGCAGCGCGGGGGGTGTGGTCCTGGCTTCCTACAGCTGGGCGGACGACGCGCTGCGCTGGGACTCCCTGGACGACGAGGCACGGTACCCGCACGCCCTGTGCGGTCTCCAGCAGGTGTACGGCCAGCGCATCGAGGTCTTCTACAGCGGCGCGGGCCGCACGCAGAGCTGGCTGCGCGACCCCTACGCCTACGGGGAGGCGTCCGTGCTCCTGCCCGGGCAGCACACGGAGTTGCTGCCCGCCATCCCCGTGCGCGAAGGGCCGTTGCACTTCGCCGGGGACCACACGTCCGTCAAGCCGGCGTGGATCGAGGGAGCCGTGGAGTCCGCCGTGCGTGCCGCCTTGGAGATCCACACCGCGTGAGCCGCGCGGTCCGCTGAGCCACGACGTACACGCAGGCCCCGGCGCACCCGCGCCGGGGCCATCGGTTCTCGCGGGGCGACTTCATTACCCCAGTCGTCAACAGGAACTGCCACAGGACGACGAACTGCTACTGCAGGACGACGAGCTGCCGCAGGACGAGGAGCTGCTGCAGGACGACGAGCTGCCGCCCGAACAGGAGGAGGAACCGCCGCAGGAGGAACCGGACGGCGAGCCGTCGCAGGCGTCACCCGCGGCGTACCAGGACGAACCGCTGGACGCCGTGCCAACGCCCCCTGTCGCTGATGCCGCACCCGTACCGCTGCTCGTCGGCCACGCCCCGTACCCCAGCCCACTCCCCCGGCCGTACCCGGACGCCTGCCGTCCCAGATCGTCCCAGGCACGCCGCCAAGCCCGACGCACGAGCCAGGCGCACAACACGGCCATCGCCGGCACGGCAACGGCCAACACGACCAAAGCAGTCACGATCATTTCCCCCCGTCCACCGGGCCAGGCGCACCGGCTGTCCGGACCATGCCCCCTGCTGTGGCGACTTCAATCTCCCCTTGAGCAAGCCAAGAGGTTCTCTCGTCAGAGCCGGGTACACGCGGCTCGCACCCCATACCGCACGCCGCCGGCCGGCGCAGACGGGGCGAATGCGAATTCACTCCGTCATCTTGCGCTGCGCCGCAGCGGATGTCGTCCTCGCCAGGGCGCGGGTGTATTCGAGATCCCAGACCAGGCTGAAGGCCGCCAGCGACGGTCGATCGGCGTGCAGGACGTGGAGCAGACATCCTGCCGCGATCGCGCCGATGACGGCGCAACGGTGAGCCGCCGGGGGCCGGCAGGCTCGACGGGCGAGGCGCAGCAGCCGGTGCCGATGACGCAGGTCCTCGCGCACCGACGACAGCCGTTGTGAATCGGGCACCAGCTGATCGATGAGAACGTCGAACTGTGCGCTGAGGGCTGGGATGCGGGTCCATGTCCGAAGGGTGCGATCGCTGTCGTGCCAGACGACGGCGAGAGGATCGAAGGCGAACCGGGAGCCCAGCCGGAAGAGCCGGAAGCCGAGTTCGACGTCCTCCTGTCTGGCCAGACGCTCGTCGAACCCGCCGACGGCACGGAAGTCGGCGCGTCGGACCGCGAGGTTGCCGGTGTAACAGTGGGTCCACGTCGGAGTGCTCTCGCCGCGGCCCAACCGAGCGTATTCCCGTCCCAGACGATCGGCGTCCCAGTGCGTCCAGGGCGGCAGGCGCCGCCCGGGCGGTGAAAGGATCGGGCCGAGGGACACCACAGGTCCGGCGGCACGGTCCAGCGCGGCGTGGTGCCGGGCGATCAGCTCCGGGCGGGAGATGCAGTCGTCGTCGATGAACAGCACGTACGGTGCATTCGACAGGGCCACCCCCCGGTTGCGGCTCGCGGCGGGCCCCACCGATCGCGCATTGCGGACGACCCGGACCGGGCGGGTGGGGTGGGACGCCTCGACGCGCCCCGCCACCGGGTCCCTGCCGCCGTCGTCGACCACGATCACACCGAAGTGCTCGAAACTCTGGCGCCAGAGCGCGCCGAGACAGGCCGCCAGCTTGTGGGCCGGGCGGTCACGGGTCGCGATGACGACGTCCAGCTCGGTGTCCCGTCCTGATCCCTGTACGTTCGCCATCACGTCCGCCTTCCCGGTGTGTGTCGTGCTCAGCGGTTGTCCACAGCCGCATCGCGGCGCCACCTGTCGTGCTCGGGGGGTATGTAGTGGGAGAACCAGACCGTGCGGTGCGCGTTTCCGATGGCGAGCAGGTCCGACACGGTGATGTTGTGCAGCCCGCGCCGTGCCAGTCCGCCGATGAGGAGTTCCGTCATCCGGGCGCGGTCGAACGGCAAGGTGAGACCGCACTCCTCGTCGATGCCCGCGCGGCCGTCATGCGCAAGGACAATGGCGCCCTCGGCGGTCTGGGTGATGACGCTGTCCGCGACTTCCTGCTCGTTTCCACCGCGCCAGTCGAGGCTGTCCAGGTCCCAGACGACACAGTCGAGACCGACGTCGCGTACTCCGAGATAGCTCCGCACCGTCTGTGCTCCGAACGGGGGCCGGAACAGCTTGACCGGGGCACCGGCGATCGCTTCGAGTTCCGATGTCGCCGATTCGAGGCACTCCCGTACCGCCCGGCGTGACACGTGGACGAGGCTGCGGTGATCAGCTCCGTGCAGTGCGACCTCGTGTCCCTCTGCGACCACACGGCGGACGAGTTCAGGGTGCGCGCGGGCGTTGTACAGCAGCATGAAGAACGTCGCGTGGCACGCCCGGTCGGTGAGGACCTCGAGCACTTGCGGGGTCCACACCCCGTCAGGCCCGTCGTCGAATGTCACGGCGACGTAGGGGCCGTTCGTCCGCACGCGCCGGATCGATCCGAGCCAGGGGCCGGCGAGTGCATCGACGGCGTGCCGCGCCGCTCGGTGGCCCCGCGGCCCCAAGGCTCTCCGCATCGACTCGACCACGCCCGTGGCGTCGCTCGTCGCGTCCTGTCGCATGTTGCACCTCCACGATCACGTCCACCAGCGGAGCACCACCTGCTCGGCGGCCTTGTCCCGCGGTGTGTAATCGAGCGCGTCGTCCCGGCTGCCGCGCGGCGTCACGTCCCAGACCCACCAGAAGACACCGGCCCACCAGGACTCGCCCCCGAAGCTCGCGAGCAGCGCCGCGTAGCCGGCCGCCTGCTCGGCCTGATCCGGCGTCGTACTGATCGTCCAGGAGTACGGGGCCGTGGTGGACCCACGCTGGCTGGTATAGCCCGCTTCGGTGAAAAGGATGCGGCGACCACGTTCGGCCGCGAATGCCGCCAGCTTCTCCCGGATGGGTCTCCAGGTCCGTTGCAGCGCCCGCGCATCGTGAGTGGGCCGCGTGCTCAGGGGCCAGTAGGCGTCGACGCCGATCAGGTCCACGGCGTCCCAGAAGGCGACCCGGGGGTACTCGTCGTAGTTGGCCGCGTACACCAACGGCCCCGGATAGCGCGCACGCACGGCCCGGACGACGCCCAGCCACTTGCCCCTGTCCCCCGAGACCCCCTCCAGTTCGGTCCCCACGGCGAATTGCTCCACTCCGGTCCGTGCGGCCAGATCCGCATAGTGGGTGATGAGGGCGGTGTAGGAGGTGAACCACGCTGTGTGGTCGCGTGGCCGGATGTGGCTCCGGCTCTCGGCGCGCGGCAGGTCGACATGCGGTTTGAGCAGGACCTTCAGTCCGCGCTCGTGGGCCAGGGCGATCGTCTTCCGCACCCCGGCGTCGTCGGGCGTCTGCCATGCCGCACCGGCAGGCGCCCGGGTGATCTCGTCGGCGTCGGAACTGCTCTGGAACCACGTGGGCACGATCTGGACCCATCCCGCGCCGACGCCGGCCATGTGGCGGAGACTGCCCTCGAGCACCTGCGTGTCGCCGTAACCGTCACGGGAGTACGTGGGCAGGGCGAAACCGTGCTGCCGGTGCCGCGCCGGGCCGGGTTCGGTCTCACCGGAACATCCGGACACCGCCGTGGCGACGAGCACGATGCCCAGCACGGCGGCGGCCAGGCGCCGTGCGTGGCGTGTCAACGCGCCATGCGGGCCGAGGCCCTTGTCATGAGAACACCGGGTGGCCGGCACGAGGGCATCGTCTCCTCACCTCGGCCGCACACGCGGCCGGGCCTGCTCCGGCGCACCGCCGCGGAGTGGCGGCAGCGGTCTTGCCGAGGCGACGTCGTCACCACCGCGGAAGCACACGGCGACCAGCAAGCCCATCACCGCGGTGATGCCCAGAGCGTCGAAAGCCGGAAAGGTCACACCGGTGAGGAGAAGGGCGAGCAGGGCCGCTCGGCTGCCGATCCGGAGGGTGTGCCGCCGCCAGTCCTCCCCGGACGGGCCCCGCCGCACGACCGCCGCTGCGATCACGAGCACGAGGAAGGCCGCCGCCGGTATCCCGATCTTCCATGCCAGCCAGAGGTAGCCGTTGTGGGCGAAGGGGGTCGTCAGGGTGTCGAACGTGTTGTCCTTGCTCCAGGTGATCGTGGCGCCGAAGCCCGATCCGGTCAGGGGCCGGCTTTTGATCTCGTCCAGGACGACCTGCGATTCGATCACCCGGTACTCGTAGGACTTGTCGACCTCGAGTTGAGTGACCGAGACCAGGCGCTGCACGGCCGTTCGGATCTCGCCGGGTGCGAGCACGGCGAGGCACACGAGCAGTGACACAGCACCGAGCGGCGCCCACTTCGCCGCGATCCGGCGCGCGTGGGCCCCCGACATCATCACCACGACGGCGCAGGCCACCACCGTGGCCACCCAGAAGGTCCGCTCGTACGTGAGCCAGAGGCAGATCGCGTTCAAGCACACGATCGCCGCCAACAGCCACCGGAGCGCGATCGACCGCACGCGACCGGACACCAGCGCGGCCCACGCCAGCGTCACGGCGACCGGGTACGCGTACAGCCCGCCCTGCAGTGAACCGCGTTCCGACGAGGTGAGGTCCACGCCCTTGCGGACGCCGACATCGGCCGAGCTCGTGTAGTCGATGGAGAACCCCCACTGGATCAGCCCCCAGACCCCCAGAGCCAGCCCGAGAGCGATCAGTGCCCCGTCGAGACGTCGGCGGGCCGCCTTGTCACGAACCACCGGCCACGCCAGCACGAACGCGCCCACCCCGAGCATCACACGACGGGCCTCATGGCCCGCCTCGCTCACGGCGGCTCCGTGCGTTATTCCCCACACCAGGGCCCCGGTGACCACCAGGGCGACGCCCGCGGCGGCGAGAAGCGGCATGTCGGTCTCCAGCCGGCGCGTCAGGATCAGCCATCCGACCCGGCACAGTCCGAGGACGAGGAGGACGTCGACGAGCAGCAGCCCGGGCCGGCCGGACCCGCCGACGGCGGAGAACTGGTCCTGCACCTCGAAGGGCACCAACACCGTGACGGCGACCAGCACGGACAGGGCGGCGACCGGTGCCCCGAACGCCAGCGGGATCACCACGATCGCGGCGACGGCCATGAGCGGCGCACCGGGTAGGAGGGCCCCGAACGCAAGTGCCGCCAGCACGGCGACGCACGTCGTGCCCAGGGCGCGACGGCCCGGTCCGGACGCGAGCGGCGGCGACGATGGCGCCCGCTTCCGTCCGGCCACTGCCCATGTCACTGGGATCGCCTCCCGACGAAGGTCCGGAGCAGCAAGAGCCCCGACGCCGCCAGCCCGGCAGCGCCTGCGGCGCAGACGGCGACGCTGTCGGACGTCCCCGCGGCCCTCAGGGAGAAGAGCAGGGCGAAAGTCACCACCACCTGCCATGCCACCGCGGCCACGATCGGGCGCAGAGCATGCCAGAGGTCTCCGGGTGTGGTCCCGGCGAGCCGTGCACCGACGGTGGCATACACCGCCACGTACGGCAGGAAGACCACAACGTGCGCCAGTGCGGCCCCACGGATCCCGTCGATCGACACGAGGACCCACAGAGCGATGGCCGTAGCGATACAACGGGCGGCCATGACTTTCGCGCGGAAGTCGATGTGTCCGGTCCCGGAGAGCGCCTCACCTATGCAGTTGTCGATGGCGTAACCGATGCCGGCCAGCCACAGCACCTGGAAGGCGGTCACCATGCCCGCCCATTCGGGTCCCAGGACGGCCGGAAGCACCACCGGTGCGAGCAGGATGCCGGCCGGCAGCAGCGGCAGCAGGAGCGCCGACATCAGACGCACGGACTGCACCGTCCGCTCCCCGCTGGTCTCAGGGCTGGACGCGGCGGCGGCGAAGAGCACCTTGCCGACCTGCTCCGAGAATTGCGTCGAGGGAGCCATGGCGATGGTGAAGGCCAGAGCGTAGAGACCGACGAGACTCGCATCGCTGGAGAGGCCGACCACCAGGTAGTCGAGGTTGGCGGCCAGCATCATGGTGACGCCGAACAGGAAGAACCACCGATTGGCGGTGCGCGCGTGGTCGGCGGCGCCGGAGGCGTCCGGCGCCGCCGGTCCATGCCGGAGACCGGGCAGACACAGCGCGGTGGTGAGCACCGCCAGCAGACCGAACAACACCACTTGGCGCGCCACCAGCGACCAGACGCCCGCGCCGGCCAGGACCGCGGCCACGGCCACCGCCGCGGACACCATGTTGGCGACGGCCGTGGCCCAGGCGAGCCGCCGGAACCGCATCGACTTGTGCAGCAGCGCCGTGGGGACGACGGCGATCGCGTGCAGCGGCAGGCAGACGGCGAGCAGCGCGACGGCAGGCGCGTCTCCGCCTCCTGCGAAGGTGCCCACGAGGGGTCCTGCGGACGCCGCCATCGCTGCGGCGAGTCCTGCGGCGATGAGGAAGCAGCGCCAGAAGGCGCCTACGAGGTAGGCCCGGGTGAGACGCGGATGCACCATGATGCCGCCGTAGGTGCCGCGTTCCACCAGCAGGGTCGCTATGTAGACGACGGCTGTTCCGACCGCCACGGTCCCGAAGCTGGCCGGTGGCAGGCGTCGTGCGAGGAAGATGAGCGATCCATAGGCGAAGGCCTGGGCGACCAGATGACTTCCGGTCATCCATGAAGCGGAGGCGATCAGGCTGCGCCCGGTCAGCTCGCGCGGCCTGGGGACGCCCTTGGCGCTGACGCTCACGGCAGTGCCTGGCTGCCGGTCGACGTCGCGGATTCCCCGTCGCGCCGCCACCGCAGGCGCAGGGCGTCGACGGCCAGGCGAGCGGCGGGGGGAACCCCCTGGACCAGGTAGCGGCGCCAGAGCCAGGGCTGTCTCGTGAGCCGCCAGGCCCACTCCAGGCAGAGCCGGCGCACGAGATCCGGGGGGCGTGTGCGATCGCCGTTGATGAAATCGAAACTCGAGCCCACACCCACGAACCAGGTGCCCGGCAAGGCGGGGCGCAGATCGGTCATGACCGATACCTGGCTCGCGAAGGGCAGACCGAGGAACACGATGTCCGGGGACGAGGCGATCAGTGTGCGCGAGAGGGCCGCCAGCTCTCCGACCATGGTGTCGGGCCGGACGTAGCACGGGTAGGTTTCGGCACGCAGCCCCGGGGTCACCTGCGTGAGACGGTCGGCGGCCCGCTGTGCCTCGCCGGGGCGACCCCCTGCGAGCAGGACCGAGCGCCCGTGCGCACCTGCTCCCGCGGCCAGGGCCCGGAGCATGTCCGTGCCCGTGATCTGCTGGGGCGCCGGGGTTCGCTGGATCCGCAGCGCGACCACCAGCGGCATGCCGTCGGTGACGACGAGTTCGGTGTGTTCGAACACCCGCCGCAGATCCGGCGAGCGCCGGTACTGCCGCAAGATGTCGATGTTCGGCGTCAGCACTGTCCCGCCCCGGCCGTCCGCCAAGCTGTCGAACACCTGACCGACCGCCTCGTCCAGCGTCACCGCATGGATGGGCATGCCCATGAGACGTGGGATCCGCCGAGGCGGAGGCGCCCCGGGGGCAGGGAACGACATCGGACTCACTTCCCGATGATTTCCGGTGAGGACACATCTGGCTCGCGTCTGGCGGTCGCGACGTCGTCGCTCTGCGCGCGGCGCCTGATTCGCTCGATCCCGACGGCTCCGAGAATGCCGAGGAACATCCCACCACCTGCCGCCAGGCCGATCATCACGGCCGCGGGCATCTCCTTGACGCGCACCGCCGGACTGATCGAGTCGATACTCAGGGTGGGATCCGCGCCGCTCTCGCGGACGAAGTTGAGAAGTTGCAGCCTCCGGGACTCTTCCCCGGCGTTCGGATCCGCCGCGGTGTTCCTGGTCGCGAAGGCGATGCGGCGATCCAGTTGCGCGGAGATCGTCTGCCACCGATCCTTCAGAGCCGTCTGTGCGAACGTCCTTGCCAGGCGGACCGCCTGGTCCGGGTCGGCCCCTCGGGCGGTGACCTCGATCAGGTTCGTTTCGCCGACCGTGACGTCGACGGCAGAGCGGACGGATCCGGGAGTCCAGCGACCGCCGAGGGACTGGGCGGTCCCGAGCGCGACACGGTGGGAGTCCAGCACTCGCGCCACCGTGGAGGAGGTGCGGTTGGCATCGCCCGCATCGCGAACGAGGCTGGTTCCGAGGAATGTCTCGTCCGATTGCGCGAGAGGCGTGACCGGCATTCTCACGGTCGAACTGTAGGAAGGGGCTCGTGGCCCCAAGGCCACCACGCTCGCCACTACGGCGGCGAGCGTGGTGAGCACCACGAGTGGCCACCAGCGCACAACGTCGCGGATCCCGACAGCGCCCGAACGGGCGCCGCTGTCGTGTGGCGCTTCGGGCCGCTTGCCATCCGATGCCGTGGACGTCCCCAGGGGATGCCGATGCAGATCCGTGGTCATGCCGGCTGCCTGTATGCGAGAAGGTGCATGGTGACCGCCAGGTCCTCGTCGAGAGACGGATCGGGTGCCACGGCGCAGGCCAACTGCGCGTCGATGGCACGGTTGAGATCGTGCGGATCACCCGCCCGGAAGGTCCGCGAGGCAAGTTCCCGCAGGCCACCCACGTTCGCCGCGACGGTCGGGGTGCGCAGCTGACGGGCAACCGCGAGCACCCCGCTCTGGCTCGCCTTGTCATAGGGCAGGACGACGAGATCCGCCGCCGAGATCGCCGCCGCGAACTCTCCGAGCTCGAGGAACCCCACTCGTGCGACGACGTCGACGCCGTGGGCATGTGCGAGTTCTGCGCAGTGGGCCCACCCGCCACGGTCTTCACCCACGACGGCCAAGCGCCGGTTCGCGGGCCACTGGCGAGCACTCTCGACAAGCACGTCGAGCCGCTTCTCGGGTCGGATGCATCCGGCGAAAAGGACGACGGACACGTCCGTGCCGGCACGCCACTCGTTGCGCCACGCGAGCCGCTCGTCGTCCGAGGCCGCAGGCACGAGCTGGACGAGCGGAGAACAGTGCCCCTCGAGACCGCGGCGGCGAAGGACCTCGACGTCCGCATGGGAGTAGACGATGACCTCGTGCGGGACTCGAAGGGCGAGCCGCAGCAACGCGCCGTCCACACGCCCCCGTCTCGAGAACGTGTCGTGCGGTGAGTAGACCACCAGACGATCCCTGAACCGCCCGACGCTCAGTGCGAGAAGTGTCAGGGCCCCCGCCGCGGCGATCCCCTGCACATGAAGGACCGCGCCGGGGGGTACCGCGGCGTGAAGGTGCGGCAGCGTACGGCAGACGAACCTGCGGGCGATGGCGCTGGGGCGGCGAGCGCCGCCACGACGATCACGTGGCCACCACGAGCACGGGCACAGGTCGACGCCATCGATGCGCACCTTTTCGTGCTCGTGCCCGGTGTGGAGCACCACGTGCCGGCCGGACTCGCCGAGGAGCTGACCGAGGCGGCAGGCATGCTGGAAGACCCCGGCGTATCCCGATGGTTCGAACAAGTGGATCTCGGGGCGGGCGGACCGGGTCATGCTCGCGCGGTCAGGGACGTGCCCGGGCATCCGGGACGGACCCTCTGGGTTGAACGGACCCTCTGGGTTGATTCGGACGGGTTCGGGGCACATGCCAGCAGTCTGCGGTGGTGCCGAGGCGGGTTCATCGGTAACCGGACCCAACTTTTCACTGCGGGCTACCCAGATACGCCGAGCGACGAGCCCTTACTCGGAGCGCCGGCCTCCGGCTGCCCGAAGCGGGCGTGAAGGCGTGCAGGCCCGAAGATCCTTAGACTGAAGGTGTTCGGATACACGACGCATCCACCCTGGGGACAGCCGTGACCGATCTTCTCGAACGCGGCGCCGTACTGCAGGATCTCGCAGACTGCCTGGACCAGGCCGAACTCGGCCACGGACAGCTGGTGCTGTTGCGCGGTGAGGCCGGTATCGGCAAGACCGCGGTCGTGCGGCGCTTCGCGGAGGAGATGGGCGGTGCGGGGCGCGCCCGGGTTCTGCTCGGGGCCTGCGACCCGCTCTCCGCGCCGCGCCCTCTGGGCCCCTTGATGGACGTCGCCACGCTGCTCGGCCCGCCGGTGACCCAGGCCCTGGAGGCGGGCTTGCGTCGGCGTACCGACCCGGGCGGCATCTTCAGCGGAGTGCTCACGGCGCTCGGCGGCCAGGCGGGAGGGCAGCCGACGCTGCTGGTGATCGAGGACCTGAACTGGGCCGATCAGGCCACTTTGGACCTGGTGCGCTTCCTGGCCCGGCGGATCGACCGGATCCCCCTCCTGCTCCTGGCCACCTACCGCGACGATGAGATCGGCTCCACACACCCGCTGGCGGCGGTACTGGGCGACCTCGCCGCTTTGGCTGCGGTCCACCGGTGCACCCTGGAGCCGCTGAGCCGCCGAGCGGTCGCCGATCTGACGGCCGCGGCCGGGCACCCGGTGGACGCCCACGAGCTGTTCAGCAACACGCACGGAAACCCGTTCTACGTCACAGAAGTCCTGGCAGCCCGCGCTCCCGGCGTCCCCGCCACTGTGCGCGAAGCGGTACTGGGCCGAATAGCCCGGCTCCCGGACCGGGCCCGGGAAGCGGCGGAGACGGTGGCCGTCATCGGGCCCCGCGCGACCGAACCGTTGATCGCCGCCGTATCACGGGAGGCCGCCACGGGGCTGGAGGACTGCCTGGCATCGGGTGTGCTGCGCCCGGACGGTCCGGTGCTGTGCTTCCGCAACGAGCTGGCGCGCCGGGCCGTCTGGGAGTCGCTCCCGGTCTACCGGCGCGCCAGGCTGCACGGCCGCGTCCTGGCGGCCTTGCGCTCCGGACCGGTCGACCCGGTCGATCTCGCCCAGCTCGCCTTCCACGCCGAGCAGGCCGGGGACGAAGGGGCCGTGGCCGAGTACGCCCCGCGGGCAGCCTCCTACGCTGCGGCGCTCGGCTCGCACCGGGAGGCCGCCGAACTGTACGGCCGCGCCGTGCGCAACCCGGCTTCCGCACCGTCCGCACAGCGTATCGAACTGCTCGAAGCCCAGGCGTACGAGAACTACGTGACCGGGAACGTTCCGGAGGCGATCGACGCCTGGGACGAAGCGGTCCTGCTGCGCCACGAGCAGGGCGACCGGCGCCGCGAGGCAGAGGACCTGCGCCGGCTCTCCCACATGCACTGGCTGGCGGTCCACCGGACGGACGCCTGGAGAGCGGGCCTGGACGCCGTGCGCGTGCTGGAAGGCGAGGACGCGCCCCGGGAACTCGCCTGGGCCTACGCCCACCTCGCCCAACTGGCCTGCCTCGGCTACGACCCCGCGACGACGGCCGATTACGCGGGCAAGGCCACCGAACTGGGGCTGGGCCTGGGCGAACCCGCGCTGAAGGCCCATGCGCGTGTCTGCGAGGCCCTGGTGAACGTGGCCTGCCGCGGGCAGGGCTGGCCGAGTTTCGAGGACGCCTGGCACGCGGCCATGGCCGAGGAGGGCCTGACGGACGACGCCTGCAAGGTCGGAGCGGTGGCCTGCTGGACCGCGGCACTCCATCACGATCTGCCGCGCCTCGATCGACTGACCGTCCGCACCTGCGCGTACTGCCGCGAACACGAACTCCCGATGTTCCTCGTGCTGGCCCTCGGAACGGCCGGCCTCGGCATGCTGCACCGTGGCCAGTGGGCACGGGCCGCCCAGAAGGCGGGCGACGTGCTCGACCGGAACCCCCAGCCGGTGCACCGGCTGCTGCCCTTGGTGACGTCAGCGCTGGTCAGGGCCCGCCGAGGCGAACCGGGGGTGTGGCCACTGCTGGACGAGGCACTCTCGTACGGCGAAGACGCGGATCTCTTCCTGGCGGGCCCGGTATGGGCCGCCCGCGCCGAGGCGGCCTGGCTCGAAGGGGACGACAGCCTCGCCGTGGCGGAGGCCGAACACGGTCTGAAGGCCGTCACCATCGACAGCGACCCCTGGCTCGTCGGCGGACTGCTGCGCTGGTCCCGGCTGACGGGCGGCGAACCCCCGCAGACGCGGGCGGCAGAGCCGTACGCCCTGGAACTGGCCGGGCAGTGGCGCGAGGCGGTGCGCGTGTGGGAGGAGCTCGGTTGTCCGTACGACGCGGCGCTGGCCCGCCTCGGCGGTGATGTACCCGCCATACGGCAGGCACTGGAGACCTTCCGCTCCCTGGGGGCCCGACCCGCTGCGGAGCGCGCCTGGGAACGCCTGCGGGCGGCCGGGGTGCGGCGCACCTCGTACGGCAAGCGCGCCTCGACGTGCGCCAACCCGTACGGCCTGACCAAGCGGGAGCGGGAGGTCCAGCACCTGCTGCGCGAGGGACTCAGCAACAGGGAGATCGCCGCCCGGCTCTACATCACCCCCAAGACCGCCGCACATCACGTGGCCGCCGTGCTCGCGAAACTCGGCGTCCACACGCGCGAGGAGGCCGCCATCCCGCTTGACCAGGACCGGTCCGGACTCTCCTGATGGCGAACACTCGAAGTGCGGTGACGGCCACTCCCGGTATCTGGGCATCCCGCCGCGAAAAGCTGGGTCCGGTTACCGATGAACCTGCCCCGAACACCCCCTCAGACTGGACGCATCTCTTGCCGGCGCCGGACGTAGGAGTGGTGGCACATGGCGAGGCGCATCCGCGTGGTCACGTTCGTGGGCACACGGCCCGAGGTCATCAAGATGTATTCGCCCATTCGGGCACTACGCGACCTGGATTCGACCTTCGAGACGATCGTGTGCTCCAGCGGCCAGCATACAGAGCTGTTGTCCGATGCCCTCACGACGTTCGGGATGAGCGCCGACTACCAGTTGGCGGTGATGCGAAAGAACCAACGGCCTGCTGAGGTGGCGTGGAAAGTGGCTCAGTGGGCCGCCGACATCTGTGACCGGCTGCGCCCGGACGTGGTCATGGTTCAGGGCGACACGACGACCACGATGGCCGCCGGCGTCGCGGCCTTTCACTCCTCCACGCGAGTGGCTCACGTCGAAGCCGGCCTGCGGACCTATGACAACCGTGCCCCTTGGCCCGAAGAGGGCCACCGGCGGATCGTCGGCGCGATCGCGGATCTGCACTTCGCCCCCAGCGAGACGGCTGCGGCCAACCTCGTACGTGAGGGGGTGGCATCGGACCGGATATTCCTCACCGGGAACACCGGCATCGACGCGCTCTACTGGGCCCGCTCACAACCGCGCCAAACGGCCGCGCCCTCCGAAGGACAACGTCGAATTGTGATCACCACACACAGGCGCGAGAGCATCCCCGACGGGATCAGATCCGTCTTCGGCGCCGTCCGGCAGCTGGCGAGTCTCTACCCCGACGTGCAATTCCAGTTGGTGCGTCACCCGTCTCCGCCGGTCATCCAGATGATCCAGCAGATGCTGAACGGAACCCGCCCCCCGAACGTCGAGGTGCTGGCGCCATGCAGCTACATCCCGTTCACGCACATGCTCGCCGACTCGTATGTGATAGTGACGGATTCGGGCGGCATCCAGGAGGAGGCACCAGCCTTGGGTAAACCGCTCCTCGTGGTCAACCGTCGCACGGAACGCGAGGAGCCCCTCAGGGCCGGAACATCCAACCTTGTAGGAACCGATCAGCACGACATCGTCGCAGCGGTGGCCGCACTGCTCGAGGACCCCGTCCTCTATGCACGCATGGCCACTCGCCATGACCCCTACGGGGACGGCCTCGCCGGCGAGCGGATCGTGAAGATCCTCGGCGAGGAGATGGCGCCATCGGTACGCACGGAGTGCCGGCGATGACGGCGGCGTCCCCGATCACCGGTACCGCTCTGTCTGCGGAGACAGCTGAGGCTGCCCGGCGCATCGAGCGATGGTTGCTGCACAGCGGGGTTCAGATCGAGGAGGGCGCCCAGCGCGGAGCGGTCGCCGGATGGCTGGATCGGGAGGGGCGACCAGAATTCGTATACCTCGAGATCACCGGCTACTACCTGACCACGATGGCCTGGTTGGCCTCGGGCTCGGCGAGCTCTCCGGACCGTGCCGCCGATGCAGACGAGCACGGCCGGCAGGCGTTGGACTGGATCACTCGCACCGTCTCGGAACATGAAGTTCCGCCGACACGGCTGTACCTGTCGGCCGGTCGCTCCGATTGGCGGAACGCCGGCGTGTTCACGTTCGACCTGGCGATGGCAGCGCGGGGAGTCGCAAGTTTCCGGCACGGAACAGAAGGGAAGCTCGCCGCCGACCTCTGCACCATCGTCGAAGGCATCTGTTCGGGAGCCGCCGTCCTGCCGTCCCATGACGCGGTCGGCGGCGCGCCACTGCCCGACCGTTGGTCGACGCGACCCGGTCCGCACCATCTGAAGGCGGCTGCGGCCTTGCTCCGGATTCCTGATGGCGCGCTCAGGACACCTCTCAGGCGGATCTGCCGGCGGACCTGCGAGCACTGGGAGGCGGTGTTGCAGCAAGGCTGGCCGTGCCGCGAGTTGCACCCGCTCCTCTACGGGATCGAGGGCCTGCTGATCGGGGCGCCACATGCGGAAGACGAGGCGCTGGAGGTCGTCGAAAGGCTCTACGCGCGCCTCATGGGACTGCAGGCCGATGACGGAACCCTTGCGGAGACCGCGGGAGGGGGGATCGTACGTTCCGACGTTCTCGCCCAGGCCTTGCGCATCGGCCTCCTGCTGCGCGGCCGTGGTTACCTGCGGGGGGACCACTGGTCCGGGCGTCTGGAGGGGCTGACGCGGGCCCTGCTCGGCTCCGTGCGACCGGACGGGGGCGTCCTCTTCTCAGGCGGTCAGGACATCGCCAATGCCTGGTCTGCGATGTTCACCCACCAGGCGCTGCTCCTTCACGCCCGCGGCGCCGATCAGGATCCCCAGGACCCCCTGAACCTGCACGCAGTCGTCTCGGAGCTGCTGGTGTGAGCTTCGCCTTGTGAGCCTCGCCCCCTGGGAAGCCCTCAGTACGCGCCTCGGCGCGCGAGCACGGCCGGCACCGTCCTGACCAGGAGCGTGATGTCCAGCAGGAGGTCCCACTGGGCGATGTAGTCCAGGTCCATCCGCACTTGTTCGGCGAACTCGACGTCGGAGCGGCCGCTGACCTGCCAGATGCATGTGATACCGGGCTTCACGAGCAATCGCAGCCGCTCCCGCGGACCATAGAGCTCACACTCCTCCGGAAGGGGAGGCCGTGGGCCGACGAGGCTCATCTCGCCGTGTACGACGTTCAGCAGCTGTGGCAGCTCATCGATGCTCCACGTGCGAAGAACGCGTCCCACCGGGGTGACCCTCGGATCGTGACCGATCTTGAAGAGGGGACCGGCGCATTCGTTCAGGTCCAGATACGCCGACCGCTGACGCTCCGCATCCAGACACATCGAGCGAAACTTGAACATCCTGAAGGGCTTCCCGTCGCGGCCGACTCGCTCTTGCAGGAAAAGGACCGGTCCCGCGGAAGACAGCTTGATCGCGCATGCCGCCACCAGAAAGACCGGCGACAGAAGGATCAGTGCAAGCAGGGCGAGGACGAGGTCAAAAACACGCTTCCCGAGCAGTTGGCGGCTACTCGCTGCAACAAGGCCGCAATCGAGACGTGGCGGGATATCGGCATGCGCTGACATCTCGGGAAGGTCCTTCTGGGTTGGTTTGACCGGGTTCAGGGGTTATGCAAGCAGTCTGCGGTGGCCGCCGAGGCAGCTTCATCGGCAACCGGACCCGATTTTTAACGGCGGGATACCCAGATACGCCGAGCGACGACGCTCCTACTCAGCCGGAGCGGCACTCCCCGACCGGGTCTAATTAGGTTAGGCTCAGTTAAGTGACACCTGTGAGCGTGAGCCGAACCGATCAGGTCGCGACCTGCCCCACCGAGAAGTTCCGCCCGCCGGAGGAGCTCAGGGGCAGCACGGTCGTCGTCAAGTACGGCGGCCACGCCATGGTGGACCCCGGCCTCCAGCAGGCGTTCGCCCACGACGTCGTGGAGCTGTGGCACGCGGGTCTGCGCCCGGTGGTCGTGCACGGCGGCGGACCGCAGATCAGCGCGATGCTCGACCGCCTCGGCCTGGAGAGCCGTTTCGAGGCGGGTCTCAGGGTCACCACCCCGGAGACCATGGACGTGGTGCGCATGGTGCTGACGGGACGGGTCCAGCGGGAGCTGGTCGGTCACATCAACGCTCATGGCCCGCTCGCCGTGGGGATGACGGGCGAGGACGCGCACACCATGACGGCCGTGCGGCGGCCGGCCTGGGTGGGCGGCCGGGCGGTGGACATCGGTCTGGTCGGTGACGTCGTCGACGTGAACCCGCGCGCGGTGCGCACGCTCCTGGAGCAGGGGCACATCCCCGTGGTCTCCCCCGTGGCCCGCGGTGAGGACGCGCAGGTCTACAACGTGAACGCCGATCTGGCGGCGTCGGCACTGGCCGTCGCCCTCGGCGCCGCCCGTCTGGTGGTGCTCACCGACGTGGCGGGGCTGTACGCCGACTGGCCGCACAGCACCGAGGTGGTCGAGCGCCTGACGGCGGATGAACTGGCCGAGCTGCTACCGGGGTTGGCGGCCGGGATGCTGCCGAAGATGGAGGGCTGTCTGCGGGCCGTCCGCGGCGGCGTGCGCGGGGCGCATGTGCTCGACGGCCGCGTGCCGCACGCACTGTTGCGGGGCGTGCTGGGCCGGAACAGCCCCGGTACCACGGTGTTGCCGGAGCACAGCTCCGATGCCCCGTGCGCCGGAGCGAGCTCCCCCTGAGGACCGGATCCGCCGCCGTCAGAGGGTTCGCGCGAGGACGCGCGCGTTGCGGCGCGGGTCCAGGGACGTCGCCCAGGCCGGAGGCGCGAGGCGCAGGCCGGCCGGGGCGAACCCGTGCCGCAGGAAGAGGCTGCCGCTGCCGACCGTCGCGGTGAACAAGGAACCCACCGACTGGGCGCGCGCCCTGGCCAGCACCGCACGCAGCAGCCGGCCTCCCAGTCCGCTGCCCTGCCGGTGCCGGGCCACGCAGAAGTTGTAGAGGACGCCCGCGGGATGGCGGCTCCCCTCCGCGTCTGCCGCGTGGACGCGCAGGGCCAGGCAGCCCTCCAAGGTGCCGTCGGGTCCCTCGGCCACGAGGAAGTCGGCCGCGTGGGCGGCGTAGAGCGAGACGGGTCGCGGGCGTAACGCCCCCGAGTGCACGAAGGGTTGGGACAAGTCCGCGAGTGCGGCGGCGTCCTCCGAGCGGGCGGGGCGTACGACCGAGGTCGCTGTGAGTGGAGCAGGCGGCAGCGGCGGTGCGGTGGACGGCGTGGCCGTGTTCAAGGCTTCCCTGCCCCGCTTTCGGATCCGCCGTCGCGTCGATCGCGGCCGTCGACGTACGTCGCCACGACCTCGATGTCGCCGATGCGGGAGGTGTCGACGCGCCACGGGTCGTCGCCGAGGACCACCAGGTCGGCGCGCTTGCCCGGGGAGAGGCTGCCGGCGCTGTCCTCCCAGTGGCAGGCATAGGCGCCGGCGACGGTGTAGGCGCGCAGCGCCTCGTCCACGGTGATGCCCTCGTCCGGGCCGATCACCCGGCCGGACCGCGAGACGCGCTCGACCATGAACTGGACGGCCCGCAGTGGGGATCCGTCGGTGACCGGCCGGTCGGAGCTGCCGACGAGGGTGATGCCGTGGTCCAGGAATGCCTTGCCCCGGTACAGCCACGGCGCCCGCTCCTCGCCCATGATCGCCGCGTAGTCGTCGCCGAAGTAGCGCAGGAAGTTGGGCTGGACGACCGCGCTCACGCCGAGCCGCGCCATGCGCGAGAGCTGGTCGGGGCGGATGAGGCCCGCGTGTTCGACGCGGTGCCGGACACCGTGGCGCGGGCGGAGGCGCTGGGCCCGTTCCAGGGCGTCGAGGGCGACGTCGGCCGCGCGGTCGCCGATGGCGTGCACGGCGAGCTGCCAGCCGGCGAGGTGGCCCGCCACGATCGTCTCGGTGAGCGTCTCCGGGTCGTCCTGCAACTGCCCCGTGTGGTCCAGCCCTTCGTACGGGGTGCTCAGCGCGGCGGTACGGGCCATCATGCCGCCGTCGGTGTAGACCTTCAGGGCGCCGACGGAGAGCCAGTCGTCGCCGAAGCCCGTGCGCAGGCCGAGGTCGAGGGCTCTGGGGATGCCGTCGGCCTCGTGCGCGGCGACGGGCCGCAGCCGGTCGGCGGCAACCATGAGCTGAACGCGTAGCGGCAACAGGCCCTTCTCGCGGGCGAGTTGGTAGGCACCGAGTTCGACGGGGCTGTGCCCGAAGAGGGTGCCTCCGATGCCCGCCTCGGCGCAGGCGGTGACGCCTTCGGCGACGCAGGTCCGGGCGGCGCGTCCGATCGCCTCGGCGAGTTCTTCCTGGGAGTACGGAAGACGCAGCGCGCGGGCGGCGCCCATCGCGCCCTCGGCGAGGAAGCCGTTCTCGTGGGGGACGTCGGCGGGCAGCAGGTCCAGGACGGCGGTGTTGACGACGCATCCGTGTCCGGAGTCGTGGAGCACGAACACCTTGTGCCCGTCGCTCACCCGGTCCAGTTCGGCGGCGGTCAGATGGCGGCCCAGGGCCCGCTGGTCGTAGCCGGCGATACTGACCCACGCGCCGGGCGATCCGGTCCGGCGGACGGCTTCCGCCACGACGGCCAGGGCCTCGTCGATCCGCGTGCGGCCCGCGATGCTCGGCGTGTTCTGCTTGAGGCCGGTCCAGGCCACGTGCACGTGGGCGTCGATGAACCCGGGCAGTACGGTGGCGCCCTGAAGGTCGATCACCTCCCGTGCGGGCAGCGAGGTCACGGCCTCGTCCAGGCCGACGATCCGGCCCCGCCAGATGCCCAGGTCGTGGGCGACGGGGTGGGCCGGGTCCATGGTGACGAAGCGGGCGTTCGTCAGTCTGGTGCAGAGCATCGGGCGTCAGGCGTCCATGGACTCGGCGAGGGAACGGGGGCGCAGATCGGTCCAGTTGGCCTCGACGTACTCCAGGCAAGCCTCCCGGGTGTTCTCCTCGAAGGCGATCGTCCAGCCCCCGGGCACGTCCGCGAAAGACGGCCAGAGCGAGTGCTGGCCCTCGTCGTTCACGAGGACGAGGAAACGGCCGTCGGAGTCGTCGAAGGGGTTGGTGCTCATGTACCGGTGCCTCCTATGAAAATTAGGTTAGGCTCGCCTAATCGCAAGTGAGCTTAGCCTTCTCGCTTTCCGCTCCACAAGGAGACGTGCAATGAGGTTGGTGGGGGAAGACACGTTCGCCGGATTCGGACTGCCCGGCACACCCGGCACCGACGCGTTCTGGGCGGCCGCGCGGACACCCGCGTCGATACCCGACGGCGACGGCTGGACGACCCTCTTCCTGAGGCGTGGGTCCGATGCGGCGAGCATCGACTTCGAGAGCTGGTCAGAGCCGGTGCCCCTGCGCCGGTTCGGCGACACGGACTGCTGGTACGCCGAGGTGCGCATGCCCGCGCGGCTGCGGGTGACGTACCAGTTCCGCGTGGGCGAGGAGTTGTACGCGGATCCGCTCAACCCGGTCGGGGCCGGCGGTGACCGGTCCATCGCCGCGACGCCGGACGCGCCGCCTCAGCCGCACTGGCCCGCTGTCGGAGCCGACGGCGTACTGCCCCTCCCCCGTTCCCGGATCCGCTGGGCCAGTGAACGGCTGGGCGGGCGGCGGACCGTGCGCGTGCATCCGGCGGGCGGTGGCGGGCCGGTGGTCCTGCTGCTCGACGGGGACGACTGGCTGTATCTGCACCCGGCCATGAGCGCGTTCGACTCGGCGGTCGCCAGTGGGGAGATGCCGCCGGTCACCCTCGTCTTCCTGCCGGCCAAGGACAGGGAGGCCGAGTTCGCATGCCGAGGCGAGCTGTGGGAGGCGGTCCGGGACGAACTGCTGCCGCTGGTGGCGGAGTCGGGGGTGACCGCCGACCTTGACCGGCTGGTGGTCGCCGGGCAGAGCCTCGGGGGGTTGAGTGCGATGTACGCGGCGCTGGAGTTTCCGGGGGTGGTGTCGCGTGTGGCCTGTCAGTCGGGGTCGTTCTGGTGGACGTCCGATGCGGTGGGTTCGGCGGATCCGTTGGGGGTCCGGTGGGTGGGCGATCGCGGAGCGGCTGCGGGAGGGGGCGGATCTGTCGGGGCTGCGGGTCGCGTTCGACGTGGGGGAGCATGAGACGCGGATGCTGCCGCATTGTGAGGCGGTGGAGGTTTTGGCCGAGCAGGCCGGGGCGACCGTGCGGGTTTCGCGGTCGGCCTCCGGGCATGATCGGGTGGGGTGGCGGCATGCCCTGCTGAGGGATGTCGCCTGGGCACTGGGGTCCAGGTGATTGTCCGCGGGCCGGTGGGGGTTGATCGCGCAGTTCCCCGCGCCCCTTACGGGGCGCTTCACCTGGCCACCGCCGAGCAATAGCTCTCGTCCTTGGCCAGCAGGTTCCGGTGGGTGTCCTCGGCCGTGACGACTCCGTCGTCCAGGACGAGGACCCGGTCGGCGGCGTCCAGGAGGGCCGGGCTGCTGGTGAGGACGATGGTGGTGCGGCCCCGGCGCAGCTTCGCGACGTTGCGGGCGATGAGCTGTTCCGTGACCGCGTCGACGGCCGTCGTCGGATCGTGCAGGACCAGGACGTCGCTGTCGGCGGCCAGGGCGCGGGCCAGGGAGAGCCGTTGGCGCTGTCCCCCGGAGAGGTTCGCGCCGCGGTCGCGGACGCCGTAGTCGAGGCCTTCGCGGTGGAGGGCGACGACGTCGGTCAGCATGGACGCCTCGACGGCCTCGGGGACCATGCGGCTGGTGCCCGACGGGTCGATGTTCGAGCGGAGCGTCCCGGCGAAGATCTCCCCGTCGTACGGGTTCACCAGGACGTGCTCGCGGACCGCCTCAACCGACAGGTCCGCGAGGTCCCGCCCGCCGACCCGCACCGTTCCCTCGTACGTGCCGGGCGGGACGTTCACGGCCAGGATCGACGCGAGGTCGGCGGCCGTGCGCGGCTGGTAGGCGGCGATCGCCACGAACTCCCCTGCGGACACCTGGAACTTGAGCTTGCGCAGGGTTCCGTACCGGACGCAGTCGATCTCCACGTCCGCGCTCTCGGCCGGGCGTTCGGATCCCGGCGTCATCACCGGCGGCGCGGTCAGCACCAGTGCCATGCGCTCGGCCGAGGCGCGCGCCATCATGACGTACTTCGGCATCTCCGAGAACAATTTCAGCGGTTCCATGATGAACTGCGCCAGGCCCACCGCCATGACCAGTTCGCCGATGCTGATCCGGCCGTCGAACGCCAGCCAGCCCGCCGTCAGCGTCACGGCGCCGGCGAGGACCGCGTTGAGGGCCAGGGCGGTGCCCGCGTACGCGCCGTTCACCTTGGCGACGGTGATCGCCTGGACCTTCGCCTCCGTGCTGACCTCACGGTAGGAGCGGAACGCCGCGTGGTTGCCGCCGAAGCCGTGCAGCGGGCGCAGGCCGGTGATCAGGTCGGCGACCTTCGCGCCCGCCCGTGCCACCCGGGCCTGCTGTTCCTGGGTGCTGGTGCCGATCCGCTTGGACAGCACGCTCAGGCAGGACAGGATCGCGACGGTTCCCACGATGACCAGCAGGCCGAGCCGGATGTCGGCCAGGCCCAGCGCGACCGCGGCGACCACCACCGCGACCAGCGAGCTGATCAGCAGCGGCACCACCTCGATGATGTCGGCGGTCTGGTCGGCGTCCTCGGTGGCGATGGTCAGCACCTCGCCGGACTTGAGGTCGACGTCCCTGGCCACCGGCTGGAGCCCGCAGGCGGCGACCTTCACGCGCCAGCGGTGTGCCTCCGTCGTGTTGGCCTTCTGAAGGATGCGCATCCCGAATCGCCAGGACAGCGACACGGTCGTGATGATCACGGCCAGTACGGCGATCGAGAGTCCGAGCGCGCCGAGGCTCCGGTCCCGCATCGTGTGCTCCACGATCAGGCCGAGCGCGATGGGGAAGGCCGTCTCGCCCGCCTGGTACATGCCCATGAGGAGGGTGCCGCCGGCCATGGCGCCGACGTTGCGGCGCAGTGCGGTGCGGAGGATGTCGGACCCCGAGCGGGGCCGCTGCGTGTCAGGAGTTGTCATCGAGGTGGCGGGCAATCGCTTCCGGGGTGCGCAGGGTGAACAGATCACGGATCGTGATCACTGGACCGTACTCGCGGCGGAGCAGCCCGATCAGCCGCACCGCCAGCATGGAGTG
This sequence comes from Streptomyces afghaniensis 772, assembly GCA_000415505.1. Taxonomy (GTDB): domain Bacteria; phylum Actinomycetota; class Actinomycetes; order Streptomycetales; family Streptomycetaceae; genus Streptomyces; species Streptomyces afghaniensis. Next base: position 26,748 of record KE354210.1, read on the forward strand.
TCCTCCGAGGGACACGAAGTCGCTCACCGCGCTCACCTCGTCGTCGTCCAGGTCCAGTGCCTCGGCGAAGTATTCGCAGACCACGGTTTCGGTCTCGGTCTCGGGCCCCCGCTCCCCCACCGTGGTCAGCGCGCCCAGCGGCTTGGCCTCCGGCAGCGCCTTGGTGTCAGCCTTCCCGTTCACCGTCAGCGGGATGCTGTCGACCTGGGCGTAGTGCGTGGGGCGCAGGAAGTCCGGCAGCCCGGCGCCGACTTCGGCGGCCACGGTGGCCAACTCGGCCCCGTCCAGGACCAGATAGGCGGCCAGCCGGTACGCGCCGTCGACCTGTGGGTCGGGCTGGGCGACCGCGGCGGCGAACCGCACCGCCGGGTGCGCCGCGAACACCGCCTCCACCTCGCCGAGTTCGACGCGATGCCCGCGGATCTTGACCTGCTGGTCGGTGCGGCCCAGGTACATCAGGTTGCCGTCCGGCCGGCGGACCACCAGGTCCCCGGTGCGGTACATGCGCTCGCCGGGTTCCCCGAACGGGCAGGCGACGAAGCGGTGCGCGGTCTGCGCGGGCTGCCCGAGGTAGCCGCGCGCGATGCCGACGCCCGACACGTACAGCTCACCGGGGACGCCGTCCGGCAACGGCCGCAACCACGGGTCGAGGACGTAGACGTCGGTGTTGTCGATCGCCACGCCCACCACCGGGTCCGCGCATTCGAAGGTGCCGACGCCGAGGGTGTTGATGGTGTACTCGGTGGGTCCGTAGAGGTTGTAGCCGACCGTTCCCCCGGTCTCGGCGAGTCGCTGCCACAGCGTCGGGGTGACGGCCTCGCCGCCGAGCAGCACCAGCGGCGGCCGGCGTTCCGGGTCGTCGAGCAGGCCTTCGGCCACGAGCTGCTGGGCGTAGGTCGGGGTCACGTTGACGACGTCGATCCCGTGCTCCAGGCAGTACTCGACCAGCCGGGGCGCGTCGCGGCGCAACTCCTCGTCGCAGACGTGCACTTCATGCCCGTCGGCGAGCCACAGCAGCTCCTCCCAGGACATGTCGAACGCGAACGACACGGTGTGCGCGATCCGGAAGATCCGGTGGCCGTGCTCCGCCAGCACCGGCTCGAAGATCCGGCGCTGATGGTTGATCAGCATGTTGGTGAGTCCGGCGTACTCGGTCACCACGCCCTTGGGCTTGCCGGTCGAGCCGGAGGTGTAGATCGTGTACGCGGGGTGCCGCAGGCGGTCCGGGTCGTCCGGTGCGAACGTCACAAACGGCTCGGCCTCGGGCAGCGGGCGGTCCAGCTCGATCAGGTCGCCGTTCAGCGAGGTCAGCCGGGGCGACACGGCGCTCACGGTGAGGATCACCTCCGGGCGGGCGTCCGCGACGATCGCGGCGATCCGCTCGTCCGGGTGGTCCAGCTCCAGCGGCACGTACGCGGCGCCGACCCGCAGCACGGCGAACAGCGCCACGATCGAGTCGAGGGAGCGCGGGATCGCGAGACCGACGTTCGTCTCGGGGCCGATGCCGCGCCGGGCGAGCACACCCGCCACCGCGCGGCTGCGGTCCCGGAGTTCGGCGAACGTCATGGTCGAACCGTGGGCGACGAGTGCGATCCGCTCCGGTGCGCGGTCCGCCGCCCGGTCGAACCGGTCGACGACGGTGTCCGTGCCGACGTCCGTGCGCTCGCCCCGCGAGGGCTCCGGTCCCAGGCCCCGCAGCGCGCCCACCGGGCCGGTCGAGCGGGCCAGGTCCTCCAGCACGCGCAGGTAGTCGTCGAGGAGACGACGGGCGTTGCCGGTGTCCTCGTCGCGGTACTCCAGCTTGACGGTGAGGCGGTCGCCGGGCGTGACGACCCAGGTGAACGGATAGTGCGTGGAGTCGTCGGCCTGCACCGAGGTGATGCCGTGCCGGGCGTTCATCTCGGCGAACGCGTCCATGTCCAGGAAGTTCTGGAGCACGAACAGGTTGTCGAACAGGGTGTCGTGGCCGCTGGCCCGCTGGATCTCGCCGAGCCCCAGGTGCTCGTGTTCCATCGCCTCGACCCTGGCCGTCTGCACCGCCGAGAGGTAGTCGCGGACGGTGTCGTCCGGCCGGGGCCGCGTCCACATGGGCACGGTGTTGAGCAGCACTCCGACGATGTCGGACAGTCCCTCGCCCTCCCGGCCGGAGACGGTCACGCCGAACACGGCGTCACTGCGGCCCGTGTGGGCGCCGAGGAGAAGGCCGAAGGCTCCGGTCAGCACGGAGTTCAGCGTGACGCCGTGCGTCCTGGCCGCTTCCCGCAGCAGGTCGGACTGTTCGGCGGACAGCGTGTGCACGAGCGCGCGCGGCAGGTCGTCCGAGAAGGACGGCGCCGGTCCGGCGAGCAGCGTGGGGCCGGGGAGGCCGGCCAGCTGCTCCGCCCAGAAGCGTTCCGATACGGCGGAGTCCTTGGCGTCGAGCGCCCGGGCGTAGTCCTCGAAGCTCGGCGTGGCCGGGGCCGCGTCGAGCGATTCGCCCGCGACGGCGGCCTCGTACGCGTCGAACAGGTCCCGCAGCATGATCTCGCGGGACCAGCCGTCCCACAGCAGCAGGTGGTAGCTGAGCAGCAGGCCGTCGCGACCGTCGGGCAGACGCACCGCGGTCAGCCGGATCAGCGGTGGCTCGCCCGGATCGAACCCGGTGTCGCGGTCCCGGGCCCGCAGGGCGTCGACCTCGGCGTCCGCCGCCAGCTCGATCGTGCGGACGTCGACCCGCCGGCCGGCCTTGAGGATCTGGACGGGGTTGCCGTCGGAGTCGGTCGTGAAGCCGGCGCCCACGACCGGGTGCCGGGCGATCACGTACGCCATCGCCTCGGCCAGCGCGCCCGTGTCCAGGCGCCGGTCGAACGTGAACCAGCTCTGCGCCACGTAGTGCCCGGCCGAGCCCGCCATCTGGGCCTGGAAGTACAGGCCCCGCTGGAGCGGGGTGACCGGTGCGGTGCGCTCGGCTGTCGTGGCGGCGTCCGCGATGCGCTGGAGTGCGCGGTGCCAGTGCTCGGTGATCTCGTCGGGGACGCCCCCGGCGAGAGTGAAGGCCGTGTGCAGGCTGCCGGTGGTCTCGTCGAGCCAGGCGTTGACCTCGACGGCGTACGGGCTGCCCTGGTCGCCGCCGGTGAGGTGCACGGCCTGCGACTCGCTGCCCCGGCCGAGGTAGTTGAACAGGACCTGCGGGCGGGCGGTGAGCAGCGGGGCCGTCTGCGGGTTGAGATACCTGAGCTGTCCGTAGGCGACGTGGGCGCGCTCGTCCGGCTGGCGTTCGGCGACCTCGCGTGCGGCTGCGACGGGGTCGGTGTGCGCGGTGAGCCGTACGGGTGCGATGGCGGTGAACCAGCCGACGGTACGGGCGTAGTCGTGCTGTTCGAGCACCGGGACCCGGCCGTGCCGCTCCAGGTCGATCGCGAGGTCGCTGGGTGACGGCTGGATGTGTGTCAGCGCGGTGCGCAGGGCTCCGCACAGCAGCTCGGTGAGGCCGACGCCGAGTGCGGCGGGGGCGGTACGGGTGACGCCGTCGGTCAGCTCGGGCGGGAGGACGACCGTGGTCTCGCGCGAACCCTCGACCGCGGGCAGCAGCGCGGGCGCCTGGAGAGTGGTGATCCAGTGTCCGAGGTCGTCGACGTCCTGGGCCGCCTGGAGCGTCAGTGCTTCGGCGTACTCGGCGTAGGACGTGGTCGGCGGGGCCAAGGGCGCACCGCGCAGGGCCGTGGCCAGGTCGTCCAGCAGGATCAGCCAGGACACCGAGTCGACGGCGAGGTGGTGGACGGTGACGACCAGGGTCCGGCTCTCCTCCAGCCAGGAGAAGGCGACGACCTCGCCCGACTCGGGGTCGAGCCGTCCGGCGGCCTCGTTCGCGGCGGTCGTGGCGTCGGGAGTGTCCGGGCGTACGACGGTGACTTCGCGGGCGGGTTCGGTGCGGAGGGTCCACACTCCGTGTTCGGTACCGAGCCTCAGTCGCAAGGTGGGATGTGCGGCGACTACGGCGCTGGCGGCGCGTTCGACCTCGGCGAAGGAGCTGTCCGGGACCACGAGCGTTCTGGCCTGGGCGAAACGGGCGAGTGAGCCGCCCAGTTCGCGTTGGCGCAGGATGATCGGCGTCGGGGGGAGCGGGCCGTCCTCGCGGTGGGTGGGAGCGGCGGTCTGTGGTGTACGTGTCGCCAGATGTTCGGCGAGCGCGCGGGGGGTCTTGTGGAGGAACACGTCCCGGGGGGCTATGGGCAGGCCGAGTGTCCTGGCCCTGTTCACGACCGTGATGGCGATGATGCTGTCGCCTCCGGCGTGGAAGAAGTCGGTGTCTGCGTCCACCTCCGTGCCGGGCAGTGTCTGGGTGAAGATGTCGACGAGTGCGGCTACAGCTGAGCTTTCGTCTGCGGGTGCGTCGTGGCTTGTCGCGCCCCGCGGCGGAGCCGCAAACTGATACAGCCCCGCGCCCCCAAGTGCCTGCTCCGCCAAGGCCTTTCGATCCAGCTTGCCGTTCACCGTAAGAGGCAGTGCTTCAACCGGCATCACCAGGCCCGGGATCATGTGCACGGGCAGCTTCGTGGAGAGCTGCCCGGCGAAGTCCCCCGGTACCCGGCCCACCACGTGCGCCACCAAGTGATCCCCGCTGTCCGCCACCGTCACGGCCACGTCGACCACGCCGTCGAGTTCCCGGACCGCTGTCTCGACCTCGCCCAGCTCGATGCGGAAGCCCTTGAGCTGGACCTGGTCGTCGGCGCGGCCTACGAACTCCAGCTCGCCGTCCAGGGTGCGGCGGGCCAGGTCGCCCGTGTGGTACATGCGGGAGCCGTCCCCGGCGAAGGGGTTCGCCACGAACCGGCCCGCGGTGAGCCCGGGCCTGCCCAGGTAGCCGAGCGAGACCTGGTCGCCGGCGACGTAGATGGCGCCCACCCGGCCGGGCGGCACCGGGCGGAGGCGGTCGTCGAGGAGGTGGGTGACGAGGCCGGGTATGGGGCCGCCGATCGGGCTGACGTCGTCGCCGGGGCCGAAGTCCTCCTCGGTCAGTACGCGGTGGGTGACATGGACGGTGGTCTCGGTGATGCCGTACATGTTGACCAGCTCGGGCGAGCCGGTGCCGTGCCGTTCGACCCAGCCGCGCAGCCGCCCGAGGTCCAGTGCCTCGCCGCCGAAGATGACGCGGCGCAGGGCGGGCAGCGGCTCGCCGGCGTGCCGGTGGGCCTCGATGAACTGGTAGAAGGCGGACGGCGTCTGGTTGAGCACGGTCACCCCGCGCTCGCGCACCAGCCGGTGGAAGTCGACCGGGGAGCGGGTCAGCCCGTACTCCGGCACCAGCAGCTCACCGCCGTACGCCAGCGCTCCCCACAGCTCCCAGACCGCGAAGTCGAAGGAGAAGGAGTGGAACTGGACCCAGACGTCGTGCGGGCCGAAGTCCATGTCGGGCTGGGTGTTGGCGAGCAGCGTCACCACGCTGGAGTGCGGGACGACGACGCCCTTGGGCCGGCCGGTCGATCCGGAGGTGTAGATCACGTAGGCGGGGTCGTGCCAGCCGGGCTCCCGACTTGGGTGCGCGGGGGTGGCCTGCGGAAGTTCGTCGCCCTGGACGAGTACGCGGGCCCGTACGCCCGTACGGGTCAGGAGTTCCGTGAAGCGGTCGCGCTGCTCACGGTCCACCAGGACGACCTGCGGCGCGGCATCGGCGAGGATGTACTCCAGCCGCTCGTCCGGGTAGGCCAGGTCCAGCGGTACGTACGCGCCGCCCGCGGCGACGATCGCGACCAGGGCGACGACCTGCTCGACGGACCGCGGGACGGCGACGGCGACCCGTCGGCCGGGGCCGACTCCGGCGGCGCGCAGAGCGGCTGCCAAATCGTCCTTGGCGTGGGCCAGTTCGCCGTACGTCAGGGACCGGGTACGGCCGTCGAGACCGCACTGGGTGACGGCGGTGGCGGCCGGGTCGCGCCGCGCGGCGGCGTCGAACAGGCCGCCGAGGGTGGTCGGGGTGATGTGCGCGGGGCGCCGGTCGGCCTCCGAGGCCACGTCGTCGACCAGGGTGTCCGGCCGGGTGAGCAGGGCGGTGAGGGTCGAGGTGAACGTGCGCAGGATCGCCTGGGCGGTCGTCTCCCGCAGCAGTTCGCCGTCGTAGATCAGGTTGAAGCGCGGGCTGCCGTCGAGTGCGCGTTCCACGACCAGGGTCAGCGGGTAGTGCGGTGCGCCCTCGTTGACGAGGCCGGTGACGGCCAGGGTGTCGCCGGGTCGGCGCAGTGCGTCCACGTCGGTCGCGACGTCGAACACCACGAGGGTGTCGAACAGCGAGCCGGCCTCGGCCTGGCGGCCGATCCTGGCCAGGGAGACGTGCTGGTGCGGCAGGACCGCGCCCTGGTGTTCCCGCACCGAGGCGAGGAGGTCACGTGCGGTGGTGGTGGCGGTCCAACGGGCGCGGACCGGGATCGTGTTGATGAACAGGCCCACCATGTCCTCGATGCCGGGCACATCCGCGTCGCGGCCGGACACCGTGGAGCCGAACACCACGTCCTGTCCGTGCAGGATGCGGCCCAGCGTGACCGCCCAGGCGCTGTGCACGGCCACGCTCAGCGGCACGCCGGCCGACCGTGCGGCCGCGTCGATGTCGTGCTCCGGCCGCACGGCGGTGTCGGCGAACCGGTCGGACGGGGTGTGCCCCTCGGCGACCAGCGAGGGGCCGGGAAGCCCGGCGAGCTGCTCGCGCCACACCCGGTCGCTCTCGTCGGCGTCGCGTCCGGCGAGCCAGGCCACGTAGTCGGAGAAGCCGCCGATCGGGTAGACGGTCCCCGGCGCGTGGTACTCGGCGAGCAGGGCGCGGAGCATCGGCGGCACCGACCAGCCGTCGGCGATGATGTGGTGCACGGTCTGCACGAGGACGTTCCGGCCGGGACCACCGCGGACGAGGATGTACCGCATCAGCGAGCCGGTCGCGAGGTCGAATCCGGCGCGGCGGTCCCGCTCGGCCAGGTCGCGCAGCTCGGTGTCGGTGATGCCGGGGCGGTCGAGGGTCGTGAAGGGCGCCTCGACGCCGCTCTCCAGTACGGAGACCACGCGGCCGTCGGCGAGGGCCACGAACCGGGCGGCCAGGTTGGGGTACAGCGTGAGCAGCCGGGTGGCCGCAGCCGCGAGCCGGTCGGCGTCCACCTCGCCGTCCAGGGTGAGCAGTTGCTGTTCGACGTAGGCTCCGGCCGAGTTGTCGTCGAAGACGGAGTGGAAGTACAGGCCCTCCTGCAACGGCGTCAGCGGCAGGATGTCCCGCAGGGCCGGGCCGTCCAGGGCGTCGACGTCGGCCTGGGTGAGCGGCACCAGGGCGAAGTCGCTGGGCGAGTGGCCGCCCTGCGGGTCGAGTGCGGCCAGTCCGGCGAGGGCGTCCCGGAAGTAGCCGCCGATGGTCGTGATGTCCTCGTCGGTGAACATGCCGTCGGGCCAGGAGATGGTGGTGACGAGGTCGTACTCGCCGGTCGGGTCCGGTTCGGCGATCGCGTTGAACTCGAGGGCGCGCGGCAGGCGCATTCGCGGGTCGCGCTTCTCGCCCAGCTGGCCGGTGGTCCGGGCGAGCTGCCAGTCGCCGGGTTCGCCCGCGGCGAAGCGGCCCAGGTAGTTGAAGAGCACCTGCGGTGCGGGCGCGTCGAACTCGGTGTCGGTCAGGTACCGCAGCGCACCGTAGGAGACGCCGTTGTCCGGCACCCGGGCGAGGTCTTCCTTGACCGCCTTGAGGGCGGCGGTCAGGTATGCGGGTGCGGTGAGGTCGGCCGCCGTGCCGGGGTCGACGGTCACCGGGAAGAGGGTGGTGAACCAGCCCACGGTCCGCGACAGTTCGGGTTCGAAGCCGGCGGAGGCGGCCACGAACTGTCCTTCGCGGCCGTGGCCTTCCAGTTCGATGTGGGCGAAGGTCTGGTCCTGTCCCAGGTCGCGGCGCCAGCGGGCGAGCGCGACGGCGAGCCCGGTCAGCAGGACGTCGTTGACGCCCGCGTGGAACTTCGCGGGGATCTCGCCCAGCAGCGCGGCCGTGATCTCCGGGCCGGCCGAGACGGTCCGCAGTCGCTCCGTGGCGACGGTGTCGGCGTCGGACAGCGCGCGCCTGCCCACCGGCTGGTCCTCCGTCGGCAGGGGACGCCAGTAGTAGGAGCTGTCCGCGTCGAACGCCGCGCGCTCCAGCAGTTGCGTCCAGCGCCGGAAGGACGTGCCCACCGGGGGCAGTTCGATCGGGGTGTCCGAGGTGAAGTGCCGCCAGGCCGTGGCCAGGTCGTCCATCAGGATCCGCCAGGACACGCCGTCGATCACCACGTGATGGGCGACCAGGACCAGCTGCCGCGCCGCGCGGCGCCAGACGGCGCGCAGCATCACACCGTTGTCGGGGTCCAGGGCGTCGGTGGCGAGTGCGACGCATGCGTCGAGCGGCCGGTCGCTCTCCTGCCATCCGGCGACGGTCCGGTCAGGCTCCGGGATGTCGAAGCTCCAGCGGCTTCCGCGCACCAGCCTGGCACGCAGCATGTCGTGCCTGCGGACCAGGGCGGTGAGGATCTCGTCGAGAGCGTCTGCGGTCAGGTCCGGCGGGGTGTTCAGCATGACCGACTGCACGAAGCCGTCGATGGCGTCGGTGGTCTCGCCGAGCCACTGCACGATGGGCGATCCCACGACGGGTCCGGTCGCGACATCGCGGTGGTCGACCGTGGAGACGTCCTCCCGGCTCGCGACCGAGGCCAGGGCCCCCACGGTGCTGTGGGTGAAGATCTGCCGTGCCGTGACGTAGAGGCCCGCGTCGCGCAGCGCGGTCAGCAGCGAGATCGCCAGGATGCTGTCGCCGCCGAGCTGGAAGAAGTCCTGGTCGACGCCGACCTCTTCGAGCCGCAGCACCGCCGCCACCGCCGCGCAGACCGCGCGCTCGTCGTCGGTGGTGGGCCGTACGAGCGTGCCCGTGCCGATCGTGGGCTCCGGCAGGGCGTTGCGGTCGAGCTTGCCGTTGGCGGTGAGCGGGAACTCCGTGAGCACGACGATGTGGGCGGGCACCATGTACTCGACCATGTGCTCGGCGGCCCACGCCTTGACCTCGTCCGCCCGCAGGTCCTCGCTGCCGGCGGCCGGGATGACGTAGCCCACCAGGTAGGTGCCGCCCGCCGTGTTCTTCCGCGCGACGACGCAGGTGTGCCGTACGGCGGGGTGCTCGGCGAGGCCGACCTCGACGTCCTCGATCTCCAGCCGCATGCCGCGGATCTTGATCTGGTTGTCGGCGCGGCCGAGGAAGTCGAGGGAGCCGTCCGGGGCGAAGCGGGCGAGGTCACCGGTGCGGTAGAGGCGGGAGCCGTCGTTCGCGAAGGGGTTGGCGACGAACCGGGAGGCCGTCAGACCGGGCGCGTTGACGTAGCCGCGTCCCAGGAGGAAGCCGCCCACGTACAGTTCGCCGCCGACGCCGACGGGGACCGGGCGCAGTTCCTCGTCCAGGACGTACAGCTGGGTGTTGGGGTTGGCCTTGCCGATGGACGTCGACAGGCGTTCCGCCTCTCCCCGGTAGATGACGTGGGAGACGCCGATGGTCGTCTCGGCCGGGCCGTAGCCGTGGTACATGGGGATGTCGAGCTTGGTGCGGAACCGCTCGTACAGCTCCGGGGTCAGCACCTCTCCGCCGCACCACACGTGCCGCAGGCTGTCCAGCCGGCCGGAGTCGCCGGCGATCTCCAGCAGGACGTCCAGCATGGACGACACCAAATACGTGAAGGTGACGCGCTGTTCGGCGATGACGCTCAGCAGGTGGTGCGGGTCGCGTTCG